>CALVKT010000052.1 GCA_944333055.1 uncultured Clostridia bacterium
TTTCCTTCCTTGAGTAAAGTTGTAGATCGGCTATGCGAGACGATATGTAATCTCTCTGCCGAGACAATCCAATCCATCTCAGGGAGAGATTGGATTATTAAGTGTTTTAATTGAAATTCAGTATAAATCGGTATTTCGCCCCGTGCAGCTTGGCGGTCAGGCAGGGCATTTCGCGGAGGAAACGCTCGATGTCCTCAAAGCTCCGCGGCGCTTTTTCCATGAAATCGTCCTCCACCTTTGCCATGCAGTGGGCGGTGGACTCGATCACGATGTTGTCCTTGGTGCCGAAGTAATAGACCAGCGCCGCGTTGGTGACGCCGCAGGCTTCCTCCAGCTTTTCCATGCTGGTGTTTTCAAGGCCGTTTTCGCAAAATGTATCGAAGCAGACCTCCAAAAGGCGGAAGCCCCGCTCCTCGTTTCGATTGGGTTTGATGGGGATCACCTCCCGCAGAAGTCACGAACCGGTCAGTCAGTTGCCGGGCAAAAAAACAGCAAATCAAAGGGACGCGTCACGCCCACGGAAACACCGTGGACGCAGCGCGCCCCCTGAAACGGCATGATATGAAACGCAGCGGAAAAGGACAGACTTATCCCGTCTGTCTGTCTGTCTGTCTGTCTGTCTGTCTGTCTGTCTGTCTGTCTGTCTGTCTGTCTGTCTGTCACGAAAGCATACACGGACTCCCGGCATGTGTCAAGACCGCTTTTGTCCATTCTCATTCTTTCGCACCCGCTTTCCTTCCGGCAAGCGCCGCCGTCTTCCCGGCCTGCGTCCGTCTTCCCCCGGCCCGACGCCGGTTGTCGCTTCATGATACCATATCCTGGCGAAAAGAACAGCCCTTTCGCCCGTGATCTCGAACGAAAAAAACGAAGCGCCGGCCTGCCCTGAGGCCGTGCGCTTCGGCGGGGAATCGATGCGCGCCGCTGCGCGGCAGACGGCCTTACAGCATGCTCCGCAGGAAGCTGCGCAGGCGCTCGTGGCGCGGTGCGCCCAGCACGTCGTCGGGCGCGCCCTCCTCGGCGATGACGCCCTGATCCATGAACACGACGTGGTCGGCCACGGCGCGGGCAAAGCCCATCTCGTGGGTGACGACCAGCATGGTGAGGCCCTCCTGCGCCAGATTCTGCATGACGGAGAGCACCTCGCCGACCATCTCCGGATCGAGCGCGGAGGTCGGCTCGTCAAAGAGGATGACCTCCGGGTCCATCGACAGCGCGCGCGCGATGGCCACGCGCTGCTTCTGACCGCCGGAGAGCTGGCGCGGCTTCGCGCCGACATACGCCTCCATGCCGACCTTGCGCAGGTACTTCATGGCGTTTTCCATGCTCTGCGCGCGGGAGCGGCGCAGCACCTTCATCTGGCCGGTCATGCAGTTTTCCAGCGCCGTCATGTTGCCAAAGAGGTTGAACTGCTGGAACACCATGCCCACCTTCGCGTGATACTGCGGCATGCTGATGCGCTCGTCGGTGAGGATGTCCCGGCCGTGGTAGAGGATTTTGCCCTCGTCCGGCGTCTCCAGCAGGTTGATGCAGCGCAGCAGCGTGCTCTTGCCCGATCCGGAGGAGCCGATGATGCACACGACCTCGCCCTTGTTCGCGGCGAAATCGATGCCGCGCAGCACCTGATGATCGCCGAAGGATTTCTTGAGCCCTTCGACGCGGATTACCTGCTCTGCCACTGTCTGTCCACCTCCTCTTCCTGTTCGCGGTTGACCACGATCTCCGCGCGGCTGTCGCTCTGAGAGCCGCAGATCACGTAATTGTCCGGGCCGTCCATCCGCTTTTCCACATAGCGCAGCACGCGGCTGACCGTGACCGTGAGCGCCAGATAGATGCAGGCGATGATGAAGAAGACCTCGAAGTACTTGTAATACGTGCCCGCGGCGCTCTTGGCCTGGAAGAACAGCTCGGAGACGGAGATGACGTTGAGCACGCTGGAATCCTTGATGTTGACGATCAGCTCGTTGCCCACGCTGGGCAGGATGTTGCGGATGGCCTGCGGGAGCACGACGGTGGTCATCGTCTGCCAGTGGGTCATGCCGATGGCGTGCGCCGCCTCGAACTGGCCCCTGTCCACGGAGACGATGCCGCCGCGGATGATCTCGGCCATATACGCGCCGGTGTTGATCGAGATGATCAGGATGGCGGCGACGGTGCGATCCATGTCGATGCCCAGATACTGCATGGAGCCGTAGTAGATGACCATCGCCTGCACGATCATCGGCGTGCCGCGGAAGATCTGGATGTAGACGGCGATGAGCGCGTGCGCGGCCTTGCGCAGCGCGCGCTTGATCGGGCCCATGCCGCGCGGCACGTCGAGCGTGCGCACGATGGCCACGAGCAGGCCGATGAGAAAGCCGAACGCCGTGCCGGAGAGGGCGATGAGCAGCGTCATGCCCGTGCCGGAGAGGAAGAGGCCGCCGTACTGCTCAAGCAGGAAGCCGACCCAGCCAAAGAATGTCGTTGGCATGTGAAATCTCCTTCTTTTCGTTCAAAAGCTCAAAACCGCCGCGAAGCGAAGCGGGGGTTTGGGGCGGAGCCCCAAGCAAGTCCGGGCGGCAGCCCGGCGTCCCCCGTCACCACGAAAAAGGGGAGCGCGCGATGCGCTTCCCCTCCGTGAAAACCGGCATTTATTCGCTGAGCGGCTGCGCGGCGACGGCCGCGTCCATCAGCGCGCTGCGCTCCTCCTGCGTGATGCCCGCAAGCACGCCGTTGATCTTCGCCGTCAGCTCGCTGCCCTTGACCACGCCCACGGCGATGGCCACGTCCTCCGGGGCGGCCTCAAAGCCCTGGCCCTCGGCGAACGTCACGTAGCCGATGTCCGGGTTGGAGGCCATCGCGGAGACGGCGCCCGGACGCTCGGACACGTAGCCGTCGATCGCGCCCGCGTTGAGCGCCACGATCATCGCCGGGAAGGTCTCCATGGCCGGCATCTTCTGCACGCCCTCGATCTGGTCGATCACGGTGTAGTGGAAGGTGTTGAGCTGGCCGGTGATCTTCGCGCCCGCAAAGTCGGACAGCGAGGTCGCGCCGGCGTAGGCGCTGTCCTTGCGCACGACGATGCACAGCTCGCTCTCGTAGTACGGGTCGGTGAAGTCGATGGTCACCTTGCGCTCCTCGGTCGGGCTCATGCCCGCGATGATGCAGTCGATCTTGCCGCTCATCAGGCTGGGCACCAGGCCGTCCCACTCGGTCTTGACGATCTCCAGCTCCATGCCCAGCTCCTCGGCGATGCGCTTGGCGATGCGCACGTCGTAGCCGTCCGCATAGCCGCCCGCCTCAAGGGGCACGGCCTCCTCGCCCGGCTCGCTCTGCGTCCAGTTGTAGGGCGCGTAGTTGCACTCCATGCCCACGCGCAGCGTCTGCGCCATGCCCGTCGCGGCCAGAACCATCATCAGCACGGCGACAAGCAGCATTGCCCTCTTCTTCATCGTCTCATCCTCCCATGCGCGCGGCCTTGCCGCGTGGATTGTGGTGAACATGCGACTATCTTACAGCGCTCCGGGCGAAATGTCAACATTTTTACAAATGAATTCGCACATTTTTATGCTTTGTACAATCGCCGGTCGAAAATCGCCCGTTTTGCCGCGCACGCTTGGCCGTTATACAAGCGTGACGCGCACCTCCCACGGGCGCAGCACGGCGGCATCGCCCGGCTCGTCGTAGTTGGCGATGAGCATGCTGCCGCTTGTCTGCGCCTGTGCGTCGAGCGCGGCATGCTCGCCGGAGAAGTTGCAGGCGACCTGCAGCGTCCTGCCCGCATGCCGGCGCAGGTAGGCGAAGACCTGTTTGTCCTCAGGCATGAGCAGCGTGAAATCGCCGTTTACGATGACCGGATGCGTCTTGCGCAGCGCGATGAGCTTCTTGTAGAAGCTGAAGACGGAATCGGGATCGTTCACCTGGCTCTCGGCATTGATGAACGTGTAATTCGGGTTGACGGGCATCCACGGCTCCGCCTCGGAGAAGCCCGCGTTTTTGCCCGCCGTCCACTGCATCGGGGTGCGGGCGTTGTCGCGGCCCTTGTAGCGGATGCAGGCCATCATGTACTCTGGCGTGAAGCGCTTCTGCTCCACGACCAGCTCGTTCCAGGCGTTGATGGCCTCCACGTCCTTCGACTCGGAGATGTCCCTGAGCGGGTAGTTGGTCATGCCCAGCTCTTCGCCCTGATAGATGTAGGGCGTGCCCTCCATCATGTGCAGGCAGGCGGCGATCATCTTGGCGCTGCGCACGCGGCAGCGCTCCTCGTCGCAGCCGAAGTGCGATACGGCGCGCGGCTGGTCGTGGTTGTCCCAGTAGAGGCTGTTCCAGGCCCTGCCGTGCAGGCCGGTCTGCCAGCGCTCGAAGATCTTCTTGAGCTTCACCAGATTCATCGGGCCGGCGCTCCACTTGGTGTCCTCGCCCGCGTCGTGCTCCACGTGCTCGAACTGGAACATCATGTTCAGCTCGCTGCCGTCGAGGTTCGCGTAGTCGAGCGCCTGCTCGACCGTCACGCTGCCGGACTCGCCGACGGTCAGGATGTCGTAATGGGAGAGCACCTCGCGGTTCATCTCGCGCAGGAACTCGTGCTCGCGCGGGCCGTGGCTGCTGGGCCCGTGCGGCCCGCCGTCCGCGCGCAGCATGGCCGGCGGCTTGCCGATCATGTCGATGACGTCCATGCGGAAACCGTCGATGCCCTTCTTGAACCACCAGTGCATCATGTCGTAGACTTCCCGGCGCACGGCCTCGTTCTCCCAGTTGAGGTCGGCCTGCTCGACGGCGAACATGTGCAGGTAGTACTCGCCCGTCGCCTCGTCGTATTGCCACGCCGGGCCGGAGAAGACGCTGCGCTCCCGGTTGGGCTCCTTCCCCTCAAAGGGCGGCCGCCAGATGTAGAAGTCGCGCTTGGGGCTGTCCTTGCCGGCGCGCGACTCGATGAACCACGGGTGCTCGGTGGAGGTGTGATTGACCACCAGATCCATCACGATGCGGATGCCGCGCGCGTGCGCCTGGCGCAGCAGCTCGTCAAAGTCCTCCATCGTGCCCAGCTCCGGGGCGATGGCCCGATAGTCGCTGATGTCGTAGCCGCCGTCCACGCCGGAGTTCTTGTAGCAGGGGTTGAGCCAGATCACGTCGATGCCCAACGCCTTGAGGTAATCGAGCTTCCCGATCACGCCGCGCAGATCGCCCATGCCGTCGCCGTTTGCGTCCATGAAGCTCTTGGGGTAGATCTGATAGACGACGGCCTCCTTGAACCACTGACTCTTCTTACTCATCGATGACCCTCACATTCTCGCGTCCAAACGCGTCGAATACCTTGTTGAGATTGTCCTGTACCTGCTTCCTGGCCGCCGCCTGCGCGGCCAGCACCGCCTTGTCCGACTCCGCCACCGAGCCCTCCAGCGCCGCGCGGAACGTGCACGGATAGCCCGCCGCCGCGCTGATCGCCTCGGCGATCTGCTCGCTCTTGTCCTGCGCGGAGAGCAGCTTGACGTAGGCCGCGCCGCTCACCTTCTCAAAGACGACGGTGAACAGCCCGTTCTCCGCGCCGGCCAGCCGCCCGTAGCGCGCCATGCTGTAGAGCATCGGCTTTTGCTTGAGCCTGCGCACGGCCTCCTGCCAGATGCGCTCGGCGTCCGGCGTCGCGCCCGCGGGCGCGACGAGCGCCGTCTGCGCGGGCGCGCTCACAGGCGCGGCCTGCGCCGCCTGTGCGCCCTGCGCAGCCCCGGCCCCGGCCGCCGCCTGCGCGCCCTGCGCGTCGTCCGCCGTCCGCACGGCCACGCCCTCGCGCAGCTTGCGCTCCAGCTCGTCCACGCGGCTGATGAGCGCCTCCAGCTGCACGCTCTCCTCCGGCGCGCACGCGCGCAGCGCCGCCGTCTCCAGCGCAAAGCGCGGCTGCGCGGCCCACTTCATGTCCGTCTCTGCGGCGAGGAACAGGTCGAGCATGCGCATCAGCCGCGTGTGCGACGTGCGCGCGGCCTGATCGCAGTACGCCTGCGCATCCTCCTGCGTCGTCTCCAGCAGGTCGGCGGCGCGCTCCGCGCCGCACACGCCGGCGAGCATCAGGTTGCGCAGGTGGCCGCTCACGTCCCGCGCGAACACCTGCACCTCGCGGCCCGCGCGCATCATGCCGTCGATCATCGCCAGCGCGCCGGGCGCGTCCGCGCCGATCAGCTTGTCGGCGAATTCAAACAGGAACCGCTTGTCCGACGCGCCCAGCACCTGCAAGACCAGCGCCTGCGTCAGCCCCGCGCCGTCCTCCTGCGCGTAGCCCAGGCACATATCCAATATCGACCACGCGTCGCGCATGCCGCCCTCCGCCGCGCGCGCGATGCGTTCGAGCGCCGCCTCCTCGGCGGCGATGCCGCCCTCCGCGATCGCCACGCGCAGGCGCTCGACGATCTGCCGGCTGGGGATGCGCCGGAAATCGAACCGCTGGCAGCGGGAGAGGATGGTCGCCGGGAGCTTCTGCGGCTCCGTCGTCGCCAGGATGAACACGACGTGCGCGGGCGGCTCCTCCAGCGTCTTGAGCAGCGCATTGAATGCGCCCTGGGAGAGCATGTGCACCTCGTCGATGATGTACACGCGGTAGCGCCCGTTCTGCGGCGGATACTTCACCTTCTCGCGCAGGTCGCGGATCTCGTCCACGCCGTTGTTGCTGGCCGCGTCGATCTCCAGGATGTCCAGGTTGTTCTCCGCCGAGAGCGCCCTGCACGCCGCGCACGCGCCGCACGGCTCGCCCCTGTCCGGCCGTTCGCAGTTCACCGCGCGCGCGAACACCTTGGCCGTCGAGGTCTTGCCCGTGCCGCGCGTGCCGCAGAACAGATACGCATGCGCGATGCGCCCGCTCATCACCTGGCTGCGCAGCGTCTTGATGATGGCTTCCTGCCCGACGAAATCGTCAAACCGCGCCGGACGATAGCGGCGATACAACGCCTGATAGCCCATGATCTCTGCCTCCGTCATGCCGTCAAACTCTGTGGATAGCATAGCATAAAAGTCCCGAATTGACAACCGCCGCGCCGGAAAACCGGCCGCCTGCCGCGCGCTTTTTCCCCTTTCGCTTCCCGGCGTTTTGGGGTATAATAAGGCAATCCGAACCTGCGGCGAGCCATCCCGTCCACGAGGTGCGCGCCGTGAATCTCTCCGCGATGATCCGCGGCATCCACCGCCCCGGCGACTCGGCCGCCTCCCATGCGGCGCCCGTCTCCACGCTGATGCGCGGCGTCACGCTGCCGCTGTGCTGCGCGCTTCTCTTCGCTTTCCTGTGACGACCATTTTGACAAAGGAGAATGTACCATGCGAGCCTGTGAACGATTCCTGCGCTACGTCCGCATCCACACCACGTCCGACCCGGCTTCCTGTGCCGCGCCCAGCTCCGCCAACCAGCTGGATCTGGCGCGCGTGCTCGTGCAGGAGATGGCGGAACTCGGACTTGAAAACCCGCACGTCGACGAATTCGGCGTGGTCTACGGCTGGCTGCCCGCCACGCCCGGCTGCGAGGACCGGCCCGCGCTGGGCTTCATCGCGCACATGGACACATCGTCCGACTACAGCGGCAAGGACGTGCGCCCGCAGATCATCGAGCATTACGACGGCGGTGACGTCGTGCTCGCGGGCACGGGCGACGTGCTGCGCGTGTCCGACTTCCCGACGCTGCGCGCGCTCGCCGGCATGACGCTCATCACCTCCGACGGCACGACGCTGCTGGGCGCGGATGACAAGGCGGGCATTGCCGAGATCCTCACCGCCGTGGAGGCCGTGATCGGGAGCGGCAGGCCGCACGGCCGGGTGTGCATCGCCTTCACGCCGGACGAGGAGGTCGGCAGGGGCGTGGCGCACTTTGACCTGGCGAAGTTCGGCGCGCCGTTTGCCTATACGGTGGACGGCGGCCGCGAGGGCGAGCTGGCCTATGAGACGTTCAACGCCGCCTCCGCGAAGGTGGAGATCGACGGCGTGAGCGTGCATCCCGGCTCCTCGAAGGACACGATGATCAACGCCGCGCTGGTGGCCATGGCGTTCAACGCGCTGCTGCCCGCAGGCGACATCCCGCGGCTGACCGAGGGCTACGAGGGCTTCTTCCACCTGCACGACATGCGGGGCGATGTCTCCCACGCGGTGCTCGAATACATCGTGCGCGACCACGACCGCTCCGCATTCGCCCAGCGCAAGCAGGCGATGCGCCACGCCGCCAAGGTGATCAACGAGCGCTACGGCAAGGAGGTCGTTCGCCTGACGATCTCGGACAGCTACTGCAACATGGCCGAGTACATCGCGCCGCACATGGAGCTGATCGAAAACGCCAGGCGCGCGGCGAAGCTGGCGGGCATGGAGCCGTTTGTCGAGCCGGTGCGCGGCGGCACGGACGGCTGCCGTCTCAGCGAGATGGGCATGCCCACGCCGAACCTGTGCACGGGCGGCTTCGCGTTCCACGGCCGCTTTGAGCACATCGCGGCGGAGAGCATGGATCGCTGCGCGAAGATGGTCGAGCTGCTGATGACGGGCATGGCGCAGTGAGAAAGACGCTTCAAACCGCCGCGAAGCGAGCCGGGGCGTCTTGACATCCCCCACAGGATACAACGGTTTCAATCGCAGGCCGCGCGGCCTGCGATTGAAACGGGGCCGATTCACCGACGCGGGTGCAGAGGCGCATGATACGCAAAAACGGGAAGCGCACAGCGCTTCCCGTTTGTTTAATCCCCGCTTACATCAGCTTGAGGAACAGTTCCTTGATCTCCGCCACGCTCGTCTCGCGCGGGTTGCCCGGACGGCACGCGTCGGCATACGCGGACTCCGCCAGGAAGTCGAGATCCTCGGCCTTGACGATGCCCTTGAGGTCCGCCGGGATGCCCACGTCCGCGCTCAGCTTGCGCACGGCGTCGCAGGCCGCCTTGCGGTATTCCTCCTGCGTCATGCGTTCGGTGCCTTCCACGCCCATCGCCGCGGCGATGTACTTGTACTTGTCGCCCGTCACCGGCGCATTGTATTCCATGATCGTCGGCAGCAGGATCGCGTTGCCCACGCCGTGCGGCGTGTCATAGACGGCGCCCAGCGTGTGCGCCATGGAGTGCACGATGCCCAGTCCCACGTTGCTAAAGCCCATGCCCGCCACGTACTGGCCCAGCGCCATGCCCTCAAATCCCGCTTCCTCGCCGGCGACCGCCGCGCGCAGGGACTTGGCGATGATCTCGATCGCCTTGAGGTGGAACATGTCGGTCATCTCCCAGGCGCCCCTGGTCGTGAAGCCCTCGATCGCATGGGTCAGCGCGTCCATGCCGGTCGCGGCGGTCAGCCCCTTGGGCATGGAGGACATCATGTCCGGATCGACGACGGCCACTTCCGGAATGTCGTGCACGTCCACGCAGACGAACTTGCGCTTCTTCTCCACGTCGGTGATGACGTAGTTGATCGTCACCTCGGCCGCGGTGCCGGCGGTGGTGGGCACGGCGATGGTGAAGACGCACTTGTTCTTCGTGGGCGCGACGCCCTCCAGGGAGCGCACGTCCGCAAACTCCGGATTGGTGATGATGATGCCGATCGCCTTGGCGGTGTCCATGGAGGAGCCGCCGCCGATGGCCACGATGCAGTCCGCGCCGCAGGCCTTGTAGGCCGCCACGCCGCTTTGCACGTTCTCGATCGTCGGGTTCGGCTTGATCTCGCTGTACACCGTATACGCAAAGCCGGCCTTGTCCAGCAGATCCGTCACCTTCGCGGTCACGCCGGCCTTGACCAGCGCGGGATCGGAGCAGACAAACGCTTTCTGATAGCCACGGGCGATGAGCTCCGGCGCGACGTGCTCGATGGCACCCTTGCCGTGATAGGAAATGGGGTTCAACACGATGCGATTCGCCATGGGAAACGCCCTCCTTGCTTCTTCATCCATTGGGATCGCCGCAGCGGTCTGCGGCCAACTGTATTCTATCAGAGTTGATACTTTTCTGTCAATCCCTGTACAAAAGAAAGAACGATGCGCCGTGCATCGTCCCTTTTCGTCAATTTTCCGCGCCCGCCTGCGCCTCTTCCTTGACCAGCCCCGCGACGTCGGAGACCGGCAGCGTGAAGGCGATGCCCTGCGCCGGCCTGCCCATGCCCATCTCATGATAGATGGCGTTGAGCACGCCGTCGCGCACATCCCTGTCCACGACCATCATCAGGATCTCCTTCTCCGAGTGGAGCGGGATGCCGAAGAAGGCCGCAGCCTCCTCCCTGGCCACGCCGCGGCCATTGAGAATCGTTCCGCCGCGCGCGCCGTGCTCGCGGGCCACGTCCATCACGTCCTCGGCAAAGCCGGCGTTGACGATCGCAAAGATCACCTCGTGGTTGTTCGTCTTCATGGTTACTTCTCCCTCCCCAGTCGGTTGTTGCTCAAAAACTGATAGAGATTGACGCCGATCACGCTGCTCAGCGGCACGGCGAAGGCGACGCCCTTGCCGTTCCTGATCGTCTCAAACCTCTGCTCCAAACTGCGCATGATCTCCTCCACCAGATCCTCGCGCACGACGCTGAGGATCACCGCCTTGTGGATGTTCAGTCCGAGCAGGTTGACCAGCTCCGAGTTGGCCGTGCCCAGGCCGCCGACGACAAACTGACAGTTGACCTCGAACTGGCTGATCACGTCCAGATAAAACTCGCCCTTGTTCCTGTCCACCACGGTGAAGAGGAGCTTGAGCTTCTTGACATCCGATGCGTCGAACGATTGGGCCATGTTGCTCCCCCTTTCTCACATGAAGCTGATGATCTGCTGATCGTCCGCACCCAGCATGCGCCGCATGGCCAGATGCTCCCTGACCCGGCGATCCATCACCGCGCGGAAGCCCAGCAGCTGAATGGTGATCAGCGGCGTCATGGCGACCATCGCCACCACGCCGAACGCGTCGCGCAGCACGGCGGCCTCGCCCTGCAAACTGCAGCACACGCCGATGGCAAACGGCAGGATGAAGCAGGAGGTCATCGGGCCGCTGGCCACGCCGCCGGAGTCAAAGGCGATCGCCGTGTACACGGGCGGCACGAAGAGCGAGAGCGCCAGCGAGATGAAGTAACCCGGAATGATGTAATACACGAGCGAGAAGTCGAAGACGATGCGCAGCACGGACAGCGCGATGGACGCGCCCACGCCCAGGCACAGGCAGATCATCATCGACCGGCGCGAGACGGTGCCGCCGGTCACGTCCTCCACCTGCTGATTGAGCACGTGGATGGCCGGCTCCGCCATGACGACCAGGATGCCCATCACAAAGCCGAGCAGCGTCAGGAAGACCTTGTTGCCCTGCGCCAGCGCATAGCCGAGCTTGTAGCCGATGGGCATGAAGCCCACGTTCACGCCCGTCAGGAAGATGACCAGGCCCACGTAGGTGAAGAGCACGCCCATGGCGATGCGCTGCAGGCTGCGCGCGGACAGGTGCAGGAAGAGCACCTGAAACACGGCGAAGATCACGACGATCATGCCCAGCGCGATGGCAACCTCGCGGGCCGTGTGCATGCCCGTGTGCAGGAACGCGCCGAGGATGTCGCTGCTGACCGTGTAATCGGGCACCTCATACGTCAGCGCGTTGCTGGAGAAGACGCCCAGCAGCAGCACGGCCATGATCGGGCCGACGGAACACAGCGCCACCAGGCCGAAGCTGTTCTCCTGGCTGCGCCTGTCGCCCAGCACGCCGGAGATGCCCACGCCCAGCGCCATGACGAAGGGCACCGTGATCGGACCGGTCGTCACGCCGCCGGAATCAAACGCCAGCGGCAGCAGGCTCTCGTTGCCGTTGACCACCAGCAGCAGCGAAAGCGCGAAGAGCGCCATGTAAAAGAGCATCAGGATGTTGGAGAGCGGCTTGCGCAGCACGATGCGCAGCACCGCGATCACCAGAAATGCGCCGACGCCGATGCCCACCGTGTACACGAGCACCGTGCTGTTGATCACCGCGCTGACCTGCCCGGCCAGCACCTGCAGATCCGGCTCCGCGACGGTGATGAGCAGCCCCAGCACGAAGCTGACGGACAGCAGCAAGCCCAGCTTGCGCTGGCGCGAGAGGCCCGCGCCGATCTGCGTGCCCATGGGCGTCATCGCCAGATCCGCGCCCATGTTGAACATGCCGATGCCCACCACCAGCATCACCGCGCCGATGGTAAACGTGATGAGCTCCACACGCGAGAAGCTGAACGCCGGCGTGAGCGCCATCAGATAGACGATTGCCGTGATCGGCAGCGCCGAGACGAGCGCTTCCCTGATCTTGAGCCACAATTCCTTCAAATTCAGATCACCTGCCCATATTCCTCCATTTTCGCTATATAGTATATCAGAAAGACCGGCGTCAGGCAATCCGGCAAACGCGGAGAGGTCAACGCACGGCGGAGATGGGCAGCGGCCGCAGGCCGGGCCCGCCGACAGTCGCAAGGCGCGGCCAAAGGGCGCGGCCATGCGATGTCTCCGGTCATCCCTCAGCCGCCCTTCCTCCCTTCGCCGTGCGCTGCCGATCATGGACAATAAAATTCCCGGCGCAAAGCGCCGGGATGTGTGCGGGAGCCGAGGTTGGGGCAGCGCCCCAAACGCCCCCGATCAATACATTTCCTTGACCTCCACGTCGCGGTAGCGGGACATGCCCGTGCCGGCCGGGATGATCTTGCCGATGATGACGTTCTCCTTGAGGCCGACGAGGCGGTCTTCCTTGCCCTTGATCGCGGCCTCGGTCAGCACGCGGGTCGTCTCCTGGAAGGAGGCGGCGGACAGGAAGGACTCGGTGGCCAGCGCAGCCTTGGTGATGCCCAGCAGGATGCGCTTGGCGACGGCCGGACGGCCGCCCGCCATGATCGTCCTCTCGTTCTCCTTCTCGAAGTTGAAGATGTCGACCATGGAGCCGGGGAGCATGTTCGTGTCGCCGGCGTCCTCGATGCGCACCTTGCGCAGCATCTGATGGACGATGACCTCGATGTGCTTGTCGCCGATGCCGACGCCCTGCAGGCGGTAGACCATGAGGACTTCCTTGAGCAGGTGCTCCTGCACGGCCTTGACGCCGAGGATGCGCAGCAGATCGTGCGGGTTGATTTGACCTTCGGTCAGCTCGTCGCCCGCCACCACGTGGTCGCCGTCCTTGACCTTGAGGCGGCTGCCGTAGGCGATGGGATACGCCTTGACGGTGCCGTCGGCGGAGGTGATGATCATCTCGCGCTTGCGCTTGTTCTCGCCGATGGACACGGTGCCGGAGATCTCCGCGAGCATCGCCTCGCGCTTGGGCTTGCGCGCCTCAAAGAGCTCCTCGACGCGCGGAAGGCCCTGCGTGATGTCCTTCTCGGAGGCCACGCCGCCGGTGTGGAATGTACGCATGGTCAGCTGCGTGCCCGGCTCGCCGATGGCCTGCGCCGCGACGATGCCCACGGCTTCGCCGATGTTGACGTAGCCGCCGTGCGCCAGATCCTGACCGTAGCACTTCACGCACACGCCGGTCTCGTTGCGGCAGGTCAGCACGGAGCGGATCTGCACGGCCTTGATGCCGCTGGCGACGATCTCGTTGCCCTTGTCGTAGGTGATCACCTCGGTGCAGGGGACGATCACCTCGCCGGTCATCGGGTTGACGACGTCTTCCGCCGCCACGCGGCCGACGATGCGGTCGATGAGCTTCTCGATCG
The DNA here is from genome assembly GCA_944333055.1 of uncultured Clostridia bacterium. GTDB lineage: Bacteria > Bacillota > Clostridia > Christensenellales > Aristaeellaceae > Ventricola. Next base: position 13,591 of record CALVKT010000052.1, read on the forward strand.
GGTCGCGCTCGGAGCCGATGGCGGTCACGGTGATGCCGCGAATCTTCTCGTTGCGGGAGACGAAGCAGTCCGTCTCGCGCACGATGACTTCCTGAGAGACGTCGACCAGACGGCGGGTCAGGTAGCCGGAGTCCGCGGTGCGCAGCGCCGTATCGGACAGCGCCTTGCGGGAGCCGTGCGAGGACTGGAAGAATTCCAGCACCGTCAGGCCCTCGCGGAAGTTCGCCTTGACCGGCATTTCCAGCGGACGGCCCGTCGGAGAGGCCATCATGCCGCGCATGCCGGCCAGCTGGGAGACCTGAGAGATGGAACCGCGGGCGCCGGAGTCGGTCATCATGCGGATCGGGTTGAACTCGTCCATGTGATCCATGATGCGCGCGCGGACGTCGTCGGTGGTCTTGCTCCAGACCTCGACCACGCGGTTGTAGCGTTCCTCCTCGGTCAGCATGCCGCGCTTGAAGAGCTTCTCGACCTGACGGACGCGCTTCTCGGCGTCCTCCAGAATCGGCTTCTTCTCCGGCGGCACGATGACGTCGTCCACGGCGACGGTGACCGCGCCGATGGTGGAGTACTTGTAGCCCATCGCCTTGACGTTGTCGAGCACCTCGGCGGTCTTGGAGACGCCGTGCTTGCGGAAGCACATGTCCACAATGCGGCCGAGCTCCTTCTTGCCGACCTTGGTGTCGATCTCCAGGGCGAACATGTCGTCGAGCGTGTTGCGCGGCTTGAAGCCCATGTCCTGCGGCACGTTGCTGTTGAGGATGAGGCGGCCGAGCGTCGTCTCGATGGTCTTGTAGTAGGTGTTGCCGGCATGGCCGCCGTAGATGCCGTGCTCGCGCAGGTACTCGCCGGAGACCTCGCCGTCCCACTCGCGCGCGATGCGCACGTGGATTCTGGCCTGAAGGTGGAGCTGGCCGGTGAGGTAGGCCATCATGGCCTCGTCCTCGTTGGCAAAGCGGCGGCCCTCGCCCAGCACGCCCGGATGGATGCAGGAGAGGTAGTAGCAGCCGATGACCATGTCCTGAGACGGGGAGATGACCGGCTTGCCGTCCTGCGGCTTGAGGATGTTGTTGGCGCAGAGCATCAGGAAGCGGGCCTCGGCCTGAGCCTCCATGGACAGCGGCACGTGCACGGCCATCTGGTCGCCGTCAAAGTCCGCGTTGAAGGCGGTACAGGAGAGCGGATGCAGCTTGATGGCCTTGCCTTCCACGAGGATCGGCTCAAACGCCTGAATGCCCAGGCGGTGCAGCGTCGGCGCGCGGTTGAGGAGCACCGGGTGCTCCTTGATGACGCTCTCCAGAATGTCCCAGACGCGCGTCTCGCCGCGATCGACCATGCGCTTGGCGCTCTTGACGTTGTGCACGACGCCCGTGTTCACCAGGCGCTCCATGACGAACGGCTTGAACAGCTCCAGCGCCATGCCCTTGGGCAGGCCGCACTGGTGGAGCTTGAGCTCCGGGCCGACGACGATGACCGAGCGGCCGGAGTAGTCCACGCGCTTGCCCAGCAGGTTCTGGCGGAAGCGGCCCTGCTTGCCGCGCAGCAGGTCGGAGAGCGACTTGAGCGCGCGGTTGCCGGGGCCCGTGACCGGGCGGCCGCGGCGGCCGTTGTCAATGAGCGCATCGACGGCTTCCTGGAGCATGCGCTTCTCGTTGCGCACGATGATGTCCGGCGCGCCCAGCTCCAGCAGCCGCTTGAGGCGGTTGTTGCGGTTGATGACGCGGCGGTAGAGGTCGTTGAGGTCGGAGGTGGCGAAGCGGCCGCCGTCCAGCTGCACCATCGGGCGCAGATCGGGCGGCATGACCGGGATGACGGTGAGCACCATCCACTCCGGCTTGTTGCCGCTCTGGAGGAAGGCTTCCACGACCTCCAGGCGCTTGATCGCCTTGGCGCGCTTTTGGCCCTCGGTCTCGCGCTCGCGCTCCTTCTCGGTCAGCTCCGCGATCTCGGCGCGCAGCTGCCGGCTGAGCGCGTCCAGGTCGATCTTGCGCAGCAGCTCCTGCACGGCCTCGGCGCCCATGCCCACGCGCAGCGGGGCCTTGCCCATGGCGATATCCGTCTGATAGCTGGGCGCGGTGATCTGCTGGCGGTACTCGGTCTCCGTGAGGATGGCGTTCTGGCGCAGCGGGGTGCAGCCGGGGTCCAGCACGATGTAGCTGGCGAAGTAGAGCACCTTCTCCAGCGCGCGCGGGGAGATGTCCAGCAGCGTGCCCATGCGGCTGGGGATGCCCTTGAAATACCAGATGTGGGAGACGGGCGCGGCCAGCTCGATGTGGCCCATGCGCTCGCGGCGCACCTTGGAGCGGGTCACCTCCACGCCGCACTTGTCGCAGATAATGCCCTTGTTGCGCACGCGCTTATACTTGCCGCAGTTGCACTCCCAGTCCTTGGTCGGGCCGAAGATGCGCTCGCAGTACAGGCCGTCGCGTTCGGGCTTGAGGGTGCGGTAATTGATCGTCTCCGGCTTGCTCACCTCGCCGTGGGACCAGGCGCGAATTTGATCCGGAGACGCCATGGAAATCTGAATCGAAGACAGGTTTGTCAGTTCCGACAAAGGGGTGCACTCCCTTCTTGATCAAGTCAGGCCGCCGCGCGCGCGAGGGCGCGCGGCGGGACATTCGGGTTCATTGACGGGTAAGGATTACTCCTTGTCGTCCAGGTCATCCAGGGAGATGTCCTCAAAGCTGGGCACGTCGTCGAAGTCGAAGACGTCGTCGCTGATGAGGTCGTCGCCCATGTCGTCGCTGACATCCGCGGCGGCTTCGGCGCCCTCGGCGCCCTCGGCCGCATCGGCGGAGGCGGCGCTGCCGCGCTCGTACTCCTCTTCCTCGTCCTCCAGTTCCTTGATGACGATCTCGTTGTGATCGCTATCGAGCACCTTGACATCCAGGCACAGGGATTCGAGCTCCTTGATGAGTACCTTGAAGGACTCCGGCACGCCCGGAGCCGGGATGTTCTTGCCCTTGACGATCGCCTCATACGCCTTCACGCGGCCGACGATGTCGTCGGACTTGACGGTGAGGATCTCCTGGAGGGTGTTGGCGGCGCCGTAGGCCTCCAGCGCCCAGACCTCCATCTCGCCGAAGCGCTGGCCGCCGAACTGCGCCTTGCCGCCCAGCGGCTGCTGGGTAACCAGGGAGTACGGGCCGGTGGAACGGGCGTGCATCTTGTCATCGACCAGGTGATGCAGCTTGAGGTAGTGCATGTAGCCGACGGTGACGGGGTTGTCGAACTTGTCGCCGGTGCGGCCGTCGTACAGGTCGGTCTTGCCGTCGCGGCGCAGCCCGGCCGCCTCCAGCGCGTTTTGAATCTGCTCGAAGGTCGCGCCGTCAAAGTCCGGCGTGGCCACGCGCCAGCCCAGCGCCTTGGCCGCCATGCCCAGGTGCATCTCCAGCACCTGGCCCAGGTTCATGCGGCTGGGCACGCCCAGCGGGTTGAGCACGATTTGCAGCGGCGTGCCGTCCGGCAGGAAGGGCATGTCCTCCTGGCGCAGGATGCGGGAGACGACGCCCTTGTTGCCGTGGCGGCCGGCCATCTTGTCGCCCACGGAGATCTTGCGCTTCTGGGCGATGTACACGCGCACCATGCGGTTGACGCCCGGGGAGAGCTCGGCGTGGTCCTTGCGGTCAAAGACCTTCACGTCCACGATGATGCCTTCCTCGCCGTGGGGCACCTTGAGGGAGGTGTCGCGCACCTCGCGCGCCTTCTCGCCGAAGATCGCGCGCAGCAGGCGCTCCTCGGCGGTCAGCTCGGTTTCGCCCTTGGGCGTGACCTTGCCCACCAGAATGTCGCCCGGATGCACCTCCGCGCCCACGCGGATGATGCCGTCGGCGTCCAGATCCTTGATCGCGTCGTCGCCGACGTTGGGCAGGTCGCGGGTGATCTCCTCCGCGCCCAGCTTGGTGTCGCGCGCCTCGCACTCGTACTTCTCCAGATGGATGGAGGTGAACACGTCGTTCTTGACCAGCTCTTCGGAGAGCAGGACGGCGTCCTCGTAGTTGTAGCCTTCCCACGTCATGAAGCCGATCAGGATGTTGCGGCCCAGTGCGATCTCACCGTGGTCGGTGGCGGGGCCGTCGGCGATGACGTCGCCCATTTTGACCTTCTCGCCGGCGGAGACGATGGGACGCTGGTTGATGCAGGTCGCCGCGTTGGAGCGCGCGAACTTGGTCAGATGGTAGGTGTGGCACTCGTGCAGATCGTCCTCGATGACGATGGTGTCCGAAGAAACCTTCTTGACGAAGCCGTCCTGCTGCGCCAGCACGCACACGCCGGAGTCGCGGCCCGCCTTGTACTCGATGCCGGTGGCCACGTAGGCGGCCTCCGGGCAGAGCAGCGGCACGGCCTGGCGCTGCATGTTGGAGCCCATCAGGGCGCGGTTCGCGTCGTCGTGATCCAGGAACGGGATCATCGCGGTGGACACGGAGACCACCTGACGCGGGGAGACGTCGATGTAGTCGATGCGGCTGGGCTCCACGCTCTGCACGTCGGAGCGGATGCGCGCGGTGATGCGGTCGTTGATGAAGTAGCCGTCCTCGTCCAGCGGCTCCTTCGCCTGGGCGATGTAGCAGCCGTCCTCCTCGTCCGCGGCGAGATAGACGATCTCGTTGGTGACGCGCGGGCGGTCGCCGCTGCGGTCGATGACGCGGTAGGGCGCCTCGATGAAGCCGTACTCGTTGATGCGCGCGTAGGTCGCCAGCGAGCCGATCAGGCCGATGTTCGGGCCTTCAGGCGTCTCAATCGGGCAGATGCGCGCGTAGTGGGAGTAGTGCACGTCGCGCACTTCGAAGGAGGCGCGGTCGCGGTTGAGGCCGCCCGGGCCCAGCGCGGAGAGACGGCGCTTGTGCGTCAGCTCGGCCAGCGGGTTGTTGTGGTCCATGAACTGGGAGAGCTGGGAGGAGCCGAAGAACTCCTTGATCGCCGCGGAGACCGGGCGGATGTTGATGAGCTCCTGCGGCTTGACCTCGGCCTGATTCTGCACGCTCATGCGCTCGCGCACGACGCGCTCCAGGCGGGCCAGGCCGATGCGGATCTGGTTTTGCAGCAGCTCGCCCACGGAGCGCAGGCGGCGGTTGCCCAGATGGTCGATGTCATCGGTGGAGCCCACGCCGTAGGGCAGGTTCAGCAGGTAGCTGATGGACGCCACGATGTCGTCGATGAGGATGTGCTTGGGCATGAGCGCGGCACGGTTCTCCGCGATGAGGCGGGTCGTCGCCTGGGCGTCGAGCCCGTCCTGCTCGGCGGCCTTGAGCAGCTCCTTGAGCGTGGGCAGGTGCACCATCTCGTTGATGCCGGCCAGCTCGATGGTCTGCCCGTCGAGCCACTCGTGCGCATCGACGAAGTTGTTGCCGATGACGCGCACGATGCGGTCTTCCAGCCGCACGCTCACGTCGTTGACGCCCGCGTCCTGAATCCGCTTGGCCAGCGGGTCGGTCTTGGCGGCGGGGATGCGCTCGCCCGCGGCGATGAGCACCTCGCCGGTGCGCGGGTCAATCACGTCCTGATCGACCACCTGACCGCGCAGGCGCGCGGCGATGGCCAGCTTCTTGTTGTACTTGTAGCGGCCCACGCGCATCATGTCGTAGCGCTTGGGATCAAAGAACGTGGAGCGCAGCAGCTTGTCCGCGGAATCCACGGTGCCGACCTCGCCCGGGCGCAGGCGGCGGTAGATCTCCATCAGGCCGCTTTCCACGCTCTTGACCTCCGCGCCGGTGCGGGTGCGGCGGGTGCCGTCGTCGCCGCCGTCGCGGGCCATGGTCGCATCGAGCTTCTCGTCGTGGCCCAGCAGCGCGTAGATCTCCTCGTCCGTGCCGTAGCCCAGCGCGCGCAGCAGGCTGGTGACCGGCAGCTTGCGCGCCCGGTCCACGCGCACCCAGATGACGTCGTTGGAGTCGATCTCGTACTCCAGCCACGCGCCGCGGCTGGGGATGACCTGCGTGTCGAACAGGTGCTTGCCGGCCTTGTCGATGCTCTCGCGGTAATACACGCCCGGCGAGCGTACGAGCTGGCTGACGATGACGCGCTCGCCGCCGTTGACGATGAACGTGCCGGTCTCGGTCATCAGCGGGAAGTCTCCCATGAAGACCTCGCTCTCCTTGACCTCGCCCGTCTCGTTGTTGGTCAGGCGCACGAGCACCTTGAGCGCGGTGGCATAGGTCATATCGCGTTCGCGGCACTCGTCCAGCGAATATTTCGGCGTCTTATCCAGCGAATAATCGATGAATTCCAGCTTCAGGTTGCCATTGAAATCGTAAATCGGCGAGACGTCGTTGAGCACCTCGCGAAGGTCTTCCTTGAGAAAGCGTTCGTAGGAATCCTTCTGAATTTCGATCAGATCGGGCATTTCCACAACTTCTTCGATGCTGGCAAAGCTCTTGCGAACCCTGCCCTTTCCAAGCTGCACGTCATGAACCCCGACGTACTTCATGATCTCAGCTTCCTCGCGCGCGTCGCGGATGGTAACCATGAATGCCATCACCCCTAACTCTAAAGCCTTGCAAAGGACGTCTGCCATCATCTGCACACCGCCGAAAACTGCCCATTGCCAAACAGCGCAAAGCGTTGTACAATGATAGCGGACAGCCACGCCCACCGGGCATAACATCGCTATTGTGCATACTGATGCAATATAGTATTGTATCCCATTTTTAAAGGTCTGTCAAGCATTTCCGGCATTTTCCCGTAAAAATATTTTGCAAAATGTGAAGTTCTGTAATATGAATCATTCTGTGTGGGGCATCCGCGCAGAATGAAGGCCCGACCGACCGGCTCCTGCCGGCAGGCCGGGCTGCCTTTTTTCCGGCCGCGCAGCGCCTCATACCAGGTCTTGATGAAAACAGCCAATCAGAACCGCAATGGTCGCTACGCTCCGCTGCGGTTCCGCTTCTTTACGCCGTGATCATAGAAGACGTCAGGGCTGCCGCCCTAAAACCTGCCTGAGGGATTTCATCCCTCAGACTCCCTTCTTCGCTTCGCGCCGTATTTGACCTTTTCATCGGAAATCAGTATCCCTTGCCATTTCTCACGCAAAAGCGGGGACTGCCCGGCAGCCCCCGCCTCTCTATTCGCCGATGCCCGCCGCCGCGCCCAGCGCATATATCGCCTGCTCGTCCGCCTGCGCGCGCAGCATGTAGATCGTCTCCCCCTGCCGCGCGCAGAGCATCCCCTCCTGCCCGCGCACGGCGTACACCGCGTCCATGCCCGCCAGCGAAAAGCCCGTGATCAGCTGCGGCACATAGCCCTCCTCGGACATCCGCTCGATGTATGCCGCCGGCTGCGCCGTCACCGCCTCGGCCTGCGTGCCGTCGGCCAGACTGTACGTGCGCACGACGGCCGTGCAGTCCTGCCCGCCGTAGCGCGCGGAGACGGTCTGCTCGCTTGCGAGCGTCGCATCCGCGATCGCGAGCAGCCCCTGTGCCTGCGCCCCCTCCGCCCGGTCGCCGCCCGCGAGCTGATAGGCCATCGCGACGTAAAACAGCACGCCCAGCACCAGCGCACAGGCGACGCCGATCAGCGTGCTGATGGCACCGGCAATCCACTTTCTCCTGTTTCCGGCCATGTTTTCCCTCTTTATCCTCCACAAGCGCGATCAAATCGATCAATTTTCAGTTTATGTCTCCACTTTGCAAAGACCGCGGAGAATCGTTCTCCGCGGTCTTCTCTCGTATCGGTCACGCCTGCGCCGTCTCGCCCGCGACCAGATCGACGAATTGGCGCGCGATGCGCGGCGAGCAGCCGTTGTGGCTGACCGTCCATGCGCGGGCGCGCGGCATGAGCGCCTCCCAGTCGCAGGCGATGCCGCGGGCGTCCAGCAGCGCGCGGCAGATGGTGAAGTACTCCTCCTGCGTGGGCGTCTTGAACGTCAGGCGCAGGTCGAACCGGTCGGCGAGGGAGAACTTCTCCTCCAGCGTGTCGCGCTCGTTGACATCGTCCTGCCGCTCGGAGAAGCGCTGGCGCACGATGTTGCGCCGGTTGCTCGTGGCATAGACGACGACGTTCTGCGGCCGCGCCTCCAGCCCGCCCTCCAGCACCGTCTTGAGCGCGGTGTATTCCGGGCAGGAATCGGAGAAGGCCAGGTCATCGACGAACACGATAAACTTGCCCGGCTGCTCGCGCAGGGTGGAGAAGATCGTGGGCAGGTTCGTCAGGTGCGCCAGCGGCACCTCGACGATGCGCAGCCCATCCAGCCAGAAGCTCGAAAGCAGCGCCTTGACCGTCGCGCTCTTGCCCGTGCCCTTGTCGCCGTAGAGCAGCACGTTGCCCGCCTGCCGCCCGGCGAGCAGGCGGCGCGTGTTTTCCACCAGCGCGCCGCGCTCCTTTTCGTAGAGCACCATGTCCTCCAGGCGGATGGGGTCGGGCCGCGCGATGCCGCGCAGGCCGAGCGGGTACGCCTCGCTCACGCCCACCCAAGTGGAACCGGGGCACGCGGCAAACAGGCCCGTGCCGTGCTTGCGGAAGAACGCTGCCACGCGGCGCGCGCCCTCGCGCGAGAGCATGCCCGCGTCCACGCGCGGGTCGAACTGCGCCGCGCCCAGCGCCGGTTCCCACATCGGCAGGCGCGCCGCCAGTTTGCCGGGCAGGCCCGCCCGCTCGCACAGCAGCATGAACATCGCCGGATCGATGGCCGTCAGCCGGCCAAGCGCTTCCAGATCATGCCCCAGCGCGTTCATCACGCTGTAGGGCAGGCGGCTCGCGTCCACGCGGGCGCACATCGCCGCCGCCGGGCTCTCCTCAAAGAGCACGGCCTCCAGCGCGACGCGCGCAAAGCCGCCCCGGCCCTGCGCAGCCGCCGCCAGCCAGGCGTTGTAGACCTCGCAGTAGGCGTACGTCAGCTCGCCCTTGTCGCAGCCCTCGCCCGCGCAGTCGCACGCCAGGCGGTAGAGCGCGGCCATGGCCGGCTTCTCCATCACGCTTCGCAGCACGGTCATGCACTCGATATCCAGCAACAGTTCGCGCAGCTCGTGAATGTCCATCGCTTCGGCTCCTTTTGCGTCACATCCGGTCCGGGGCTTCCATGCCGATGAGGTACAGGCCGGTCTTGATCACGTCGCACACGGCGGCGGTCAGGTTCACGCGCGCGGCGCTGCCGGCGGGATCGCTCTCCTCCATGATGCGGTGTTCGAAGTAATACTTGTTGTAGGCCTGCGCCAGCGAGGTCGTGTGCCTCGTGATGAGCGACGGCTCGTTTTGATCCATCGCCTTGCGCACGGTCTCCGGGAAGCGGGAGAGCAGCATGAGCGCGTCCATCGCCTCGTCGTCGCAGAGCACGCCGTATTCGGGCTGCACGCCCTGATACGCCTGCGCCTTGCGCAGCACGGAGCAGCAGCGCGCGTGCGTGTACTGCACGTAGGGGCCGGTCTCGCCCTCGAAGCTCAGCGCGCGCTCCCAGCGGAAGTCGATGTCCTTGATGCGCTCGTTGTGCAGGTCGAAGTAGACGACGGCGCCGACGCCGACCTGGCGCGCGACCTCGTCCTTGTTGGGAAGGTTCGGGCTCTTCTCCTCGATGATCTCGCGCGCCTTCTCCACGGCCTTGTTGAGCAGGTCCTCCAGATAGACGACGTAGCCCTCGCGCGTGGAGAGCGCGCGGCCCTCGTAAGAGACCATACCGAAGGCCACGTGCTCCATGTTCTTGGACCAGTCGTAGCCCATCAGCTCCAGGATCTTGAAGAGCTGGCGGAAGTGCAGGTTCTGCTGGTAGGCGACGACGTAGAGGCACTTGTCAAAGTGATACGTGTTCTGGCGGTATAGCGCGGCGGCGAGGTCGCGGGTGATGTAGAGCGACGCGCCGTCGCTGCGCAGCACGAGCGCGGGCGGCATGCCGTAGTCGTCCAGCTTGACGACCTGCGCGCCCTGGCTCTCCTGAAGCAGGCCCTTCTCGCGCAGCTCGCAGACGACCGGCTCCATCTTGTCGTTGTAGAACGCCTCGCCGTTGTACGAGTCAAACCGCACGCCCAGCAGGTCGTACACGCGCTGCGTGTCCTTGAGCGTGACCTCCTTGAACCAGGAGAAGATCTCCATGGCCTCCGGGTCGCCGTCCTCGATCTTCTTGAACCAGGCGCGGCCCTCGTCCTCCAGCGCCGGGTCGCTCTGCGACGCCTCGTGGAAGCGGACGTAGAGGTCGACCATGGCCTGCACGCCGCCGGCCTCGACCTGCGCACGGTCGCCCCACTTCTTGTAGGCGCAGATCATCTTGCCGAACTGCGTGCCCCAGTCGCCCAGGTGGTTGATGCCCACCGTCTCATAGCCGTTGAAGGCGTAGATGCGCTTGAGGCTGTGGCCGATCATCGTGGTGGAGAGGTGGCCGATGTGGAAGCGCTTGGCGATGTTGATGGAGGAATAGTCCAGGCACACCGTCTTGCCTGCGCCCACGTCGCTGGCGCCCCAGCGGCCGGGATGGGCGAGCACGGCCTCCACGATGCCGCGCGCCATCTGGCTGCGGCTGAGAAATACGTTCAGGTAGCCGCCCACGACCTCCACGCGGTCGATCTCCGGCGCGTCGATCTTCTCCGCCAGCGCGGCGGCGATCATCGGCGGCGCCTTGCGCAGCGTCTTGGAGAGGCGAAAGCAAGGCAGCGCGTAGTCGCCCAGCTTCTTGTCGGGCGGCATTTCGATCATAGCGGCCACGTCCGCCGCCGTCAGGGCACAGTGTTCAAAGCACACCTGCGCGGCATCGGCGATGCGACCAGCGATGATCTGCTTCATATCCATCAGAAGGCACTCCCTTCGTCTGCATGATATCCGGATGGTTACGGTTTATTCTAACAGATGCAGGGGAAAAAGACAAGCCGTATCCGGCGCACATCGCCGCGCCCGGAACTTCCTCTTGCAAACCGGCGGCGCATCGTTCATAATGATAGAAGAACGACGCGGGCACCGGCCCGGCAATCTGAAAAAAAGAGGGATGATTCGATGCTGCTCTCCGAGATCAAGCGGGACGACCGCTTTGAAGGATACCTGATCGTGCGCGCCGCCGAGCAGCGCGCCGCCGCATCCGGCAAGAACTATCTGGACATGACGCTTTCCGACCGTTCCGGCTCCATCAACGCGAAGATGTGGGACGGCACGGTGCAGCCGCCGCCCGCGGGCAGCATCGTCAAGGTGCGCGCCACGGGCAACGAATTCAACGGGCGCATGCAGCTGCGCGTGGAGAAGATCCGCCCGGCGGAGAAGAAGGACGGCGTGGACATGGCTTCGCTGATCCCCTGCGCGCCGGGCGATCCCCGCAAGATGCTTGAGGATGTCGTGCGCGCCGCCGATCACATCGCCGATCAGGACCTGCGCCGGATCGCCTGCGCGCTGCTGGATCGCGCGGGCGACAAGCTGCTCACATTCCCCGCCGCCAAGCAGATGCACCACGCCGAGCGCAGCGGCCTGCTCCATCACATGACGACCATGCTGCGCGCGGCCAATGCCATCATGAGCGTCTATCCGCAGCTCAACCCCAGCCTGCTGACCGCGGGCGTGATCATCCACGATCTGGCGAAGATCGACGAGATGGACGCGGACGTGCTCGGTCTCGTCTCAGATTACAGCGTGGACGGCAAGCTGCTCGGTCACATCGTGCGCGGCGTGGTCAACATCCAGACCGCCGCGGAGCAGACCGGCGCCAGCCCGGCCAAGGCGCTGCTGCTGCAGCATATGGTGCTCTCCCATCACGGCATCCCGGAGTACGGCAGCCCGATGGCGCCCAAGTTCCCGGAGGCCGAGGTGCTCCACGCGCTCGACACGCTCGACGCGCGCCTCTATGAGATGGACGAGGCGCTCGCGCGCGCCGTCCCCGGCGGCTTCAGCGAGAAGGTCTGGGGGCTGGACAACCGCCAGCTCTACCGGATTCCGGAGGATCAGCTCACCCGGTGATGCGCCCGGCCGCCTCAATCCGCCGCGAAGCGAAGAAGGGCGTCTGAGGGATGAAAGCCCGGTTTCAGGGCGGCAGCCCTCACGCCTTCTGTGATCACGGCGTAAGCGGCGGGAACCGCAGCGGCGCGTAGCGGCCATTGCGGTTCTGATTGGCCGTTTTCATCCAGCGTGAAACCCATCACGTATCCTTCCGGCGTGAAGCGTTTCAATCGGAAAACAACATGAGGACGCAACCGGATGACGCACAAAAAAAGACGGCCGCAGCAGCGACCGCCTTTTCTTTCTGTCCGGGGATATCCGATGCCTTCGCAGGGACAGGCCGTCATCCGGCGCTGCGCCCGAAGCGCTCCATGGTGACGGGGGCTGTTTTACAGCGTCGCCGTGGCGTTCATGCCGATGCGCACGTGATCGCTGAGCGGCAGGCGGATGGTCACGTCAAACTGCGACGCATTGCCGTCCTTCGCGCTCGCGCCCGCGATGGCTTCCACCGTGCCGGTCAGCACCTCGTCCGGATACGCGTCCAGCGTCACCTGCACCTCCATGCCCACGGCGATGCGCGCGAGGTCTTCCTCGTCCACCGGGCACACGAGCTGCATGTCCTGCCGCTCGCAGTAGGTGGCCAGCGGCTGATCCTTGCTCACCTGCTCGCCGCTCTGGCAGTTCACGCTCAGCAGCACGCCGTCCGCCGGCATCTTCACGCTGCCGTCGCTGCCCTGCATGCCGTCCAGCGCGTCCGGCACGATCTCAAAGAGCAGATCGCCGCGGGAGACCTTCTGCCCATCCACGACGTGCACGGCGCGCACATAACCCTCCGCCGTCACGCCGATGGGATCGACGCGGTGCACCGTGCCCTCGCCGATGCGGCTGGAGCTGGTGTGCCGGTCGTCGCGGTAGACGTTGATGTTCTCGTTGATGCGGATGTCCTCATGGGTGGTCAGCTCCAGCGTGTAGCGCTTGCCCTCCACGCTGGTGACGATCGCCTCGCCCTTGCGGCTGCTGTTGCCCTCGGAGCGCAGGTAGACCTTTTCGCCCACGTGGATGATCTTGTATTCGTTGTCGCTGGCCGCGCCCGCCGTCGTGCAGTCCGCGGTGTAGAGCGTGTCGCGCTCGATGTAGCACAGCGCGCCGTAGCGATCCTGCACGGAGGCCGCACCGTCGCCCGGCTCGGCAAACAGGCCGGTGATCGTGCCGTCAAAGTCGGCGTACACCTCCTGCGCGTCCAGCGTGAAGAGCGGCTCGCCCGCCAGGAGCACGTCGCCTTCGCGCACGGCGAAGTCGCCCACCATGCCGCTGTGCGGCGCGGTGATCGTCTGCGTGCGAATCGCTTCGATCGTGCCGTCGATGCGAATGCTTTCCTCTGCCAGCGCGCCCGCCGGCAGCATTGCGGCCAACAGGAGCGCCGCCATGATCTTCTTCATATCGTTTCTTCCTTTCCGCGCTCACATGCTGCGCAGTGCGTCGATGGGGTTGAGGTTGCTGGCCTTGCGCGCGGGCGCCCAGCCGAAGATGATGCCCACCGCCGCCGAGAAGCCGACGCCCAGCGCGATGGCAAACGTGTTGATGGAGAACGTGATGTCCGTGTTCACGCAGATGGCCAGCGAGATGCCCAGGCCCACCACCACGCCGATCAGGCCGCCGATGAGCGAGAGGATGATCGCCTCCATCAGAAACTGCATCTGAATCTGGCCCGGTTCCGCGCCCAGCGCCTTGCGCAGGCCGATCTCCGTGGTGCGCTCCGTGACGGTGACGAGCATCATGTTCATGATGCCGATGCCGCCCACCAGCAGCGCGATGGACGCGATGCCCACCAGCAGCGAGGTCATCATGGAGGTCAGCAGGTTCATGGCCTCGTTCATCGAGTCCATGTTGATGATCGTGTAGCTGTCGTCCTTGTAGTTGAAGATGCCGTCGAGCACGACCTCCATCTCCTCCACCGCGGCATCCGTCTGTTCGGAGTCGGTCACGTAGACCTCCAGCGTGGAGACCGTCGATGTGCCCAGCAGCTTCTTGGCCGTGGAATAGGGCATGTAGACCGTGCCGTCGTTGCTGCCGCCCGTCAGGATCTGCGCAAACAGGCTCGCGTTTTCATCCTCGTCGATCATGCCCACGACGGTGAACTCGCGCCCGTCCAGGTAGAGCGTCTGTCCGACCGGGTCCTCGCCGAAGAACAGGTTGCGCGCCGCCTCGCCGTCCACCAGGCACACGCGCTCGCTCTGCGCCACGTCGATCGGGTTGATCGCGCGGCCGCGGGCGAGCATGTCCGGGTTGTGGTCAAAGTACCCCCTTATCGAATGTCCGTCCCATTATACATCACCCCGCGGAATTATTCCACAGGGTGAGACAACATTCTCCCAGCCGGTCAATGCGCGCCTTCCAGCATTTTCTTGTAGAAGGACACCGCGCCTGCCGTGTCCTGCGCGTTCGGACGGCCCTTGGCGATGCCGCCGATCAGCGCGAACGGGCCAAACGTGTTGAAGCCCAGGCAGCCGTATTCGCCGAGCACCTCGCCGCCGCTCGCCTCGATCGCCGTGCGCACGCGCTGCGTGTAGCCTTCGCGCCGCATGGCGTATGTGCAGATCAGGAACGTCTTTTTGCCGCGGGGCAGCTTTTCCTGCGCCGCGCGGATCACGCTCTTGTGGAATTGGCCGTAGTAGATGCCCGACGCGAAGCCGATCCAATCGTAGTCCGACAGATCGCCCGCCTCGCACGCGTCGATCAGCGTCACGCCGCTGTGCTCCTGCACGATCGCGCGCAGCAGCTTGAGCGTGTTCTCGTGATGCCTGGAATAATAGATGATGGCCGTCTTCATGGTTTTGCCTCCTTGACGATGCTTGATATGCATACTATACTATGTATGGATTCCGTTCACAAGTACGCAGAATCACCATACCTGGTACGGCCGGGTATACCGGAGAACCCATGAAGAAAGATCTGACCGCCGAGGCCTATCTCGACCGCCTCCTCACCGCGGACGCCGTTGCGGAGAACTGCCCGATGCGCCGCACGCTCACGATGCTCAGCGGCAAGTGGCGCACGCACGTCATCTACGCGCTGTGCAAGCAGCCTTCGCTTCGCTTCGGCGAGCTCAAGCGCGCGATTCCCGGCATCACCAACACGATGCTCTCCGCCACGCTGCGCGACCTCGAAGCGCTGGGGATCGTCAGCCGCCGCCAGTACAACGAGATTCCGCCGCGCGTGGAATACGCGCTGACCGGGAAGGGCGCGGCGCTGCTGCCCGTCTTCACCGAGCTGGCCCGCTGGGGCGAGGCGCATCTCGGCGACGAACCATAGACGCCGGGGCCTGCGGCCCCGGCGTGCCCTTCCACGAAAAAAAGCTGCGAAGCGCATGCCTCGCAGCTTTTTTGATGGAGATGGAAACCGGCGTTACGCCTTGTCGGTGGCCTTGTCGCCGCCCTTGAGCTTCTTGCGGGGCGCGACGCTGCTCCACGCGTGCATGACCAGTGCGAGCGCGATGACGCCGTAACACATGAACACGCGGAAGTACTCGCCGATGGCCGCATTGCCCAGCAGGTTCTTGCCGGCCGCCGGGGCGAGGATGAACATCAGGTGGAAGAGCACGGTGCCCAGCAGCGCCTGCGTGTTCGTGGCGCGCACGACGGACGCGCCGCCCACCAGGATGGCCGCGCCGGCGTACAGGCCGACCTGATCCGCCGCGCCATACGTCTGGAACGCGCCCAGGTTCTGCACGAAGATGAGCTGGCCCCAGCCCGCCAGCACGGTGGAAATCGTGATGGCGATGATGCGCACCTTGTCCACGTTGATGCCCGCCGCATTGGCGACGACGCGGCTCTGGCCGACGGCGCGGAACTGCTGGCCCAGACGCGTGCGCATGATGACCACGTTGAACACGCACAGCAGCGCGACGAGGCCGAACGTGGCCATCGGCACCATGACCATGGAGAAGAGTTCCTTCACCGCCGGAATCTGCATGATCACGCAGACGGCCGCCAGCGTGCCGATCTGGATGCCCAGCCTCTTCGCATTTTTGCGCGGGCTGCGCGCGTAGCCGATCAAAAGGATGATCGCGATCACCGCCGCGAAGACCAGCACAGCCTGATACGCGGGCAGCTTCCAGAGGCTCTCCAGCGAATTGGCCATGCCGTTCTTGGCCAGGTCGATCGTGTTGGCGATGCCCGTGGAGCCGGTGATGGTCAAGTCGGGATTGTTGATCGGGATGATGTTGTCAAAGATGAACAGGCACAGCAGCTGATACAGGCCGTTGGCAAAATAGCCCAGAATCATGCCGCCGATCATTTCCTGGCCTTTCATCTTGTTGAGGATCTTGCCGATGCCAAAGCCGAAGAGCGCGGCCATCGGCACGGTCAGCGCCGCCGCAGCCAGGAAGCTGGTGAAGCCCTGAATCCCCCACTCGATCACGAGGATGCAGGCGATCTGCGCCGCCATCGCGCCGATGGTGATGGCGAAGTTGATGCCCATGCCCGCGATGATCGGGATGATCAGCGCCAGCACGATGAACGCATTGCGGGACAGCCTTCCGAACAGCTCGTAGACGACGTAGCTGGGCGTGTACCCGGAGAGCACCATGCACACCGCGCACAGCACGATGAACATGATCGTCACGACGTTGTTGCGCGCAAACTCGCGCCAATTCTTTTTAACCACGGGTTGCACCTCCAGACTTGGTCAGCGCATAAAGAATGATGCCGTTGCTGATCAGGATGCGCAGCGTCTCGGAAATCGTGGAACCCGGAATCAGCGCGTTGGCCACCGGCATGCTCAGCGTCAGCACGCCCTGGAACAGGAACGTACCGATGACCACGTGGCTGATGCGCGCGCGGGACGTGCTCGCGCCGCCCAGCAGGATCGCCGAAGCCGCGAGGAAGCCCATCTGGCGCGGCGCCTGATACAGCTGCATGAAGCCGTAGCTCTGGCCATAGACGACGATGCCCACCGCCGCCAGCATCGTGGAGAGCATGGTGCCGATGATGCGCATGCGGTTGACGTTGATGCCGGTCGCCGCAGCAAAGCGCGGGTTCGCGCCGGCGGCGGACACGGCGATGCCCGTCCTGCTGCGCATGAACAGCCACACGAGGAAGCAGCACAGCGCGAAGAACAGCAGCAGGCCCGTGGGCACCGTGATGCCCAGCACCTCAAAGCTCAGGAAGTTGTTGAGCACGTGCTTGTAGGCGTCCTGCAGGCCGATGGTGGTGCGCAGGCCGTCGCCCAGCGGCCACTTCATGACCGGGCTCTTAAAGGGCAGCACCAGCCACGCGATGCACATCAGCGAGACGATGGAGAAGCCCACGTATGTCGTGACGCTCATCTCGTCGCCCTTGAGGCGGTTGAGGAGCTGGCCGTACAGGTAGCCCGTCACCGCCGAGATCACCAGGCCCACGGCGATGGCGAAGAAGAAGCCGCTCATGCCGCTCATGCCCAGCTCGATGCACAGCAAACCGCCGATCAGGCCGCCGATGATGCCGATGGGCATGCCCAGGTTCAGGCTGATGCCGCACTGGATGCCCGGCAGCATGGAGAGCACCAGCACGCCGTTCATGCCCAGGCGCACGAGTGCGTTGCTCAGCTGGCTGGTCAGCGACAGATCCAGAATCAGCGCCATCAGGCACAGCAGCACGAAGAACATGCCGATGATCAGCCTGGGCACGCCCAGCTTGGCGACCAGCGGGCCATAGAAGAACACCGCCAGCGCGAGGATGCACAGGCCCACGGCGCTCAGCGCCAGCGTGCGGCCGTTGCGCATGATCCAGCCGTTGGCGCCGGGCTGCATGCCGCTGGCCTCCACCGCACGGTCGTACCGGGTTTCAAACGTATCGCCGCTCTGCGCGACGATGCCGGTGATCGTCGCCTTGAGCGAGGTCAGGATGTCGTCGGTCAGCGCGGGGAAGACCAGCTTGATCTCCTCGCACAGCGCCAGATACGCCGCGTCCACGTCGGCCTGCAGGGCCTGCATCTCCGCCGTCGCGGTGAATCCGGAGAGATCGACCGTCTGTTCCATCATCTCCAGATCGCTCATCTCTTCGCCGTCGTCGGCCACGTCCGCATCCTGCTGCACCGTCACCTCGTCGGCGTGCGCCTCGATGTACGCGGCCTGCGCGCGGGCCTCCTCGTCAAAGTAGGCCGTCTGCGCCTCAGCGAGCGTGTTGAGCGCCGATGCCAGCGGCTTCGTGTCGATCGCGGAGAGAGCGACCTCGCCGATGCCCAGCTCCTGAGCCCTGGCCAGCGCCTCTTCCGCCGCCTTGGCGGAAGCCTCGCGCACTTCCTTCATGCCGCCGCCCTCGGCGCGCACGGCCTTGGTCGCCGCCTGCTTCTCCGCCGCGACATAGGCGTCCACCGCGCCGGTGCCCGCCGTGTTGAGGATGGCCTGCAGGCGCATCTCCTCCAGCAGCGTGACGCCGCTTGCGGACTGGCGCGCGTTCAGGCCGTACAGGCCGATCGCGCCTATGATCACCGCGGCGATGATCAGCGCGGCGCAGGCGATCGCCTGCTTTCTTGAAATGTTAATCCCATGCATGCGTCACGCCTCCCTTCCCGGCTTGATGCCCGACATCGCCAGACCGAAGTCCGCATCCGGGCTGTCGACCGGCAGCACGTCCACAACCTCGCCCTCGGCCACGATGGCGATGCGGTCGCAGATCGAGCGCAGTTCCATCAGCTCGGAGGAGACCATGACGATCGTCATGCCCTGCTCGCGGTTGAGCTTGACCAGCGTTTCGAGCACCAGCTTCTTGGCGCCGATGTCGATGCCGCGCGTCGGCTCGGAGACGAACAGCAGCTTCGGCTTCATCGTCAGCGCGCGCGCAATGCAGACCTTCTGCTGGTTGCCGCCGGAGAGCGTGCCGGTGTGCTGCACCGCGCCGAAGCAGCGGATGTCCAGATCCTTGATCATCCTGTTCGCGTGCTCGCGGATTCCGCGGTTGTCCCTGAGGCTCGCGCCCAAAATGTTTTTGGTATATTCGCCGTTGACCTGCATCGCGTTGAACACGATGTTGTCCTCGATGCTCTCCTCCAGCAGCAGTCCGACGCCGCGGCGGTCCTCGGAGACCATCGCCATGCCGCTCTTGAGCGCGGCGTGCGCGTCGTTGAGCTTGACCGGCTCGCCAAAGAGCGTCACCTCGCCCTCCGCGTCGTACACGCCCATGATGCCGTTGGGGATGCCGACCTTGCCCTGACCGGCGAGGCCGCCGATGCCGAAGATCTCGCCCTCGTGCACGGTCAGCGAGACGTCGCGCACCTGCTCGCCCGGCATGTCCACCGCCAGATGGCGCACGTCGAGCGCCACGGGCGCGTCGTCCGCAAACGCGCGCGGCTCGGCCGTGACGAATGCGGACTCGCCTTTGCGCCCGATCATCATCTCCGCCAGCCGGGTCACGTCGGTATCCTTCGTGCGCACGTCCGCGACGAACTGTCCGTCGCGCAGGATGGTCACGCCGTCCGCCGCGGCGATGACCTCATCCAGGCGGTGCGTGATGAAGATGATGGCGATGCCGCGCGCGGCGATCTCCTTCATCACCTTGATGAGCTGGTCGGCCTCGCTCTCGGTGAGCACGGCCGTCGGCTCGTCGAAGACCAGCAGCCTGACGCCCGTCTTGTCGATCTCGCGGGCGATCTCCACAAACTGCATGTAGCCCACGGGCAGGCCCTTGACCAGCGTATATTCATCAATGGACATGCCGACGCTGTCCAGCGCCTTGCGGGCGTCACGGGCCATCGCCGTCATATCCAGGGTTTCCAGATTCTTGCCGAAGACCCGGGAAAGCAGACTGGGCGTTGTGATTTCGCGATTGAGTTTGATGTTTTCCGTGATGGTGAAGCCCGGCAGCAGCATGAACTCCTGATGCACCATGCCGATGCCCTTGATCATCGCGTCATGCGGCGACGCGATGTGCGTGCTCTGTCCGTCGATGAGCACCTCGCCGCCAAAGCCGCCGGTCGCATGAATGACGGGCATGCCAAACAGCACGTTCATCAGCGTGCTCTTGCCTGCGCCGTTTTCGCCCAGCAGCGCGTGAATCTCGCCGGGGCGGACTTTGAGCGAGACCTCGGACAGCACCGTGTTTTCACCATATTTCTTGGTGATGTCCTTCATCTCCAGAATGTATTCTGCGGCCAATATGATTCCTCCTTGATGCACACCAAAGCTGCCCAAACCGGTTGAACCGAAAAGCGACCCGCCTCAATCCACTCGAAGCGGGTCAGCTTTTCTTCAGCCAATCAGCTGTTGTTCACCGGATTACTCGATGTAGTCGTTGAAGTCGACCGGTCCGAGCAGGATGGTGTAGTAGTTGTCGTAGGTCACGCCGTTGGCGTCGGTGTAGTTGGCGAGCACAGCGCCCGGGGCAGCCGCTTCGAACTTGGCCGCGACAGCCGCAGCGTCGTTCTTGCTGGTGATGGTGCCCTGGATGTAGTCATAGGCGTACTCGGTGCCCACCGCGACGATGGCCATGTTGACCGGCGTCGGCCAGGTGGAGAAGCGGCCCACCGCGTCATGCTCCTGGAGCTTCGCAGCGATCTGCTTGAGGGCGTCGGTGTCATCGCCGCCGACCTGCAGGGACTCAAGGCCAAGGGAAGCCGGGAAGGCGTGATACGGGGACGGGCAGCACGGCTGCGGATAGTAGGCGTTCGGCTCGGCGAGCACGGCCACCTGCAGCGGCTCCTGCATGGAGCAGTTGGTGGAGAAGAAGGCGACCTTCTTGCCCTCATATTCCTTCATCTTGAGCGGCACATCCTCCAGGATGAACTGCTGCGCGCCGGAGACGCCGGCATCGCCGGTCGGGTCGGGCGCGGTGGCTTCCACGTACTCGATGCCCAGCGCGGCGCAGTTCTCTTCAAACCTGGCCTTGCGGGCGGCGATGGTCTCCATCGCCAGGTGGCGCGGGAAGGAGTAGTGCACGAACACCTCGACGCCCCAGTCGGCGCAGGTCTCGATGATGGAGTCGCCCTGAGCCGGCTCGTCAGAGTAGAGCACGATGTCGGCCGCGGCGGTGATGACGTCCGGATCCTCCTGCGGCACGCCCGCGATGAGCAGGATGTCGGGGCGCGTCTCGCGGATCTTGTTGAAGGCAGGCGCGGCGCCCGGCACGGCCTGGCACATCACGATGGCCTTCACCTCCGGATCGGAAGCGAACGCGAGCAGCTTGGAGATGGTGGTCTCCGTCTCAGCCATGAAGTTGTCCGGATACGTTTCATGCACAATGCGTTCCGCACCATAGGCTTCGATGGCACGCTGGGCAGCACGGTACTCTTCCTCACCCTGGGAGGTCGTGCCGGTCAGAATGGCGATCTTCCAGTTCTCCTCGGCAGCGGCGCTCTCCTCGGCGACGGCGCCGCAGGCCAGAGCCAGACAAAGCGCGAGGGCCAAAGCCAGGCAAAGCAACTTTTTCATGGATTTCCCTCCAAATACGTTATTCCTCATACATTCCGCGGGACGTGGAATGTGAAAAGGCTGTCAGGCATCCTCATACGCGCGGTACGAAGATATAAAAGATTATATCATTTCACGCTTTACCGTGCAAGAGGAAAACTGCAATTAGCCACAATTTGTTGTACAAATTTCGCCCGTAATGTGAATTTTCTTCACCTTTCGGCGCGGAAAATGCAATTTTATGCCACAATCGCTGCATATCGCCTGCATATATGCAAAAGGCCCGCCTGTTGCGGCGGGCCGGGCGGGTCGTTCGGGCGGGTTTTTCCCCGCCGCGTCAGACCAGATGGCAGGCGACGAAGTGGCCGGGCGCGGCCTCGCGCAGCTCCGGTGCGCTCTGGCGGCACTTGTCGCAAGCCAGCGGGCAGCGGCTGGAGAAGGCGCAGCCCTTGGGCTTGTTGATCGGGCTGGGCACGTCGCCGTCGATGATCTGGCGGTGCTTCTGCGCCTCCTTGTGCGGATCGGCGATCGGCACGGCGGAGAGCAGCGCCTTCGAGTACGGGTGCAGCGTGTTGGCGTAGAGCTCGGCGCTGGTGGCCAGCTCCACGACGCTGCCCAGATACATGACCGCGATGCGGTCGGAGATGTACTTGACGATGTTCAGGTCGTGCGCGATGAACAGGTAGGTCAGGCCCATCTTCTGCTGCAATTCGTGCAGCAGGTTGATGACCTGCGCCTGAATGGAGACGTCCAGCGCGGAGATCGGCTCGTCGCAGACGATGAACTCCGGCTCGATGGCCAGCGCGCGGGCGATGCCGATGCGCTGGCGCTGGCCGCCGGAAAACTCGTGCGGGAAGCGGTTGGCATGCTCGCGGTTGAGGCCGACGATGTCCAGCAGCTCCGCCACGCGCTCCTGACGGCGCTTCTCGTCGTACATGTTGTGGATCTCCATGCCCTCGGCGATGATGGAGCCGACGGTCATGCGCGGGTCAAGCGACGCGTAGGGGTCCTGGAAGATGATCTGCGCCTTTTTGGCGAAGGCGAAATGCTCCTTCTTGTTGGTCAGGTCGACCTCTTTCCCCGCGTAGAACAGCTTGCCCTTGGTGGGCTTGTAGATGCCCATGAGCGTGCGGCCCAGCGTGGACTTGCCGCAGCCGGATTCGCCGACCAGACCGAGCGTCTCGCCGCGATGGATCGTCAGGTTCACGTCTTCCACGGCGTGCAGCAGGCGGCCGCCGCTGACCTTGAAATATTTGCACAGGCCCTTTGCCTGTACGAGCACCTCATTCGTCATCCCTTCGCCCCCCTTTCCTCCGCGCTCGGGCAGTCCGGATGCAGCAGCCAGCAGCTGGCCTTGTGCCCGTCGCCTATGGTGAACTCCGGCGGCTGCTCCTCCTTGCAGATCTGCATGCAGTGGCGGCAGCGCGCCGCGAAGCCGCAGCCCCTGGGCGGGTTGAGCAGATCGGGCGGCGTGCCCGGAATGGACATGAGCGGCTCGTGCTTGCCCTGATCGGTGGAGGGCAGCGAGCGCAGCAGCGCCTCCGTGTACGGATGCTTATGCTGGTAGAAGATCTCCTCGGTGGTGCCCGTCTCCACGACCTTGCCCGCGTACATGACGGCCACGCGGTCCGCGATGCCCGCCACGACGCCCAGGTCGTGCGTGATGAGGATGATCGCGGTGTTGATCTTTTCCTTGAGCTCGGCGAGCAGCTCCATGATCTGCGCCTGAATCGTCACGTCCAGCGCGGTGGTCGGCTCGTCGGCGATGAGCAGCTTCGGGTTACAGGAAAGCGCCATGGCGATCATCGCGCGCTGGCGCATGCCGCCGGAATACTCGTGCGGGTACTGCTTGGCCCGCTCCTCCGGGTTGGGGATCTTCACCTGTTCGAGGCAGCGGATCGCCTCCGCCTTCGCCTCCGCGTTGCTCAGGTGCTTGTGCAGGCGGATGGATTCGACGATCTGCTTGCCCACGCGGGTGGTCGGGTTCATGCAGGTCATCGGGTCCTGGAAGATCATGGCGACCTCGTTGCCGCGGATCTTCTGCATCTCCTTGTCGTCGGCGTGCACGATGTCGTGCCCGGCCAGGTTGATCTCGCCGTCCACGATGCGCGCAGGCGGCATCGGGTTGAGCTTCATGATGGTCTGCGCCGTCACGGACTTGCCGCAGCCGGACTCGCCGACGATGGCGAGCACCTCGCCCTCGTCCACGTGGAGCGTCACGCCGCGCACGGCCTGTACTTCGCCCGCATAGGTGTCAAACGACACGCGCAGGTTGTCAATGGTGAGCACTCTCTCTGCCATGTCGGTCTTACCTCCTCAGTTTCGGGTCGAATGCGTCGCGCAGGCCGTCGCCGAACATGTTGCACGCCAGCATCGTCAAGCTGATGCAGATGGCCGGGATGAGCAGCTGCCAGGGGTACATGCGGAAGTTCTGGATGCCCAGCTGCGCCAGGGAACCCCAGGAGCATTGCGGCAGCGGGATGCCCAGGCCGATGTAGCTCAGGTACGCCTCCGAGAAGATGGCGTTGGGGATGGCCAGCGTCACGCGGACGATGACGACGGAGAGCGTGTTGGGCAGCAGGTGGCGCGCGATGATGCGCGCGGGGCTGGCGCCCATGGCCTCGGCGGCGGCGATGTACTCCTGCTGCTTGAGCGCGACGATCTGGCCGCGCACCAGGCGCGCCATCGGTATCCAGCCGACGACCGAGTAGGCGATGATGATGGTCATCATGCCCGGCTCCAGCACCATCATCAGCAGGATGACGATGATCAGGTACGGGATGCCGTTGATGATCTCCAGGATGCGCATCATGATGATATCCAGCGTGCCGCCGAAGTAGCCGGAGATGCCGCCGTAGATGCATCCGAGGATCAGGTCGACGATGGCCGTGGTGACGGCGATGATCAGCGAGACGCGGCCGCCCATCCACACGCGGGTGAACAGGTCGCGGCCCAGCGTATCGGTGCCGAAGATGTGCATATGGCCGCAGCCTTCGGAGGTCTCATCGTCGCAGATGGAGAACATCGGCGCGTTGGTGTGGCTGTAGTGCTGCTCGCGGTAGTCAAAGTAGGAGAACACCGGGGCGAACGCGGACATCAGCGACAGCACGGCGATGAGCACCACGCACACCAGCGCGACCCTGTTCTTGACCAGGCGGCGCATGGCGTCCTGCGTGAAGGTGAGGCTGGGGCGGGTGATGGCTTCCCGATCGTGGGCGCTCTCGCCCACGTGGGCAAAGCGGGACTTGTCAATGTGTTCCATACTCAATCCTCCAGCTTGACGCGCGGGTCGATGAAGCCGTAGAGCAGGTCGACCACCAGCGTGCACAGGATGAGCAGCGCGCCGTAGAAGACGACGGTGCCGCCGATCATCGTGTAATCGAGGTCCTTGATGCTGGTGACGAAGTACTTGCCCAGACCGGGGATGTTGAAGATGCTCTCGATGACGAACGTGCCGGTGAGCACGGAGGCGACCGTCGGACCCATGATGGTGACGACCGGCATGACCGCGTTGCGCAGCGCGTGCCGCCACATGATCTGCCGCTGGGACAGGCCCTTGGAACGCGCGGTCTTGATGTAATCGGAGCTGAGCACGTCGAGCATGCTCGTGCGCATCAGGCGGGAAACCGTGGCCAGCGAGCCGAGGCCCAGCGCGAAGGCCGGCAGCAGCGTGTGCTTGAACGTGCCCCAGCCCTGAATCGGGAAGAGGTTCACGCCGAACACCTTGCGCAGCTGCAAGCCCAGGAAATACTGGAGCACGGCGCCCAGGATGAAGCTGGGCACGGAGACGCCGATCATGGCGATGAACATGGACAGGGAATCCCACACGGTGCCGCGCTTGATGGCGGCGACGGCGCCCAGCAGAATGCCGGCGATGACCGCAAAGATCAGCGCGCGGATGCCCAGATCCGCGGAGACCATGAAGGACTCCGAGACGATCTCCATGACGGGACGGTTGTAGGTGATGGACACGCCCAGGTCGCCCTTGAGACAGTTGCCCATGTACATCAGGTACTGAACGAATACGGGTTTGTCAAGGCCATACTTGGCGTTCATGTTGGCCAGCGCCGTCGGAGAGATGGCTTTCTCTCCGAGGAACGGGTCGCCCGGCAGCATGCGCATCATGAAAAAGACCAGCGTGATGAGCATGAACAGCGTCAGCACGGCATACACCAGACGCTTGAGAATATAGCGGGCCAATGCACTTCCTCCTTCTGTTTTCATCTGCATCCGATCAATCTTCGACCGGCAATAAAGGGTCGGATGTCTCATGCGCGGACGCGCCCCAGTCCCGTGCGCGCGGCGCGGGCGAAGCGGGCAGGGGCGTATCCAGACCATATTGGGCGCTCATGGCTTCCGGCGCCGTCGGGGCGGCATTCCTTCCGGCCGGCGGGGCGTCCGGCGGCATGCGCATCACGAAAAAGACCAGCGTGATGCGCACGAACAGCGTCAGCACGGCATGCGCCGGATGCCTCAGCATATGGCGGGCCAATGCGCGCCTCCTTCTGGTTTCATATCCATCCGATTCTTCCATTATGGGCGATTTTTTGACGGATGTCAATGGATAATCCTGCAGAAATCCGAACAGTCAAGAAAATGCGGCACGGGGAGAACCCCTGTGCCGCACGGTATCAACCGTTCTGCGATTGAAATCGAAGGATTACTCAGCCAGCTTGGTGTAGATCAGGTTGTAGCTCTGGAACGGCAGACGGGCATAGCCTTCAACCATCTTCTCGGAGACCACGTAGTCCTCATGACGCCAGTAGACCGGGATGATCGGCATATCCTCGGCGAGGAGCTGCTCGCACTGGACGAAGAGCTGCTCGCGCTTGGCCATGTCGGTTTCCACCTTGGCCTGCTCGATGAGCGCATCGTACGCCTCGCTGGAGTAGCCGGCGTGGTTGTTGCCGTTGGTGGTGGTCCACAGGTCCAGGTCGGTCATCGGGTCGTTGTAGTCCGGGCCCCAGCCGCCGGCGAAGAGGTCGTAGTCATGCGCATTGCGGCGGGCGCGGGATTCGGTGATGGTCAGCACTTCGAGCTTGGCCTCGATGCCCAGGTTCTTGCGCAGCTGCTCCTGCATGACCTGGTGGTACAGCTCGTTCTGCGTGCCCTCGGAGACCATGAAGGTGATGTCGATCTGATCGACGGTCTTGCCCAGATCCTCAAGCGCCTTGGCGAGGTATTCCTGCGCCTTTTCGACGTCGGCGGTGGCCGGATAGAGGCGCTCGCCGCCGTTGGCCGCCAGCACGGCCTCAGCGAAGGTCTCGGTGTTCACGCCGGAGATGCCCAGCGCGAAGGACGGGGACGGCTCGTTGTCGTTCTTGAAGACGGTGTCGATGATCTGCTGACGGTCCAGCGCGTAGCTGATGGCCTTGCGCAGGTTGACGTTGGCGATATCGCGGCTCGGATCGTCCACGCAGCACAGCAGGTAGTAGCTGTAGCCGCCGATGTAGTTGGAGACCTTGAAGCCCTCGGCGGTGAGCATCTCACGCTGCTCGCCGGTGACGTCGATCAGGTCGACCTCGCCGCCCTGGAAGGCGTTCATCTTGGCGTTGTTGTCGGTGTACTTGATCCAGTTGATCTTTTCCAGAGAGACGTTCTCCGCATCATACCAGGTCGGGTTCTTGACGGTGACGATCTTGTTCTCCAGCACCCACTCGGTCATGTAGAACGGGCCGCAGTAGAGCAGGGTCTCCGGGGAGGTGCCGTAGTTGTCGGCGCCGACCTCGGTGTAGAACGGCTCATAGATCGGGCTCATGACCTCGAACTTGACGTACTGCAGGAAGTAGGGCAGCACGTTCTCCAGCTCGCAGACGAGGGTGTAGTCGTCCACCGCCTTGAAGCCGACGTCCTCGATCTTCACTTCCGGCGCGCCCTCCACGCCGGAGGCGTAATCGTAGTACGCCTGCGCGTTCTTGAAGACCGCGGCGAAAGCGTAGTACTCGCAGGCGTTGGCCGGGTTGAGCAGCTCGCGCCAGCCGAACACGAAGTCGTGCGCGGTCACGTCGGCGACGACCTCGCCCTTGGAGTTGACCCACTTCATGCCCTCACGGATCTTGAAGGTCCAGGTGAGGCCGTCCTCGGAAGACTCCCAGCTCTCGGCCGCGGCCGGGATGATGGAGTTGTCCACGGAGCTCAGCTTGACCAGGCAGTTCTGCGTGTGGCGCGCAATGCCCAGCTCCGTGTTGTAGGTCATCTTCATCGGGTTCATCACGCTCATCGTGGAGCACTCGACGCTGATGGCGCCCTTCTCGGACGTGCCCGGATAGTATCCAAGGCCCGCGTTCGGGTTGGTCTCGGCCACGGCAACGGCGCCGATGGTCAGGAGCATTGCCAGGCAAAGCAGCCACGCAATAAGACGGTTTTTCATGGGGCTTCCTCCTTAAAATATAGTAGGCGATTGGCGGAGAACGGCGCCGCGCGGGTCAGTTGCGGCCACCGTTCTTTCATGATATAATCTATTATAGCATACAGGCCCCCGCTCTGCAAGTCTGAAATCAAAAAAATTCGTTTCATCGTAAAGAAGTCAATCTGGAATACGATGAATGAATCAATCTGGAGGTCAAGTTCCGCATGTCGACCCTGTGCACCCACTTTGAGGCGTATTTCACCCGCTGGTGCGGCGAGGCCGGCGCGCTGTGCTATCTGCTCACGCGAAACCGCGCGGATATGCAGCACGTGCTCTTTCAGTCCTTCCTGCGCCTGGGCGCGGCGAAGGACCCGGAAATCGGCGAGGACGACGCGCGCGCGCTGCTCTTTGCCAGCGTCGTGCGCCTGAGCCGCGATTACTTCGTCCAGAAGATGCGCAAGTTCCCCAGCCGCAAGCGGTTTGGCGCGCAGTCGCTGCCCTTCCCGGCGACGGACGCGCTCTATGCCCTGCTGCGCCTGCCGTTCAACCGGCGCGCGGCGCTGGCGCTCGCCCAGTTCGGCTTCGCGCCGGCGGACATCGCGCGGGCGCTGGGCGTGTCCGAGCGCCGCGTCGCCGCGCTCACGCAGCCGCCGTCCATCCCCGGCTGGCAGGAGGCCATCGCTTCCGTCGCGCTGACGGAGGACGAAGCGCTCCTCCTGAACGACCGCATCTACGAGCGCTTCGCCGAGCGCAGCGTCGGCGTGGAGAACGCCATCCACGACCTGCGCAGCGCTTTCGACCGCGTCGCGCCCTATCTTGCGCTGGCCGTGCTCGCGCTGTTCGCCTTTTCCGTCTGGTATGTGAGCCGCTGAGCGCGGGAGCGTGCAAAGGCATATGGTAAGAAGGAAGGTTCGCGCCTTCCTTCTTTCTATATGCGGCTTCCGCGCGCGCCATGCACGGCGCGGGGATGCGCGTGCTTTCGGCACGGTGTGCGCATAGCGTGCGCGCCATCCGCACAGCCTATCGGCAGGAGGCGAACCCGTCCATGCCAACCGACCTGCTCACCGCGCCCGTCGCGCCGCTGATCCTGCGCATCGCCCTGCCCAGCATGGCGGCCATGCTCGCCTCTTCGCTGGGCACGCTGTTGGATGCGCTGCTCCTCGCGCGCACGGACGCGCAGCTTTCCGCCGCCGTCTCCGTCAGCTTTTCGCTGCTCACGCTCATCCAGACCATCGGCTTCACGCTGGGCATGGGCGCGGGCAGCTTCGTCAGCCGCAGCCTGGGCCGGGGCGACAAACCCGCCGCCTACGCCGCCGCATCGACGGCCTTTTACGCCGCCGTCGCCCTCGCGCTGGCCCTCATGGTGCTGGGCACGGCCTTTACCCACCCGCTCGTGCGCCTGCTGGGCAGCACGCAGGCCGCCGCCCAGCCCGCCGCCGCTTACGCGCGGTACGTGCTGGCCAGCGGCCCATTCCTGTGTGTGAGCCTCGTGCTCTCCAGCCTGCTGCGCGCGCAGGGGCGCACGGTGGTCAATATGATCGCGTTCGTCTCGGGCACGGCGTTTTCCGTCCCGCTGCAATGGCTGCTCGTGCGCCGGCTCGGCTGGGGCATCCACGGCGCAGGCATCGCCATGCTCGTGCGCGAGGGCGTCACGGCGGCGCTGCTCGCCGCCGCCACCTGGCGCGCAAAGGGCATCGTGCGCCCGCGCCTGCGCGCCGTCTCGCTGCGCCGCGCCGTCTTCGAGGACATCATGCGCTCCGGCCTGCCCACGCTGCTGCGCCAGGGGCTGATGAGCGTCTCTTCCGTGCTGCTCACCCGCGCCTCGGCGGCCTTCGGCGACGCGGCGCTGGCCGGGATGGGCCTGTGCGTGCGCGCCGTCTCGCTCGTCTCCGCCGCCGTGATCGGCTTTGGTCAGGGCTTTCAGCCGGTGTGCGGCTTCGCCTTCGGCGCGGGCCGCACGGACCGCGTGCGCGCTGCGTATCGCTTTTGCAGCCGATGTGTCATGGGTGCGCTCCTGCCGCTGGGCGCGGCGGTCTTTCTCTTCGCGCGCCCGCTGCTCGCCTGCTTTGGGGCCGAGGCGGACGTGCTCGCCTTCGCCGCCGCCGCGCTGCGCGCACAGAGCGCCGTGTTCTTCGCGCAGGGCGCCGTCATCCTGATGAACATGCTCACGCAGGCGCTGGGCATGACCGCGCGCGCCAGCCTCGTGGCCACCAGCCGTCAGGGCTACGTGTTCATTCCGCTGGTGCTCGTATTGCCGCGCGTGCTGGGCGAAACGGGCCTCATTCTATGCCAAAGCATCAGCGATGTGCTCTCGCTGATGCTCTGTGCATGGATTTCCCGTCGGGCGATTACAGATTGCGCGTGCGCACCCGGCGGATGTTCGGGTGTTCGGACAACGCCTCGATGAGGTCGACGTAGTTGGTGCGGTTGGGCATAGTCAGCGTGTAGAGGTTGGTGTAGAGATTGCCCTCCGCCCGCGTCTCCGCGTGGAAGTTGACATCCAGAATGCCGCAGCCCTTCTTCTGGAAGTAATCGCTGAGGAAGGCCAGCGTCTCCTGCCGGTGCACGAACTGCACCTCCAGCTTCTTGAGCGTGTGCACGTGGATGATCCGCTGCATCACGCGCAGCACGACCAGCACGATCGCGCCGGCCATCAGCGCCATCAGGATGAAGCCCGATCCGACAGCCAGGCCGATGCACGCCGTGCACCAGAGCGAGGCCGCCGTCGTCAGCCCGGTGATCTTGTGCTCGGACATAAAGATCGTGCCCGCGCCCAGAAAACCCACGCCGGAGACGACCGTCGATGTGATGCGCCCCACGCTCACGTTGATGGGCGTGCTCGCGCCCGCGCTCATGGACGCGCTCTCGCTCAGCGACAATACCTCCGCCACGGACTGCTGCTCGATGAGCGACACCAGCGCCGCGCCCAGGCAGACCAGCACGTGCGTGCGCATGCCCGCCGGGCGGTTCTTGATCTCGCGATCGATGCCGATCACCGCGCCGATGAATACCGCCGCGCCGATGCGCAGCAGCAGCGTCTTGACGGTAAACGGCTCGCCAAACATGCTGATGCCGCTGAGCAGTTCCATGATGTAATCCATGCCTGTTCATTCCTCCGTTCTATCGTCATTGCCGGTAAGGCAAGCCATTCCCGCGCCCGACGGTCGCGGAAATGTAAAATTGATGTAAAGTATTATAATGCCTCTGCCGCCGCGATGCAAGATCAAAAACGCGTAAATTTGCGCGTTGACAGCGGGCGCGCCGCGCCGTACAATAGCGCTGACGACCGATGCAAAGGAGGCTGCCCATGAAGAACCCCACGCGCGAAGAATGTGCCGCGCTGCGCCGGCGCGCCGAGGCGATCGCCTCGCGCCTGCCGCCGCTCTCGCGCGGCCCGGACGGGCGGCTCGCGCCAGACGGCGCCCGCGCCGTGCGCTCGGCGGCCGCCGCGCTGCTGCGGCAGAACCGCGCGGTGGGCGCGTCGCTCGTGCTCTGCCATCCCGGCGGCGCGGACGACGTCTTCTGCTTCGGGCACGCGCGCCTGCGCCCGCATACGCCCGTGACGCCGCGCACCTGCTTTCGCGTGGCGTCCGTCTCCAAGCTGGTGATGAGCTTCGCCGCGCTCTCCCTCGCGCAGGACGGCCTGCTCGATCTGGACGCGGACGTCTCCGCGCCGCTGGGCTATCCCGTGCGCAGCCCGCACGCGCCGCATGCGCCCGTCACGGCGCGCATGCTGCTCACGCACACCAGCGGCATCGTGGACGGCCCGCGCTACGGCACGCGCGGCATGCAGCCGGGCTGCACGCTGCGCAAATTGCTCGACGATCCCGGCAACTGGCGCGCGGGCGCGCCGGGCGATTCGTTTTGCTACAGCAACCTCGGCGCGGGCGCGATGGGCGTGCTCATCGAGCGCGCAGCCGGCGCGCCCTTTGACGACGTGCTCGCCGCGCGCGTGTTTCGCCCGCTGGGCATCCGCGCCAGCTACGATCCCCGGCGCATCGCCCCGGCAGACGACCTCGCCGACGGCTACAGCGTGCGCGCCTTCCTGCCCCCGCGGCTTCGGTACGACGCGGCGGCGCTCTGCGCGCGGCCGCCGGAGCCGTTTGATCCCGAACGCGACTACCTCATCGCCGCCGGACGGATGATCACCGACAGCGCGGGCATGGCCGCGCTCGTGCGCCTGCTGGGCTCCGGGGACGGCATGGGCGTGCTCTCCGGCGAATCGCTCGCCACGATGCGCGCTTGTCAGGACGGCATGCCGGGCATCGCGCATGCCGGGCGCGGGCTGAACGTCGCGTTCCTGCCGGACGTGTTTCCCGGCGTCTGCCCGGTGGGCCATCAGGGCGTGGCCTACGGCATGTGCGCGGAGCTCTTCGCCGATCCGGCGACGGGCGGCGGCGTCGCGCTGATGACCAGCGGCGTGCGCCTTGCGCGCAGGCCCCCGCTCGTGCGCGCCGGATTTGACCTGCTGGCGCTCGGTTTTGCCGCGCTGCGCGCCTGCGACTGACCGCCACACTGTCGCCACAATTTAAAATAATCTTTCCGCAATCCCATCATGATCCATCCACAGCCCCCGCTTATAATAAGCACCATGAAACGACACCACAACCGACCTTCGAAAGGAGATAGAATAGTATGCGTCATTCCCGTTCATTCCACAGGCTTCTGGCGCTGACGCTCGCGCTGGCGCTGACTGCGACCGCTTCCATGGCCTCTCTTGCTCTGGCCGAAAACAAGGGCAAACACTTCTCCATCGTCGAGGCGGCCTCCGAAGCCGACTCGCTGTCCATCACCGAAATCGCCGACAAGTGCCGCACGTCCGTCGTGGCCATCGAGACGGAGACGACCGTCGTCTACAACGACTACGAGTCCGGCTACTACAACCCCTTCGGCAACGGCTTCCCGTTCTACGGCTACGGCTACGGCTACGGCTATGACGGCGGCCGCGGCCGTCAGCGCGAATACACACAGACCGGCGCGGGCTCCGGCGTCATCCTCTCCGAGGACGGCTACATCCTGACCAACCACCACGTCATCTCCGGCGCGGACAAGATCACCGTCTACGTGATGCCCGAAGAGGAGGGCAGCGAGGAAGTCACCTATGAGGCCACGCTGGTGGGCTCCTCCGAGAGCAACGACGTCGCCGTGCTCAAGATCGACGCCACGGGCCTCAACCCCGTCACATTCGGCGACAGCGATCAGCTGGAGATCGGCGAGCTGGCCGTGGCCATCGGCAACCCGCTGGGCAACGTGCACGGCTCCGTGACCGCCGGCATCATCTCCGCCACCGAGCAGGAGCTGAACATCGACGATGTGACCATCAACGCCATCCAGACCGACGCGGCCATCAACCCCGGCAACTCCGGCGGCGCGCTGTTTGACTCCTACGGCAACATGATCGGCCTGGTCTACGCCAAGTCCTCCTCCGTGTCCATCGAGGGCATGGGCTACGCGATCCCGGTCAACGACATCAAGGAGCTCGTCACCACGATCATCAACGACCCGGAGTCCGTGGCGGCCCAGACCAGGGGCAGTCAAATCATGCTGGGCATCACCATCATCGAGGTCACCGAGGAGATGAGCGAGCAGTATTCCATGCCCATGGGCGTGTACATCCGTGAAGTCAGCGAGTTCAGCGCCGCCGAGCGCGCCGGGCTCACCAAGGGCGACATCATCACGGAGTTCGCAGGCGAGCCGGTGAAGACCGCCGACGACCTGAACGCCATCAAGGCCGAGCAGACGCCGGGCGACACCGTCACCGTGAAGATCGACCGCAACGGCAATGAGATGACGCTGGAGATCGTCATCCCGCAGCCCACCGAGGTCGAATTGGACAAGTGATTCCCCTCTCCCTTTCTTCCTGGGCCGGTTCCTTCGCGGAACCGGCCCTTTGCGCGCCTTGCGCGAATCGCGTGCCTGTGCTATGATGGGAGGAGAACCGACAATCTCCTCGACATCTCATCGACATCTCATCGACATCCCATCCGGAGGTAATTACGTGAAACGCCCGTTCTTCCTCGCCCTTCTCTTCGCGCTGCTGGCGCTGACGCCCCTGACCACGCGGGGCGAGATCATCCTCTTTGAGGACGAAAACGGCAGGGTCGTCATGGGCGACGACGGCGAGATCGACTTCCTGCCGCCGCAGGAGACGGCGGACGGCGCGGACGATCCCGACGCGCCCGTGGAGGAGACGTTCACCCCGCGCCCGACGGCCACGCCCGCCTGGCCCGAAGCGCCGTCGCAGACGCTGCAATACGGCGACAGCGGCGAGGACGTGCTCGCCGCGCAAAACCGGCTGACGGCGCTGGGCTACTACCACGGCAAGTGCTCCAGCCGCTATCTGGAGGGCACGCAGAGCGCCGTGCGCCGCTTTCAGAAGTACAACGGCCTGCGCGAGACCGGCAAGCTGGACGGCGTGACCTGGACGGTGCTCTTCTCCGCCGCGGCCACCGCGCGCGACGGCACCCAGCCCGACGCCACACCCTCGCCCGTGCCGGTGCAAACGCCCACGCCGACGCCCGCGCCCTTCACCTACACGCGCATGCTGCAATACGGCGACAGCGGCACGCTGGTGGAACGGCTGCAAAGCCGGCTGCTGGAGCTGGGCTTTTACGAAGCCAGGGTGTCCGGCGGCTATTACAAGGTGACGCGCAGCGCCGTGCGCGCCTTCCAGAGCCACAACGGGCTCGCCGCCGACGGCGTCGCCGGGCGGCAGACGCAGGAGATGCTCTTCAGCGCCGAGGCCGTGCCCGTCTGGGCGACGCCGCGCCCCTCGCCCACGCCCGCGCCCGCGCGCTACACGCTGATGGTCGACGTGGCCAACCAGATCGTGCGCGCGTACACCTACGACGAAAACGGGCAATACACCGTGCTCGTGCGCGAAATGATCTGTTCCACCGGCACCGACGATTATCCTACGCCGCTGGGCACGACCATCATGCCTAAGAAGCGCGCGCGCTGGGGCTATTTCCCCACCTGGGATTCGCACGCGCAGTATCTCACGCGCATCGACAGCGCCAACGCGTTCCATTCCGTGCTCTACAGCGCCGCGGACGAATCGACGCTCTCCGTCCAGTCCTATGAGGCGCTGGGCACGCCCGCCTCCCACGGCTGCGTGCGCCTGTACGTGTGCGACGCCAAGTGGATCTACGACAACTGCGAGGAGGGTACGATCATCACCGTCTACGAGGGCGTCTACGATCCGGAGTACACGATGACGCTCCGCCGCGAGCTCAACCCCAACACGCTGCGCGAGCGCGAGCTGCCCGCACCCACGCCCACGCCCGCCTACAGCCGGGAAAACTGGCCCACGACATACCGCACGCTCTACCGCGGGCGCGAGGGCGAGGACGTCTACATGCTGCAAATGCGCCTCAAGGAGCTGGGCTATTACACCGGCACCGTGACCGGCGGCTACTACGGCGGCACGATCCGCGCGGTGGAGGCGTTCCAGCGCGATCACGGCCTGAGCGTCGACGGCGCGGCCGGAGAGCAGACGCAGTCGCTGCTCTTCTCCGACGCGGTCGATCCCACGCCCGCCGCGCCCACGGTTTCGCCCAGCCCCCAGCCGACGCCCACGCCCACGGCCTCGCCGGAGTACGTCCCGCGCGTGCCCGTGCAGGACAGCGTGGGATGAGCGCCCGGCCGCCGCTTTCATGAGCCCTTCGGGGCTTTTTTTCATTTCTGAACACGACGCAAACGCCGTTTGGTTGCAAAGGAAAACCAGATCGTGTATAATGAAGTGGTTTGACAAAATTCGCATTCAATCACATCTCATTCAGACGGAA
Organism: uncultured Clostridia bacterium; assembly: GCA_944333055.1. Taxonomy (GTDB): domain Bacteria; phylum Bacillota; class Clostridia; order Christensenellales; family Aristaeellaceae; genus Ventricola. Next base: position 48,944 of record CALVKT010000052.1, read on the forward strand.
AGGGTCGGCGAGCATGTCACGAAAGCGCTGGTGCATCATTTCCGCGGGCATGCTCGCGTTCTCCCTCGCGTTCATCGTCGCGCTCGTGGTGGTGGTCGATCCGTTTGAGATCTACCACCGCGCGCTCTTTTACAACCCGCCCTACGAGAGCGAAACGCAGATGTACGCCGGCGCGGGCGTGGCCAAGTCCTACACCTACGACAGCATCATCGTCGGCTCCTCCGTCACGGAGAACTGCACGCCCAGCGTGTACGATGCGGCGCTGGGCGGCCGCTTCGTCAAGCTCTGCATGAACGCCGGCCTGTCTCTTGATCACGCGAAGATGATGGACATCGCCTTTCGCACCCACGATGTTCGGCGCGTGGTCTACGGGCTGGATTTCTTCTCCTTCTCCCACTATTACAACAACCAGAAGGCGGAGACGCCCGACTACCTCTACGACGACAACCTGCTCAACGACGTGCAGTACTGGTTCAACAAGAGCGTGCTCTTCTCGTCCATCCCCAAGGCGCTTTCCCGCATCGGCACGCCCGATGAGGACATGTCCCGCGACGCCATGTACTTCTGGCAGCCGCCGAGTCTGCCCGGCGAAGAGGGGCTGCGCGCCATGGTCGATCTGAGCGCGCCCATGCCCGCGCAGGCGGATACCGCGCGCGGCGTCGAGCTGGCGCAGCTGAGCTACGCACACAACCTGCTGCCCTACATCCGCGATCATCGGGAGACGACGTTCACCGTCTTCTTCCCGCCGTATTCGCTGTATTACTGGGCGGACCAGGCCGTGCAGGGCGAACTGGACACGCGCATCGCGCAGAAAAACCTGCTCGCCGCCGCGCTACTTGAGGAACCCAACGTGGCGCTCTACGACTTTCAGGCGTACTTCCCCTTCGTCAAGGACTACGACCTGTACTACGATCTCATCCACTACGTCTCCTCCGCCAACGACGCGATGGCGCAGGCCATGGCGCAGGATCTGTGCCGCGTGACGGACATGGCGCAGCTTGAGGCGAACAACGCCGTGCTGCTGCGCGAGGTGGAGGCGCTCTTCCCGCAGGCATCCCAGTGAAAGGAGCCGTCCATGACACGATCACAATGGGGAAAGCTGACGCTCTCCCTGCTCATTGGCGTGTTCGCGCTCATCGTGCTGTGCGTGACGCTCGTCGATCCCTTCGAGGTCTATCACAAGGCGACGGCGTTCATCCCGCCCATCCAGAGCGGCACGCAGAGCTATTCCAACGCCGGCATCGCCAAGTCCTACGACTACGACAGCATCATCATCGGCTCCTCGATGACCGAGAACTTCAGGCCCAGCCAGCTGGACGCCGCGCTGGGCGGGCGCTTCGTCAAGCTCTGCGTCAACGGCGGCACGCCGTTTAACCACAAGCAGATGATGGACATGGCTTTCTCCACCCACGACGTCCGGCGCGTCCTCTACGGCATGGACGTCGATGCGCTGAGCTTCTTTTACACCACGCCCAAGGCCGAAATGCCCACCTACCTCTACGACGATCAACTCTTCAACGACGTGCGCTACTGGTTCAACAAGAGCGTGCTCTTCAAGTACATCCCGCAATGCCTGCGCACGTGGGGGCAGACCGATCCCGACCAGCGGGATACGATGTACAGCTGGGGCGCGGACTTCGCCTACGGCCGCGACGCGGTGCTCCGGGAGCCCATCTCCACACAGGAGGTTCCCCAAACGCCTCTGGTGGAAACGCCCGCGCTCTCCCAGCAGTCCATGCTCAACGTCGAATACAACATCGTCCCCTTCATCGAGGCGCATCCGGACACGGAGTTCATCTTCTTTTTCCCGCCGTATTCGCTGATGCAGTGGTACAACTTCTACACCAAGGGGCAGCTCCACGACAACCTGATGCAAAAGGAAGCCGTCGCCGCCCGCCTGCTCGCCTACGACAACGTGAAGCTCTATGACTTTCAGGGGCGGCTCGACTGGATTTTGTGCCTGGATCACTACATCGACTACGAGCACTACGGCCCGCACATCAACGAAGCCATCACGGCGCACATCGCCGCCGACGAGCACCGCGTCACCGACGCGTCGCAGCTCAAGCAGACCGCCGCTACGCTCATCGAGTACGTCGACCGCCTGCGCCGAAACGGCGCCTGGCCGGATTCCTTTGACGCCATCCCCTGAACCAAAGGAGAAACGATATGCTGTTCAATTCCTACGTCTTCATCCTGGCCTTCCTGCCGCTGACGCTGATCGTCTACTTCCTGCTGGGCAAGCTGCCCGAACGCTGCCCGCTCAACAAGCTGTTCCTGGTCGTCGCGTCCTTCGTGTTCTACGGCTACAACAACCCCAGCTACGTGCCGATCATGCTCTCCAGCATCCTGATCAACTACGCGCTCAGCCAGCTCATGCTCATCGCCGAAAAGAAGGCGGTGCGCCTGCCGCTGATGCTGCTGGGCCTGGGCTTTAACCTGGGCATCCTGTTCTACTTCAAGTATCACGACTTCTTCGTCTCCAACCTCAACAGCCTGCTGGGCACGTCCTTTGCGCTGCACCATCTGATGCTCCCGCTGGGCATCTCGTTTTTCACCTTCCAGCAGCTCTCCTACGTGATCGACAGCTACAAGCGCACCGTGCCGCGCTACAACCTGCTCGACTATGCGCTGTTCGTCACGTTCTTCCCGCAGCTCGTCGCCGGCCCGATCGTGCTGCACAACGAGGTCGTGCCGCAGTTTGCGGACAGAAAGAACCACCGCTTCAACTTCGACAACTTCGCGCCCGGCCTCTACGCCTTCGCGCTGGGCCTGTTCAAGAAGGTCATCGTCGCCGATACGTTCGGCATCGCGGTGGAGGAGGGCTACGCCAACGCGCTCACGCTCAACACCGCCGAGGCGTGGTTCGTGGCCATCGGCTACACCCTCCAGCTCTACTTCGACTTCTCCGGTTACTGCGACGTCGCCACCGGCGTGGGCCTGATGTTCAACATCAAGATCCCGCTCAACTTCAATTCGCCCTACAAGGCGATGAACATCCGCGAGTTCTGGCAGCGCTGGCACATGACGCTCTCCCGCTTCCTGACCACCTACATCTATTTCCCGCTGGGCGGCAGCCGCAGAGGGATGGCGCGCACCTGCGTCAACCTGCTGATCGTGTTCCTGGCCAGCGGCCTGTGGCACGGCGCGGGCTGGCTCTTCCTGCTCTGGGGCCTGCTCCACGGCGTGGCCAGCGTGCTCTATCGCCTGTTTCAAAAGCAGTACGACGCGCTGCACCCCGCGCTGCAGTGGCTCATGACGTTCCTCTTCGTGGTCGTCGCGTGGGTCTTCTTCCGCGCCACGAGCATGGCCGACGCCATGGCGATCCTCAAGTCCATGTTCATGATGGACTTTGGCCCCATCCGCGATTCCATCACATCCGCCTTCGCGCTGCCCGGCGGCATCCGCCCCGGCTACAACGCCATCTTCATGATGGCCTGGTACGCGCTCTCGCTCTTTGCCTGCCTGGGCCTGCGCAACACGTATGAGAAGACGATGACCTTCAAGCCCACGCTGCTCAACGCCTGCTCCACCGTGCTGCTCATCCTCTACGTCACGCTCTCCCTCTCCAACGTCAGCGTGTTCCTCTACTTCAACTTCTGATCGCCATGAAAAAGAAAACCTGGTCTCTTTTGTGTCTGTGCGCGCTCGCGGGCATCTTCGCCCTGATCAGCGCCGTGGTCATCGCCGTCGATCCGTTTCAGGTCTACCGCCTGGCCACGCGCTATCTGCCGCCGATCGACAACACCACGCAGGTGTACGCCAACGCGGGCATCGTGCGCCATTACGAATACGACAGCGCCATCGTGGGCACGTCGGTCACGGAGAACTTCCGCCCCTCGCAGATGGACGCGCTGCTCGGCGGCCGCTTCATCAAGCTGTGCACCTCCGCGGGCACCGCGTATAACCACGCGCTGCTGCTCGACCTCGCCTTTGAGACGCACGACATGCGCCGCGTCGTCTACGGGCTGGACGTCTATTCCTTCATCGCCGGCACGGACGAGACGGGCAGCGACGTGCCGATGTACCTCTACGACCACAATCCCGTGAACGACGTGCAGTATTGGCTCAACCGCAGCGTGCTGGGCAGCTTCCTGCCGCGCTGCCTGCGCACGTGGGGCCGGACGCAGGACGACTCGATCCGCGACAGCATGTACAGCTGGGCGGGCAAGGACGATTACGGCCTCGTCGCGCTCTACAACGCGCAGTTTACCCCGCCGCAGGAGAGCGACCCCGCCGACAAGCACGTGCAAGCCGCGCTGGACAACCTGAACGCACACGTCCTTCCCTTGATCCAGGCGCATCCCGAAACGCAGTTTGACTTCTTCTTCCCGCCGTATTCGGCGGCGGAATGGGCGAGCATGCAGAGCAAGGGCACGCTGGAGAGCATGCTGACGCTGCGCGGGCTCTGTTACGACGTGCTCAGCGCCCATGAGAACGTGACGGTCTACGACTTCGCCGCGCGCGAGGACTGGGTGCTCGATCTGGACAACTACAAGGACACGCTGCACTACGGCGCCTGGATCAACGACGCCATCGTCGAGGACATCGCCGCAGGCCGCTGCGCCGTCGCCGACCGCGCGCAGCTGGACGAATCGACAGCGCAGCTTCGCGCCTGGGCGGACGCCATCCTCTCCGCCGGGCATTGGATCTACGATGGCCACTGAACGGCATTGTTCTGCGCATCGCAAGGAGGCATCATGAACCGGCAACCCCCCATTCGCGGCAGGAAGAAGCGGCGCGCCGCCGCCAATCCGCTGCTGCGCGTGCTGCTCGCCGCGCTCGGCGTCGCGCTCATCGTCGCGCTGTGCGCGCTGATCACGCCGCTGATGCCGCAAGTCGATCCCTCCACGATGCAGCCCGCGGCGGCGCCCACCGCCACGCCCGTGCCCACGCCCTCGCCGGAGCCGACCATCACCCCCACGCCCGCCATCTACGCGCCCTTCGGCGCGCAATACGGCCACGGCGGCGAAGACCTGCTGCCCGAAACGCCGGCGCCGTCCGCCACGCCCACGCCCACGCCGCAGCCGACGCCCTCGCCCACATCGGGCTACACGACGCTGCGCAAGGGCTCGACCGGCGCGCAGGTCGCGCGCATGCAGCAGGCGCTCATCGACCTCGGATATCTCTCCGGCGCGGCGGACGGCGATTTCGGCAGCGGCACGCAGCGCGCCGTCACGCAGTTTCAGGCGGTCAACGGCCTGAGCGCGGACGGCATCGCGGGCACGAAGACGCTGACGCTGCTCTACGGCGGCGACGCGCTCTCCGCCGACGAGGCGCCGGAGATGGACTACCTGATGCTCGTCAACCGCGACAATGCGCTCCCAGCGGACTACGTGCCCACCGACCTGGTGGCCATCGCGGACGTGATCCCCGAAAGCGTGCTCAAGGTCAAGTACCGGGGCACGGAGGCCAACCGCGTCGCGACGCAGGCGCTCTACCGCATGCTTGAGGACGCCATTGAGGACGGCGTGAGCAACTGGCAGGTCTCCTCCGCCTACCGGCGCTACAGCGACCAGCAGGCGCTGGTGGATCAATCCGTGGCCCGCTATCAGAAGAACAATCCCAGCTGGAGCCGCGACCGCTGCCTCTCGGCGACGTACCAGACCGTCGCGCCCGCGGGCACCAGTGAGCACATGACCGGCCTCGCCTTTGACATCACCGTGCCGGGCGTCTCCTTCACCGGCACCGAGCAGCAGAAGTGGCTTCACGAGCACTGCTACGAATACGGCTTCGTCGTGCGCTTCACGGAGGAGAAGCAGGCGATCACCGGCTTCCTCGCCGAGAGCTGGCACATCCGCTACGTCGGCACCGAGGCCGCGCAGATCATGACCTACAACGACTGGTGTCTGGAGGAATACGTCGAGAAGATGGGCCTGTGACAAGGGTATAGACAACCGCCCCGCAGCATGGCTGCGGGGCGGTTCGCTGATGGCCTTCTTCTTCGAACCAATCCCAGCGCGCCCGATGCAATCGCGAGCGCCGCCCAGAGGGCAATGCCGGGGTCGCCAGTCTGCGGCAATGTGATATTCGATTCAGCCATGATTGTCAGCTCTTCCCTGATGGGTATGCTAAGCGCGTGATCATTTGCGTCTTTATCGGAGACATTGGCCGAAATCGAAACGCTGTCGCCGCCCTGCTCAGCCATAAACGTCGCGGTATACACATGACCGTTTTGGACAGTTTTAGACTTTGGCACAGCGTTTTGAACATCGATCACCATTTCATCAGCCGTCGGAAGTCCCTCGCTGTGATTGAAGTGATTGGCCATCTCAACCTTCACGACAATCTCTTCTCCGGCGAAGACCCTCTCGCCCGGCTCGACCGTTACCTTCATCTCCGGTTCAACCTTGAATGTCATCACATCCGTCGGGAAGTCATCGCAGGTTTCGTCACACGAATACCAATCCTTGTCTTTTCCCTTCAGCACCACATCGGACAAGTCTACCGTCGCAGCGTGTCCTGTTCTTGAATACTGCTGTCCACTCCGTCTGTATGCATGACAGAATACCTCTTCACATGTCCAGTTTCTCTTTCCTCTGTGTCCAGTCTTGGTCTGCCGCTTTGCCCTGCGGGAAAACAATCGGACATTGCCTGTATTCTATTTCATGGCAGCCAGGGCCGCGGAGTGACCTGTCCGATGGATCTGGCGCTGTTCAAGCACCGGGCGCGGGAGCATGGGGCGAACTACGAAAGCCGGGAAGCCTGCAGCACCTGTCCAAGCCGGTGCATGGACTCCAAAAATACAATGGCGGTCCGCATCGGACACAACACCGACATCGCAGCCGTCCGGATGTACGGAGATCCGGCTGATCCACGTCGGAAGCTGCCGCCCCGCTTTCAGCCGCACAACGGCCTGAGAGGCCGCAGAAACCTGCGCGTGTCCGCATGACCATCCGGCGCAACCCGGAGGACATGCAGCGAAGAAAGGAGCCGGGCAAACATCCGTTCCGGACGGTGAAGCGGCATGACGGCGCCCATTTGTTCCTGTGCCGGGGAGAGGAGCGCTGAGCGCCGAGATCGCCCTCCGCCTCCTCGCCTATGCGTCTCGCCGCGCCAACCATGTCTGGGTGCCGACGCACTTGCCGCGCACTTTCACGAAAAAGACCGGAAAAACAGGGGCTGAAAGGCCCTCGTTTTTCCGGTCTCGGGAAAATAGCATCAAAAATAGAAATAAAAAAGTCTGAAAACCAGAGTTTTCAGACAAATCGTGGTGGAGCATAGGGGAGTCGAACCCCTGACCTTTTGAATGCCATTCAAACGCGCTACCAACTGCGCTAATGCCCCGTCAACAGAGGCTATTATACCGTATTCCCGGATGCTTGTCAATCACTTTTTTCTCTTTTCGCGATCTTTTTTTGTCTGCCGCCCGCCGCATCCGCCTTTCCCGCCGGGCGACGGCCGGATTTGTGCATCTTTGCCGGAAGGCGCTCATTCGATTTGGACACGGATTGGGGAAAAAATGTTTGACAAGGCTAACGATCTGTGGTACAATGCCGACGTTAGGAGAACCAAACAATCTTGACGAGGAGGATACACGATGAATCTGACGCATGCAGAGCACGGCCGGGAATATGTGATTCAGCATATCGCGACGGATGACGCGGAGATGGACGCCTTCCTCTTCTCGCTGGGCTGCTACGCCGGCGAACCGATCACCGTCGTCTCGCACCTGAAGGGCGGCTGCGTCGTCTCCATCAAGGATGGACGCTATACGATCGACCGCCAGCTCGCCTCGGCCATTCAGGTCTGATTCGCCTGCAGACCGGCGAACGCCACGCCGGTTTCTTTTCAGGGGGATAGTTAGTAAAATCTAACAAATAACACCCATGCACAGGAGGAAACAATATGCGAATTGCCTTTGCCGGAAACCCCAACAGTGGCAAGACCACCATGTACAATGCCCTGACGGGCCGCAGCGAACGCGTGGGCAACTGGGCCGGCGTCACCGTGGAAAAGAAGGAAGCGCCCATCAAGCATAGCTTCTGCCCGGACGGCCGGACGCTCGTGGCGGTTGATCTGCCGGGCGCGTACTCGATGTCCCCGTTCACCTCGGAGGAGAGCATCACCAGCAGCTACGTCAAGAACGAGAAGCCGGACGTGCTCATCAACATCGTGGACGCCACGAACCTGAGCCGCAGCCTGTTCTTCACCACGCAGCTGCTGGAGCTGGGCATACCGACCGTCGTGGCGCTCAACAAGAGCGACATCAACCGCAGGAAGGAGACGGTCATCGATGTGCCGGCGCTCAGCGAGGCGCTGGGCTGCCCGGTGGTGGAGACCGTCTCCACGGCGTCCGGGGACAGTGGCCTGGCCGAGCTGGTGAAGGTCGCCGCCTCCCTCGCGGGCAAGGGACAGACGGCCCCCTATCGTCAGAAGGGCATCGACCTGACGCAACGCGAGGCCGTCGTGCAGGCAGACAAACAGCGCTTCGCGTTCGTCAACAAGATCGTCGAGCGCGTGGAGACGCGCAAGGTGTACACCCGCGACAAGAACGCGCAGGACCGCATCGACGCCGTGCTGACCCATCCGCTCGCGGGCATCCCGATCTTCGCGCTGGTCATGTTCCTGGTGTTCGACGTGTCCCAGTCCAGCCTCGGCCCGCTGCTCGCCGACACGCTGGTGGCGTGGATCGAGGCGTTCCAGGGCGTCGTCGCGGAGCTCGTCGCCGACGCGCATCCGCTGCTGCAGGCCCTGCTGGTGGATGGCATCATCGGCGGCGTGGGCGCCGTCGTCGGTTTCCTGCCGCTGGTGATGGTCATGTACTTCCTCATCGCGCTGCTGGAGGACTGCGGCTACATGGCGCGCGTGTCCGTCGTGCTCGACCCGATCTTCAAGAAGGTCGGCCTGTCCGGCAAGTCCGTCATCCCGTTCGTCATTGGCACCGGCTGTGCCATTCCGGGCGTGATGGCCTGCCGCACCATCCGCAACGAGCGCGAGCGCCGCGCCACCGCGATGCTCACGCCCTTCATGCCCTGCGGCGCAAAGCTGCCGGTCATCGCGCTGTTCGCCGGCGTGTTCTTCGCGGATGCGTCCTGGGTCGGCACGCTGATGTACTTCGTGGGCATCCTGCTCATCTTCCTGGGCGCGCTGCTGGTCAATCGCATCGCAGGCCACAAGAATCGCAAGTCCTTCTTTATCATGGAGCTGCCTGAGTACAAGATCCCCAGCGTGAAGCGCGCGTTCTTCTCCATGTGTGCCCGCGGCTGGGCCTACGTGGTCAAGGCCGGCACGATCATCCTCGTGTGCAACACGGCCGTGCAGATCATGCAGTCCTTCACCCCCGCGCTGACGCTCGTGGAGGAGGGCATGGCCGATACCTCCATCCTCGCCGCCATCGCCAGGCCGTTCGCCGTGCTGCTGGTGCCCATCGTGGGCGTCGCCGCCTGGCAGCTGGCCGCCGCCGCGATCACCGGCTTCATCGCCAAGGAGAACGTCGTGGGCACGCTGGCCGTCTGCTACGGCGTGACCAACTTCATCGACACCGAGGAGCTCGCGCTGGTCGGCGGCTCCGCCGAGGTCGCCGCGCTCTTCTCCCTGACGAAGGCCGCCGCGCTGGCGTACCTGATGTTCAACCTCTTCACCCCGCCGTGCTTCGCCGCGCTGGGCGCGATGAACGCCGAGATCAGCGACCGCAAGTGGTTCTGGGGCGGCGTCGCGCTGCAATTTGCCACCGGCTACACCGTGGCGTTCCTCGTCTACCAGATCGGCACGCTGATCACGACGGGCGCGCCGGGCGCAGGCTTCCTGCCGGGCCTGATCGTGGTCGCCGCGATCGCCGCCTGCATCCTCTACCTCATCCACCGGACCGACGCGCATCTCAAGGCGGAATACGCCGCGCACTGAAAGGAGAACCATGATCAACGTTCTGCTCATCCTCGTGCTCGTGCTGATTGTCGGCGGCGCAGCGTTCTACCTGCGCCGGGCAAAGAAGAATGGCGTCAAGTGCATCGGCTGCCCGTCCGGCAAGACCTGTAGCGGCGGCTGCGGCGGCTGCCCGCACCAATCCGCATAAACCCTCACCTCATCGGTTCGCCCCGCATAGCGTAATGCGAGGTGATCCGATGAGGTCTTTCCTTTGGGCGGCGGGCGGCACGCTCTTCACGTTTTTGATGACGGCGCTGGGTGCAGCGCTCGTCTTTTTGTTTCGCGCCCGGATCGGCGCGCGGATGAACCGGCTCTCCCTGGGATTTTCGGGCGGCGTGATGAGCGCGGCGTCCGTGTTCAGCCTGCTGCTGCCCGCCATGGCGCAGGCGCAGGACGCCGCCTGGCGCGTGGCCACGTTCGGCTTTCTCGCGGGCGCGGGGCTGATGGCCGCGCTGGACGCGTGCATCGCCCGCAGACTCGGCACGCAATCGGAGGACGGGCGGCGCATGCTGCTGCTGTTCGCCGTGACGCTGCACAACATCCCGGAGGGGATGGCCGTCGGGCTGGCGCTGGGCGCGGCAGGCGGCGCGTCCCTGGCTGGCGCGTGCGCGCTGACGCTGGGCATCGCCGTGCAGAACGTGCCGGAGGGCGCGGCGATCAGCCTGCCGCTGCGCCAGAGCGGCATGAGCCGGCGACGCAGCTTTGCACTGGGCGCACTCTCCGGCGCGGTGGAGCCGCTCTTCGGCGTCCCGGCGGCGCTGCTGGCCGGCTGCGTGCGCGCGGCCATGCCGTGGCTGATGGCGTTTTCCGCGGGCGCGATGACGTGGGTGGTCTTCTCCGAGATGCTGCCCGAGGCCGGGCGCGCGCGCGACGGCGTGCTCGCCGCGCTCTTTGGCTACGCGCTGATGATGGCGCTGGACATCGCGCTGGGCTGAGCGCGATTTGGCCGCCATGCTTGCATTTTCCGCCTCAAGCGGGTATAATGAAACCGCATGAAACATCGTGCGGACAGGAGGCAGTCATATGACCCCGGAACAGATGGAAGAGCGCGACATCGTGGAGTTTGTCGACGATGAAGGACACACGCTGCTGCTTGAGGTGATGGACTATTTCTTCTACAATGGCGAGGAGTTTGCCGCGCTGTGCGACGCGAAGGAGGACGGCGGGCAGACGGATGAGGACGCCGTCTATATCATGAAGATCAACAGCTTCACCGATGAAAACGGCGAGGAGATGGAGGAGTTCGTCCCGCCGGAGGAGGAGCTGATGGAGAAGCTCATCGCCATCGTGCACACCCGCTTCAGCGAGGAGGACGACGGCGAAGACGAAGAAGCCTGACACACCTGCGGGGCGGATCGGTTCCGCTCCGCATTTTCTTTTTGGGAGGCGCACGTGAACGACCTGCTGCGACTGAAGATCGCCAAGCTGCCCGCCTGTCCGGGCTGCTACCTGATGAAGAGCGAGGGCCGGATCATCTACGTGGGCAAGGCAGTCAACCTCAAGAACCGCGTCAGCCAGTACTTCCACAGCAGCCGCGACCACACGCTCAAGGTGCGCGCGATGGTCGCGCGCATCGACGACTTTGACATCGTGCTCTGCGACACGAATCTGGAAGCGCTGATCCTGGAATGCAACCTGATCAAGCTGCACAAGCCCCAGTACAACATCCTGCTCAAAGACGACAAGCACTACCCGTATCTGCGCATCGACGTCACGCAGGATTACCCGCGCGTGGAGCTGGTGCGCCGGGTGGAGAAGGATCGCGCGCGCTACTTCGGCCCCTACATGGGCGCCACCGGCGTGCGCGAGGTGCTCGACGTGCTGCGCGGGCTGTTCCCGCTGCGCACCTGCACGCAGGCGATCAAGCCCGGCATGCACAAGCGCCCCTGCCTGCACCATCAGCTCGGCGAATGTCTGGCCCCCTGCGCGGGGCTGACGACGCCCGAGGCCTACGGCAAGGTCGTTCAGGAGGTCATCGACTTCCTCTCCGGCAAGTCCGCGCCGGTGATGGAGCGCTTGCAGGCGCGCATGATGGAGGCCGCGCGCGACATGCAGTTTGAGCAGGCGGCCCAGATCCGCGACCGCATGCAGGCGGCGCAGCGGCTGATGGAGCGTCAAAAGGCGATCAACCTGCGCGGCGGCGATCAGGACATCGTCGCCTGCTGCGCGGACGGCATCGACGCGATGGTCGAGGTCGTGTTTGTGCGCGGCGGGCACATGATCGGCGCGGAGCACCACGCGCTGGAGGGCGCGGGCGATCAGGATGCCGCGCAGATCCTCGCCACTTTCCTCCTGCAATTCTACGACGACGGACGGGCGCCCGCCAGCGAGGTGCTGTGCATGGAGCCGCCCGATCAGGCGGAGGACATCGCAAGCGTGCTCGCCCAGCGCAAGGGCGCGAAGGTGCTGCTGCACGCGCCCCAGCGCGGCACAAAGCACAAGCTGGTCGAGCTGGCGCGAAAGAACGCCGAGGACGCGCTTTCAAAGCGCAACGCGCACCTGGCCCGCCAGAAGGCGCGCACGGTGGACGCCTGCGCGGCGCTGGCGCAGGCCGTGGGCATGGACAGGCCGCCCCGGCGCATCGAGGGCTACGACATCTCCAACACGCAGGGCGAGCAGTCCGTGGCGAGCATGGTCGTCGCCATCGACGGCGTGGCGGCCCACAGCGAATACCGGATCTTCCGGATCAAGACGGTCGCGGGCGCCAACGACTTCGCCTCGATGAACGAGGCGCTCTCCAGACGTTTTGCGCGCGCGACGAAGGAGCGCGAGGCGCTCGTGCAGACCGGCCGGCTGTTTGCGGACGGCACGCTGCCCGAAGGCGCGCCGCCGCTTACCGGCTTTGCCGACCTGCCCGATTTGATCCTCATCGACGGCGGCCCGCAGCAGCTTCGCTTTGCGCGCGAGGCGATGCGCGCCGCCGGATACGACATTCCGATCTTCGGCCTGGCCAAGCGGCTGGAGGAGATCTTCCTGCCTGAAAGCGAGGAGAGCATCTTGCTGGACCGCAAGAGCCCCGCGCTCCACCTCATCCAGCGCATCCGCGACGAGGCGCACCGCTTCGGCATCACGCGCCACCGCAACCTGCGCCAGAAGGCGAGCCTGCACTCCGCGCTTGAGGACATCCCCGGCATCGGCAAGACGAGGCGCCGCGCGCTGCTGACGCACTTTAAATCCGTCTCGCGCATCGCGCAGGCGAGCGAGGCGGAGCTCTGCGAGGCGGAGGGCATCGGCCCGGTGCAGGCGAAAGCGATCTACCGGCACTTTCACAAGGCGGACGGACATACGGAGGAGGCGTGATCATGCTCGCCAGCGTACACAGCATGGGTTTGAGCGGCATCGAGGGATACCGCGTGACGGTGGAAGCCTTCAGCGCGGACGGACTGCCGATGTTCGAGCTCGTCGGCCTGCCGGACGCGGCGGTCAAGGAGAGCCGCGAGCGCGTGCGCGCGGCGATGGCCGCCTGCGATCTGTCCTTCCCCGTCGCGCGGCTGACGGTCAACCTCGCGCCGGCGGACACGAAGAAGGAAGGCCCCGCCTACGACCTGCCCATCGCGCTCGCCATCCTCGCCTGCTGCGGCGTCATCGACGCGGCGGCGCTTGCCGAGACGGCCGCCGTGGGCGAGCTCTCGCTCACCGGCGGCGTGGTCGGCGTGCGCGGCGCGCTGTCCATGGCCATCGCCGCGCGCGGCTGCGGCGTCAGGCGGCTGCTACTGCCCGCCGAAAACGCCCGCGAGGCCGCCTGCGCGCAGGGGCTTGACGTGCTGCCCGTCGCGCATTTGCAGGAGGCCATCGACCACCTGCGCGGCAAGGCGCCCATCGCGCCCGTGCCGCCCGTGCCCTACGAAAAGATGCTGCGCGCGCGCCGCGTGAGCGGCGACTTCGCCGACGTGCGCGGGCAGAAGAGCGCCAAGCGCGCGCTGGAGATCGCCGCGGCGGGCGGACACAACGTGCTGATGGTCGGCCCGCCGGGCAGCGGCAAGACGATGATGGCGCGCTGCCTGCCGGGCATCCTGCCGGACATGACGCTCGACGAGGCGCTGGAGGTCACGCGCATCCACAGCGCGGCGGGCACGCTGCCCGCCGGAAACGGCCTGATGCTCGAACGCCCGTTTCGCGCGCCGCACCACACGGCGAGCTCTGCGGCGCTGGTGGGCGGCGGCACGCGCGCGCGTCCGGGCGAGATCAGCCTGGCGCACGGCGGCGTGCTGTTCCTCGACGAGCTGCCGGAGTTCCAGCGCACGGCGCTGGAGGCCATGCGCCAGCCGCTGGAGGACGGCTTTGTGAGCGTCGTGCGCGTGAGCGCGCAGGCGCGCTATCCCGCCCGCGCCATGCTCGTGGCCGCGATGAACCCCTGCCCCTGCGGCTATCTGGGCAGCAAGGTGCAGCCTTGCCGCTGCAAGCCGCACGAAATCGAGCGCTACGTCTCGCGCATCTCCGGACCGCTGCTCGACCGCATTGACATCCAGCTTCAGGTCAGCGCGTTGAGCGTGCGCGAGATCACCTCCCGCGCCGAGGAGGAGTCCTCGGACGCCATCCGCGCGCGCGTGCAGGCGGCGCGCGCCCGCCAGCAGGCGCGCTACGCCGGCGCCACCTGCAACGCGGAGCTCTCCGCCCGGCAGGTCGGCGAGGTTTGCGCGCTGGACGCGGCGTGCACCGCGCTGCTGGAGCGCGCCTGCGAAAAATACGGCCTGTCCATGCGCGCGGTCACGCGCGTCAAGAAGGTCGCACGCACCATCGCCGACCTGGCGGGCGAGGCGCAGATCCGCCAGCCGCACCTGCTGGAAGCGCTCTCCTACCGCAATCCGGACAGGCGGCTGACCGAATCGCCCGCGACCTGACGCATGGCCGCGCATCTGGCAGAAAAGGAGCTGACGACATGATCATCAAATGGGACATCCCCTTCACGCCCGCGCAGGAGGCGCGCACGCTGCACATCCACCTGCCGGACGACTACGACCGCAGCGGCGAACGCTATCCGGTGATGTACTTCTTCGACGGACACAACCTCTTCGCCGACGAGGACGCGACCTACGGCAAGAGCTGGGGGCTTGAAACCTTCCTCTCCGGCTGGGAAAAGCCGCTCATCGTCGTGGGCGTCGCCTGCTCGATGACCAACCGGCTCGTGGAGTACTGCCCGTATCACTTCACGAAGGGCTTTCTGGGCGAGATTCGCGGCACGGGCGATGCGACGGTGCGCTGGATGATCGACGAGCTCAAGCCCGTCATCGACCGGGAATTTCGCACGATCCCCTTCCGCGAATGCACGGCCGTCGGCGGCTCAAGCATGGGCGGCCTGATGAGCCTCTACGCCGCGATTCGCTACAACACGTGGTTCTCCAAGGCGGCCTGTCTGTCGAGCACCGTCGGCCCGTGCGTGGAGGACATTTTGGAAGACATCAACCGCAGCGATATCTCGCCCGACACGCGCGTGTATCTCTCCTGGGGCACGCAGGAGGGCGGCGGCTCCAAGATGTACCCGCGCCATGACACCAACGACACCATGGCCGGCCGCAACGGCCGGATCGCCGTGCGCCTGATGCAGCGCGGCGCGCGCACGCGGCTCCTTGCGCAGGAGGGCGGCCGCCACTGCGAGGCCGACTGGGAAAAGCAGGTGCCGCTGTTTATGGATTTCCTCTGGCTCGACCGGTAAATACATACGCGCCCGGTTTTGGGACATACTCTCTTCCAAAGGAGATGGTATGCGTGAAGAAGACCGGGCTTCTTTTCTGTCTGTTTGGCGTGCTGCTGCTCTTTGGCTGCGCGTCGCAGATCGGCAGCCGGGATGAGCCCGCGCTGCCCCAGCCGCAAAACACGGCGGCAGCCTCGTCCCCGGGCGTCTCGTCCGGCAGGGCGGCGGCCGATCTGGTGCCCGCGCGCCTTGAGCGGGATGCGCAGGGCGTGCCGCTGCTGCGCGTCTACGACGTGAAGCAGGAGACGCTGGGGACGCTTTCCGTGGAGGACTACCTGCCCGCCGTGCTCGCCGGCGAGATGGCGGGCGACTGGCCGCTGGAGGCGCTCAAGGCGCAGGCGATCCTCGCGCGCACATTCGTGCTGCAATTCGTCTCGGAGAAGGAATCGCGTTACGCGGGCGCGGACATCTCCACGGACATCGAGGAGGCGCAGGCCTACGACGCGCAGGGCGTCAACGCGCGCATCCGGCAGGCGGTGCAGGAGACGCGCGGGCTGGTGCTCAACGCCGGCGGGGCGCTGCCCTACGCGTGGTTTCACGCGCACTCCGGCGGGCTGACGGCGCGCGCGAAGGAAGGGCTTGACTACGAGAAGGCCGAACCCGGCTACACGCAGTGCGTCAAGGGCATGGAAAACGACGAGGCGCCGCCGGAAGCGGCCAGTTGGAAAGCCGCATTCACGCAGGCGGAGGTCATCGCCGCGATGCGGGAGGTGGGCGCGCCCATTGACGCGGTCACAAGCGTCTCCGTCGGCCAGCGCGGCGAGAGCGGCCGCGCGATGACGCTGCTCGTCTCCGGACAGGAGGTCTCCGCACCCGCGCTGCGCATCGCGCTGGGCTCCACCAAGATGCGCTCCTGCCTGCTGGAGAGCCTGCGCATGGAGGACGGGCAAATCAAGATGGAGGGGCGCGGCTACGGGCACGGCGTGGGCATGAGCCAGTGGGGCGCCTACGCGATGGCCAAGGCGGGCAGCACGGCGCAGGAGATCGTCACGCATTACTTCAAGGGCGTCACGCTCGACCGCGCGTGGGAGTGACGAGAGACGAGGAGAACGCTGGGGCCGCGGGCCCCAGACCCCGCCTGAGGGATTTCATCCCTCAGACTCCCTCCTTCGCTTCGCGGCGCTCTATTGCAAGCCGGTGAGCATTTACCCCCGGCGCATGCGCCGGGGAAGTGCGGGGATCTGGGGGACCGGAGCCTGCCGCCAGTGGCGGAAACAGGCGGGCGGAGCATCGGGAATCGCAAGGAGCGCCTCGCAAGGTGCGGCTGTGCGAGTTCCTCGGATGATCATCTTTCCCAATGTCCCCGCGCAAAAAACTCGCCGAATTTGTCCCTGAGAGGTTGTTTGGTCGGCCTTACTATGGTAAACTGACTGGTAAAGCCGCATGCGCGCAGGCGCGGCGGCGGACAGGAGGCGATCCCATGGCCGTATCCGAAGCCATCGAAAACTATCTGGAAACCATCTACATCCTCTCCCGGAAGCAGAACGAGGTGCATGCGATCGACATCTGCTCGTATCTCTCCTATTCCCGGCCGACGGTCTCCATCGTGCTGCGCCAGATGCGCGAGCACGGTCTGGTCACCGTCAACGAGGACAACCACATCTTCCTGACCGAAGAGGGCCTTCGCATCGCCAGCCGCGTCTATGAGCGTCACGAGGTGCTCACCGGCATGCTCACGATGCTGGGCGTCAGCCGTGAGACGGCGCTGCGCGACGCCTGCAAGATCGAGCACGACCTGAGCGACGAGACGTTTGAGGCGATCAAGCGGCACATGCAGCGTCACATGCCGCAGGACGCCGCCGCGCAGGAGGACGACCGCTGACGCCCGCGCCCTGCCGCAGCAGGGTCTGCATATGGGCACGCGGGAACCGCCAAAGGGCATTTCGGCCCGTTTCACAAAGACCATGGACGCGAGGGTGAAGGACATGAAGCTGCGCGCATACCGGCCGTCGGACTGTGCGGAAATCGCCGGGTTGTTTTATCACACGGTGCACACCGTCAACGCCGGGGACTACACGGACGCACAGCTGAACGCCTGGGCGACCGGGCAGGTCGATCTGGACGCGTGGAACCGGTCGTTCCTGGCGCACGAGAGCGTCGTCGCCGTGGAGGACGGGGTGATCGTCGGCTTCGGCGACATGGATCGCACGGGCTATCTCGACCGGCTGTACGTGCACGCCGCGCATCAGCGAAGGGGCATCGCCACCGCCATCTGCGACCGGCTTGAACGGGCCGTGCCCGGCACGATCACCACGCACGCATCCATCACGGCCCGGCCCTTCTTTGAAAGGCGGGGGTATCGGGTCGTCCGGCAGCAGCAGGTGGAGCGCCGGGGGGTGCTTCTCACGAACTTTGTGATGGAAAAGAAAAGGGCATGACAAAACGGTCGTCGGCGAAGCGCGGCATGCGCAGCGCCGGCGGCCGTTTTTTTGTCAGGCCCTGTCCCCCGCTTCGCGGCGGTTTCAAGCGGGTTTGTTACGCCTCCTGCATCCGGCCGACTGCATGTCGCAGCATCTCCAGATACTGCTGGCCCAGCGGCGTCGGGCGGTAGTCGTTGTGGGTGATGACGCCGATGCGGATGATCTCATCGACGGCCAGCGGGATGGAGATGATCTCCTCGCCGCGCAGGTAGGACGGGCAGATGCCCGAAGAGATCGTGTAGCCGTCCGTGCCGACCATCAGGTCGATGATCGTGCCCTTGTCCGTCACCTTGATGCTCCGGTCGTGGTTGAGCGTGGAGAGGATCTCCTCCGAATAGTAGAACGCATTCTGGTCGCCCTGCTCATACGTCAGGCAGGGCAGGTCGACCAGGTCGGCCATGGTCACGACCGCCTTGGCGGCGAGCGGGTTGTGGCGGCCCACGAAGATGTGCGGCCGGGCGGAGAAGAGCTCGGAGAACGTCAGGTTGGCCTCGCGCAGCGTCTTGCTGATCACGGCCTCGTTGAACGTGCTCTTGTAGATCACGCCCATCTCGCTGCGCAGGTTCTTGACGTCCATGATCGTGTCATACGTCTTGCCCTCGCGCAGCGTGAAATCGTACGCCTGGCCGCTGTGCGCGCGCACCAGCTCCACGAACGCGCTGGAGGTGAAGGAGTAATGCTGCGTGGAGACGGAAAACCGCTGCTTGACCGCCTGGCGCGCGATGTACTTCTCCTCGATGAGCGCCGCCTGCTGCACCACCTGCCGCGCATAGCCCAGAAATTCCGTGCCCTCCGGCGTGAGCAGCACGCCGCGGGCCTTGCGCGCGAAGATGGTCGTCGCCGTCTCCTCCTCCAGCTCGCGGATGGCCGCCGACAGGCTGGGCTGGGCGATGAACAGTGACTTGGCCGCCTCGGTGATCGACCCCTTGTCCGCCACCTCGATCACGTATTTGAGCTGCTGAAGCGTCATGGCGCATCTCCCCCTTCGCATATCCTGTCCGCATTATACCACTCGCCGCGCCGGACCGCAATCCATTTCATAGTTTTTACCTATGGTACGCCATACTTTAATCATGTTTGCCTATGCGTGAGAAATGCGCTATAATACCTCATGTCACCCGAACGACAGATAAACGGATCAAGCATCCAGTTGAAAGGAGAGGCGCGTCTTGGCGCTCATCGAACTCAGGCATCTGACAAAGACGTTCAGAGGCAAAATGCAGACCGTGGAGGCCCTGCGGGACATCAACCTGAGCATCCATCAGGGCGAGATCTACGGCATCATCGGCATGTCCGGCGCGGGCAAATCGACGCTCGTGCGCTGCATCAACTTTCTGGAGAAGCCCACCGGCGGCCAGGTCATCATCGACGGCAAGGATCTGGCCACGCTGACGCCCAAGGCGCTTCGCGCGCTGCGTCAGGATGTCTCCATGATCTTCCAGCACTTCAACCTGCTCCAGCAGCGCGACGTGCGCGGCAATATCGCCTTTGCGATGGAGATCGCGGGCATGAAGAAGGCGGACATCGAGCGGCGCGTGGACGAGATGCTGGAGATCGTCGGCCTGACCGACCGCCAGCACAACTACCCCAGCCAGCTCTCCGGCGGCCAGCAGCAGCGCGTGGCCATCGCCCGCGCGCTCTCCACGAATCCGAAGATCATCCTGTGCGACGAGGCGACCAGCGCGCTCGACCCGCAGACGACGACCTCCATCCTCAACCTGCTGCGCGAGATCAACCAGAAGATGGGCATCACCATCGTGATCATCACCCACGAGATGAGCGTCGTGGAGAGCGTGTGCACGCACGTGGCGATCGTGGACAACGGCGACCTCGTGGAAAACGGCACGGTCGAGCAGGTCTTCTCCCAGCCCAAATCGGAGGCGGCCAGGAAGCTCATCTTCCGCAAGGCCGGCGCGGACGCGGGCGTCATGGGCGACCGCATGATCCGCATCGTCTTTGAGGGCAACGCCTCCAGCGAGCCGATCATCGCCGGGCTCGTGATGGAGTGTCACGTCGCCGTGAACATCATGTACGCGGACACGCGCGACGTGGGCGGCAAGGCGTTCGGCCAGATGATTCTGCAGCTGCCGGAGGATCACCTCCAGCAGGAGAAGGCCATCTATTACCTGCAAAACAAAAACCTGCGCGTGGAGGAGGTGAACGGCCATGCCCATTGAGAAGATGGTTCCCCTGATGATAGACGGCATCCGCGACACGATGTACATGACCGTCGTCTCCACGTTCTTCGCCTATCTGCTGGGGCTGCCGCTGGCCATCGCGCTGGTGCTCACCTCGCCCAAGGGCCTCGCCCCCCGGCCGCTCATCTATCGCGTGATGGACGCGGTGGTCAACATCTTTCGCTCCATCCCGTTCCTGATCCTGATGATCCTCGTCATCCCGCTCACGCGCCTGATCGCCGGCAAGGCCTACGGCTCCACGGCGACGATCGTCCCGCTGGTCATCGCGGCCGCGCCATACGTCGCCCGCATGATCGAGAGCTCGCTGCTGGAGGTCGATCCCGGCGTCATCGAGGCGGCGCAGTCCATGGGCGCGTCCATCCCGCAGATCGTCTTCAAGGTCATCATCCCGGAGGCGAAGACGTCGCTCATCGTCGGCGCGACGATCTCCTCCGGCACGATCCTCGGCTACAGCGCCATGTCCGGCGCCATCGGCGGCGGCGGCCTCGGCCAGATCGCCATCAGCTACGGCTACAACCGCTACCAGACCGACGTGCTGCTGGTCACCGTCATCCTGCTGGTCATCCTCATGCAGCTCATTCAGGTCGTGGGCATGACCATCTCGCGCAAGACGGACAAGCGCGTGCGCGAGTGACCCCTCTGCGATCAGGGCGCAAGCCTTGACATATCGACACCATCATACGAGAAGGAGAGACAACACCATGAAAAAGCTGATCACCCTCGTTCTGGCCCTCGTGCTCGTCGCCGCCCTCGCCACGGCCAGCGCCGCGACGACCCTCGTCATCGGCGCGTCTTCCACCCCGCACGCCGAAATCCTCGAGGCCGCCAAGGAGCTTCTCGCCGCCAAGGACATCGAACTGGACATCGTCATCTTCGATGACTACGTGCAGCCGAACCTCCAGCTCGACGCCGGCGATCTGGACGCCAACTACTTCCAGCACATCCCGTATCTGGAGAGCTTCAACGCCGACAACGGCACCAAGCTCGTCTCCGCCGGCGCCGTGCACTACGAGCCGATGGGCATCTACTCCAACCTGGAGAAGGCCTACACCGTGGAGACCATCCCGGAGGGCGCCGTGATCGCCGTGCCGAACGACCCGACCAATGAGGCCCGCGCGCTCGAACTGCTCGAATCCCTCGGCCTGATCACCCTGAGCAACGACGCCGACACCAACGCGACCGTGCTGGACATCGCCGAGAATCCCAAGAACATCGACATCCAGGAGTTTGAGGCTGCCGCCGTGCCGCGCATGCTGGCCGACGTCGACCTGGCCGTCATCAACTCCAACTACGCGCTGCAGGCCGGCGTCGAGGTGGTCGGCACCGCCATCGCCACCGAGTCCTCCGATGTCGCCTATCCCAATGTGATCGCCATCCGCGAGGGCGACGACCGTCCCGATCTCAAGACCCTCGTCGAAGTGCTCCAGAGCGAAGAGATGGTGCAGTGGATCAAGGATACCTACGGCACGTCCGTGGTGCCCACGAAGTAATCCTTTCGCTGCAAGGCCGCCGCACAGCCTTGCAGCGTTTTCTGTAGCCGAGCGCCCGGCGTGGTCCGGGCGCTCTTTTTGTGCGGCTCCGCGTCCGGCCTTCCACCCGCAGATAGCGCATCACCGCAGCTCGCGTGCATCCCGCGCGACTCCCGGCATGCCTGCACGTCGTACATCCGCCGCCCCGCTCCATCGCGCGCACCCCGGCGCATGCGCCGGAGTGCGCAAAACATGCGGCTGTGCACCGGGAAGCGAAGACGGCGTCGCGGGACGAGCCTTTCGGGCGTGGCTTGGGGCCGCTGCCCCTGCGCCTCCCCTCTCTCCCGCGGCATGGAAACAGCCCGTCAGGCGCTTGCCTGACGGGCTGTGCATGGGCGTCGGTCAGTAGTTCACATTCCAAGTGGAGACGTACGCCACGCCGCCGTCCACGTAGATCATACAGGCATCCGTGTCGTACTTGAGCATCATCGCCTGCTTGCCATGGGCGTAATACGCCTTCGCCTGCGTCATCGCCGCGTCGTGGTAGACGGTGATGATGTTGCTCGATCCGCCTGCGGCGATGGCCAGCGTGACGGTTTCGCCCGCCTTGGGCGCGGCCGGTTCGCTGGTCTGCGGCACGGGCGTGATGTACTGCACCAGCGGCGTGGGCGTGGGCGTAATCGCAGGCACGCTGGTATACATCGGATAGCTCGGATAGCTGGGATAGCTGGGATAGCTCGGCACGCTCGTGTAGCTCGGATACGTCGGCGGGATGTAGTTGCCGTCGAAGCTGAGGTAGCGGGTCATCATGTAGCCATGGCGCGTGCCGACGTAGACCTCGCACCACGTCGATCCGCGGGAGACGACCTTCACGCGCGTGCCGTTGCGATACTGGCCGATGGAGCGCGCGCTCTGGCTGGGCGTCTCGCGCAGGTTGAGCACCTGCGTGCTGCGGGGATTGTTGACCCACGCGGTCAGCGAGGACGTGCCGCCCGTGTTCGTGCCGATGGTGTCGCCGGTGCCGGAGAGATATCGGGTGGACATGAAGCCCTCCATGCCGTTGGCGGAGATCATGTACCAGCCGTTGCCCTTGAGCAGCACGCTCACCTGCGTGCCGGTGGCCAGACTGCCGAGGCGGCTGTACGAAGAGCTCGGCCCGGAGCGCACGTTCACCCTGCCGCCGTTGCGCGTGGTGACGGTGGCGGTGGTGACGCCGCTGTCGAGGAACGTCTCGTACATGTAGCCGTACACCGGCGTGCTGCCGGAGTAGACATAGCCGTAGCACCAGCCGTCGTAATTGCTCTGCTGGTAGAACGTCGAGCCGGAGGTCACGCGCATGACCACGCAGTAATTGAGCGAGGGGCCGGAACGCAGATTCACATAGCCGCCGTTGGCGTATTTGACCGTCGCCCCGCCGTTGTACGCGCCGAAGTTCAGATACTTGCCGGACATGTAGCCGCGCTTGCCGTCCATGGTCTTGACGCTGTACCAGCCGTTTTGCTCCGCGCCGGCCAATATCCACGAGCCCGTGGCATACTTGCCCAGGCTGTAGCTCGATGTGCTCGGATATTGGCGCAGGTTCAGCCTGCCGCCCTTGACCACGGCAAAGCGATCCGCCAGCGCCAGCGCCGGCAGGAGCGTCAAGACCGCCAGCAGCGCCGCCGCGCGCACCCATGTCTTCCTCATGTTCTTCACCAACCTCTTCTCTCCTGTGCCTATAAGACGAACCATCCTCCGACATTCTTCCCCAAAAACTGCCGGAATCGGAAAATTCAGTTCAGCTTTTCCCGCTTGACCAGCGGCTTGTAGGTGCCGTCCGCCTGCTCCACGCGCACGGCCTGCAGCGTCGCCTCCATGTTCGCGCGAAACTCGCGCAGGTACTGCGCGCGAAGCTGCGCCTGTTCCTCGGCCTCCGCCTCGCTCAGCCCGACGGTCTTCTTCTTGCGCGCCAGCTCGTTGATGCGCGCAATCTGCTCTTTTTCCATATCACATGCCCTTTCGTCTGTCCATCAGGATACACGTTCATGATACCCTGTTTTCCTTCGTCCGTCAAGCGCAATCCGCACCAGACGCGTTTTCCGGTCGGCGCACACGCCGCGACGCCCCGCATGGGCGGGGCGTCGCCTTGTTCTATGCCTTTTTCCTGCGGATGCGGGCCACGAAAAAGCCCTCGTAGCGTTCGTCCGGACACACGCACAGCGTGCCGGGCAGCGACACCGGCAGCACCGGCACGCCCGCAAACGCCGTCATGTCGATCGGCTCGATCTCCGCGTTCGCCCGGCGCAGCGCGCGGGAGACGACCTGTTCGTTCTCCTGCGCCAGCACGGAGCAGGTGGAATAGACCATCGCCCGGCCAGGGCGCAGCAGCGTGAGCGCCTTGATGAGCAGCGCCTCCTGCCGTCCGGCCGCCTTGTCGAGGATCTCCTTCGTGAAGCGCGCCCTGGTGCGCGCCCCGGCGAGCTGCACGGTGCCGCTGCCCGAACAGGGCGCGTCCAGCAGGATCGCGTCGAACCGGAACAGATCGTCCAGCCGGCGCGCGTCCGTCTCCATCACCGTCACGCGCGAGGCCCCCTGGCGCTCCACGTTGTAGCGCAGGCGTTCCGCGCGAATGCTGTTCATCTCACAGGCGGTGATCATCGCCCGGTTGCCCGTGAGCGCGGCGATCTGCGTCGTCTTGCCGCCCGGCGCCGCCGCCATGTCCAGCACGTCATCCTCCGGCGCGGCGCCAAGCACCAGCGGCGGGATCATCGAGGAGAGGCTTTGCAGGTAGATCTCCCCGCGCGCGTAGAAGTCGAGCCGGGTGAGCGCGTCCTCGCGCGCGCCGCACACGATCAGCGCGTCGGCGTACCAGGGCACGGTCTGCGTCCGAATCCCCTGCGCGTCGAGCGCCGCGCGCACCGCCTGCACGTCTGTCTTGAGCGCGTTGACGCGCAGCGTCACGGCGCGCTGCGCGCCGTAGCCCTGCACGATGCGCTGCGCCGTCTGCGCGCCGTACTGCGCCTCCAGCCGCTGCGCCAGATAAGCCGGCACCTCCATGCGTCCGCCCTCCTTCACCGAGAAGTCCATCACGATCACTCAAAGAACCGCTTCACATAGCCCGACATCCACGCAACCATCGGGCCCAGGAACAGCGTGATGCCCACGGACACCGGCCCGACCGTCGAGCCCAGCAAAAAGCCGCCCGCCATCATGGCAAAGTCCCAGCCCATGCGCACCAGCCGGAACGGCTTATGGAGCTGCGCGGCAATGATCTGGGGCATCGCGTCGTAGGGCGCCACGCCCATGTCCACGCACATGTACGTGGACGCCGCCACCAGAAACACCAGCAGCGTCGGCACGAAGATCGCGATGCGCGCCGCGAGCGTCAGGTTCTGCAAGGCATCCACCTGCGCGAACACCGCCATGAAGAACTCCGCCACATAGCCCACCAGCACCATGTTGGCCAGCGTGCCGATGCCCAGGCGGCTCGTGTCATAGCGCAGCACGACCAGCAGCATCAGCAGGTTGGAAAGCAGCTGCAGCGTGCCAAAGGGGATGCCCAGCACGTCGCTCAGGCCGAGATTCATCACCGAGCAGGGATCGGTGCCAAAGCCGATCAAATCAAACGCCGCCACGCCCAGACCAATGAGCGCCACGCTGATGAACACGGCCGGGATCCTGCGCGCCATCCTCGGACGCCTCATCCCCCGGAAAAAGCGAATCACCGCTGCCTTCATCCCGCATACTCCTTTATCGCGCGGCCTCGCGCGCGTGTCAAAATCCAGTGTAGCATTATATCGGAAAGCGCGCGCGACATCAAGTTCTTTGCGTGCTTTTTCGACATTTTTCTCCGGATTTTGACGCTTCGCCCTTTATCATCCCACGCGTTTGTGCTATATAGTATCCGTTGCCATACATATCATATTATGCGCAGACACATAAGGAGGATTCTGAATATGAAGAAGCTTCTTACCCTGGCCCTGGCCCTGATGCTGTGCATCCTGTCCGTGGCCGCGCTGGCCGAACCCATCGCCATGGATGAGCTGACGCTGCAGTTCGTGCCGTCCAAGGACGCCGACGTCATCATCACCGGCACCAAAAACCTGCCGGATCTGCTCAAGGCCGCGCTCCTTGAGGAGGGCTACGATGTCAAGAACATCGACATCTCCGTGGGCGTCTCCTATGAGGCCACCGGCGAGGCGATGGCCGCCGGCACCATCGACATCGGCTGGCTGCCGGGCGGCACCTACGCCCTGTTCAGCGACGAGGTCGAGGTCATCCTGACCGCCACCCGCGACGGCCTGTCCAACGACAGCACCGATCCCAAGACCTGGAACGGCGATGCGAACAAGACCCTGCCCACCGACGAGCAGGTGACGTTCTATCGCTCCCTGATCTACGCCACGCCGTCCGCCTACGGCAAGGAGCTGGCCGCCAAGGTCAACGCCGGCGAAAAGCTGACCTGGGAGGATCTGGACAAGGCGAACTGGGCCGTGCTCAAGAACTCCTCCAGCGCCGGCTACATCTATCCGACGCTCTGGCTCATGGAGAACTATGAGGGCAAGAAGCTGACCGACCTGAGCAACATCATCACGCTGGCGGGCTACGGCGATGCGTTCGCGCAGGCCGCCGCCGAGGCCGTGGACATCATCGTCTGCTACGCCGACGGCCGCCGCGACTATGAGGCTGCCTGGACGATCCCGACCACCGAGGCCGATCCCACCGGCAAGGCCGGCATGGGCCGCACCGATTCCATCTGGAACGAGCTGAACGTCATCGGCGTCACGCCGGGCATCTACAATGACACCGTCTCCATCACCAAGGCGAACGAGGACGTCTACAATCCGGAGTTCATCACCGCGATGCAGAACGCGCTGATCAAGGTCATCAACACCGAAGAGGGCAAGGAGATCTTCAACGTGTACAGCCACACCGGCTATGCCGTCGCTAAGGATTCCGACTATGACGCTGCGCGCGCCGCGCTCAAGGCTGCTCAGTAATCGAGCGCTCCATGGACGGCTTCCTTTCGGGAGCCGTCCTTTTTCCTGCTTCTTTCGGAGCCCTCCCGGCGGCGGGCCGCGCGCAGTTCCCCAACACTAGAAAAGGATGTGTCCGCATTGATCGAGTTTACACACGTGTCCAAGACCTACTGCACCGTCATTTCATAAGCCCTGCAAGCACGGCAAAGCGCCGCGGCCCTCGCCGCGGCGCTCTTGATTTTATCTCTGTCCGGGCATGTGCAGCCGGGACATGTCCGAGCGCTCAAGGCGCAGCAGCTGCCGCTTGCGCGCAAGGCCCCCGGCGTAGCCCGTCAGGCTGCCGTCCGCGCCCACGACGCGGTGGCAGGGCACGAGAATGGACACCGGATTGCGTCCGACCGCGCCGCCCACCGCCTGCGCGGACACGCGCGCCGCGCCCGTCTGCGCGGCCAGCCGCCGGGCCAGCGCACCGTAGGTCGTCGTCTCGCCGTAGGGAATCTCGCGCAGCAGCGCCCACACGGCCATCTGAAAGGGCGTGCCGTTCAGGCGAACCGGCGGCGGATCGCCCGGCTGCTCCCCGGCAAAATACCGGTCGAGCCAGCGCGCCGCCTGCGCAAAGACGGGCAGATCGGCCTGCGGGCCCGCCTGCGCGGGGGCGTGCGCCTGACCGTCAAACCACAATCCGGTCAGCGCCGTCCCGTCGGCGGCCATCGTCATGCCGCCCAGCGGCGAGACATACGGACAAATGAACGTCATCGGATCACCTCCCCGCCAAAGCGCACGGGCGGCTGCCGGTCGCTGTGCGCACCGATCATCTTCTCCATCCAGATCATGTCGTACCAGCGCCCGAACTTGTAGCCGCAGCGGTGGAACCGGCCGACCTGCACAAAGCCCATGTGCGCGTGGAAATCGGCGCTGTTGCGCGTCAGGTATTCGTCCTCCGCCTCCGGATACCCGATGCACGCGTACAGGTTGAGCACGCCCATCGCCCGAAGGCGCTGGGCGAGCGCCTCGTAGAGCGCGCGGCCCATGCCGCGCCGCTTCGCGTTCGCGTCGAGATAGATGGTCGTTTCGCATGACCAGTCGTACGCGGCGCGTCCCACAAACGCGCCCGCGTAGGCGTAACCCTGCACGATCCCGTCCGCCTCGATCACCAGATACGGATAGCGCGTGCGCGTGCACCGCATCCTGCCCGCAAATTCCTCAAGCGACGGCACGTCGTATTCAAACGTGATGGCGGTATGGCGCACATAGTGCGCGTAAATCTCCAGCAGGCGCGGCGCGTCTTCCACCCGCGCGTCCCGGATCGTCAGAGCCTCCATGGTCATGATCCCCCCTGTGCGTCGGCATTTTCCCCTTGATTCGACCGCGCGGCGGGATTTTCCTTCCGAGGCCCGGAAAAAAGTGGGCGGGCGCTTCAGCGCGGCCCGCGCCGCGCGTTCATGCGGAAGACGGCTGCCGAAATGCCCCTATGTCCAGGGTTCTTTCACCATGAAGCAGGCGCATCCGGCGAAAAGGGCCAGCACGCCGCTCGCCAGCCAGATTGCCGTATAGCTGCCGGTGGCCGTGATGCTGATTCCGCCCAGCCATGCACTGAAAAAGCTTCCCAACTGATGAGCGACGAACAGAATCCCAAACAGCGTGCCGAGGGAGGAGGCGCCGAAGAGCTTTCCGGTCAGGCCGGATACCGGAGGCACCGTGGCCGCGCCGGTCAGGCCCAACAGCAGCGAGAACGCGGCGAAGGTGGGGATTGTTTTGGGCAGGATCAAAAAGCCGCCGATAATGAACATGCGGGATGTGAACGTGACGCCGGCGATCCACTTCATCGGGAAACGGCTTCCGAGCGCGCCCATGATCATCGAGCCGATCATGGTCGTCAGCCCATAGAGGGAAAACAAATAGGATGCGGTGCTGTCGGCCAGGCCTGCGGAGGTCATGTTGGAGAACAGATGCGTTTCGATGATGGACATGTGAAAGCCGCAGGTAAAAAAGGCGAACAGAAGCAGACCGTAGGACCGGGTGGAAAAAGCGGTTTTCAGCATCTGACCGACGCGGACCGCTCCGCCTTTCTCTGCTGCATCCGCCTCCTTTGCCCGCGACAACCAGATTGAGATCGGAATCAGGCAGAGGACGGGAACGGCCAAAGCCATCATGCAGCCCCGGAGGCCGGAGTTTTCCAGCATCAGATTGATGACGGGCGACAGCACCACGCTTCCCATGCCGCTGCTGGCGCTGACGATGCCGGACACGGCGGCGGCGGTCCTTTGCCCCAATATCGGCGTGACGGTGCCCATGATGATGCCAAAGGACAATGCGCCGAAGCCGGCAGGCATCAGGAAACCGAAAAAGAGCATCAGGCTCCACAGGTCATGGCAGGCGGGGGTCATGATCAAGCCGGCCGCCACGAGGATCGTGCCAAGGCAGAGCACAAACGCATTTGTCTTTTTCAGCGCCAAAACGCCAAATACCGGCTGCATGACGCCGAACATCAGCTGTGCCACCGCGACTGCCAGGCTGACCGAATCATAGGTAAGACCGCTGTTCTCGATGATCCCGCCCAGCATGATGCCATAGTTGGAGCGAATCCCGCCGTTGAACGCATAGATCAGACAGGCCGCCGCCGCAACAAACAGGAGTCTCAGCCGATTCTCTCTTCTTTGCGCCGTCATCTGTGCATCACGATCCCTTTTGTCATCCGATCCAGAGGGTTCTTCGCCCCGCGAATCGCAACGCCGACGAGATCGAGTTCCGATGTGCGGCGCTTCATGATCTCCGCCCGATTGTCCTCGTCGTTGTAGGTGGAGAAGAGTTCTTTCGTGTAGATGGATACCGCCATGCCCTTTCCCATCGCCTTTTGCATGACCTCGGAGAGCTTTTCGGGCTCCGCCGACAGGATGACGATCGGCTGTTTGGACATCGGCAGATATTCCACGCCGTCCGCATCCACATAGGCGTCCCCGACGATATGCTGCGTGGCGGCAATGCCGCTGATCAGAAAAGCGGTCACGTTCAATTCCTGCCAGGGCTCCAGTCCCTCTCGAAGAATGACCTTGATTTTTGTATCCAATTCCATTTGCCCCTCCTTGAAATCGCAGGCGTTTTGCTGTATTATAAGCCCGAACGCATATGCAGTTAAATTGAAAGTATCGAAGAGATATTCAATATGATTGAATCATCGGGAGGGGCGCCGGATGGAACTCAAGTATCTTGCGACCGTCAGAAAAATCATCGAGACGGGCAGCTATCAGAAGGCGGCGGCAGCCTTGAACTATGCCAGTCCACCATCACGTTTCAGGTCGGGCAGCTGGAACAGGAATTTGGGGCGCGGCTGTTCGAGCGCAGCGGCAGCACCATGGTGCTGACACAAGCCGGAAAAGAGCTGCTGCCGTTTATGGATAAGGTGCTCGACAGCGTCGATGCCCTGAATGCGTATTGCAGGCAGCGGGATGGGCTTCAGGGGACATTGACGATTGCCGCCCCGGAATCTCTGGTCACGTATCAGCTTCAAAATGTGCTCAAAAGGTTTAAGGAACAGGCGCCGGACGTCAAGTTGTGCCTGAAATGCATGAATTGCTTTGCCATCCATGATACGCTGTGCGGCAGCGATGTGGATATCGCCATCCATTACGATGTGGGGACGTATCCAAAGCGCGTCGCCGTCACGCCGCTCAAGCGCTTTTCGCTTGTGCTCATTGGATCTGCGCAGCTCTCGGCAAGCGACCGCGATTTCATGACACAGGGACAGGAGAAGCCGCTTTGCAACATCCTGAACGACCCCGATGCGGCATCGCTCAAGATGTTCCAGCAGTATATGCGCAGCAAGTCGATCACGCTGAAGAGCAGCCTGGAGGTATGGAGCATCGAGGCCATCAAGCGAAGCGTGATGAGCAATTTGGGCATAGCGTTTCTTCCGAGGTTTACGGTAGAAAGCGAACTCAGATCGGGCGAGCTGATCGAGATGTCCACCGACATCGAGAAGCCGGAAATGACCGCCATTTGCGCGTATCAGAAGGGGCGCTGGAAAAGCCCTGCCATGGCGCTGTTTTTGCAGATTCTCTCGGAGGAATTTCCGCCGAACGCCTCCGAATGACGCTGAGGCCCGCTCCCTGCGGTGCCATGGCGAAACCGGGCCGCGCCGGCACGCCTGCCGTTCTCCCGATGGCGGCGACGGCCGTTGCAAGCACATCCATACCATGCCGTTTCGTCGCCCGGCGCATCATCGCGTGAGATGTAAGCCTCAGACAGAAATCGGCAACCCGTCCATCATGTCCGTGTGGCAGAGAGCCCCTTCTCGCCGCACGGCCTTTTTATGAAGCCGAAAGAAAAAATGCCCCCCGAAGGAGGCAAGCAAACGGCTTCACATGGACGAAAGGACCATTCCAGCACCTGTCCGGAGATAAAGTTGGAAAAGATGCGGGTGATTTTTCGCGCATAGGCAATGCTTGTGTCCGCCCTCGCCGGCGGCGCAAACGCATACAGCGCCGTCTTCGCCTGCTCGGCCAGCCTTTCCTTCTGGCTGACGACCGTGAAGGCGATCACCAACGCAAAGATCATGCTGAACATCTGCCCAAAGACAGAGAACGCCGCCGAGAGGATCGCATTGATTTGCTGGCTTGCATAGGTGGAATGGCTCTGAAAGAAACCGGCTACTTGTTTTGCGTGTTTCACCGTATCTCTCTGAGGCTGCGTGTTTACCGCGCAAGAAGGCTTTGGGCGGAAGCCAGCAGGTCTTCATCCAGTTCCTCCCAGGGGCGCTGCGCCGTCGCCCCGCCGAAATGCCCGTAGGCGGCGTTGGCGCAGTAGATCGGCCTGCGCAGCTTCAGCTTGCGGATGATGGCTGCCGGACGAAGATCAAAATGCGCGCAAACCCATTGCTCAATGGCTTCATCGGCGGCCTTGCCCGTGCCAAATGTATCCACGAAGACGGAGAGCGGCTGTGCCACGCCGATGGCGTAGCTCACCTGCACTTCGCATCTATCCGCCAGCCCCGCGCAGACCACATGCTTGGCGATGTATCGGGTCATATAGGCCGCGGAACGGTCCACCTTCGTCGGATCTTTGCCGGAGAGCGCGCCGCCGCCGTTGCGGGCATATCCGCCGTAGGTATCGGCGATGATCTTGCGTCCGGTCAGGCCCGTATCCGCCGCAGGGCCGCCGATCACAAAGCGGCCCGTGGGGTTGATGTACAGGCGCGCGTCCGGCATGAAACACTTCTCCGGGATGACCTTGCGGATCAGCTCGCGCTCGATGTCCCTGCGCAGCGTCTCCATGTCCACATCGGGGTCGTGCTGCGCAGAGACGACGACGGCAGACACGCCGACGGGCGCGCCGCCGTCATAGGCGACCGTCACCTGCGCCTTGCCGTCCGGGCGCAGATACGGCAGCTTGCCGCTCTTGCGCAGATCGGCCAGGCCTCGCGTCAGCGCCTGGGCGCAGCACAGCGCCAGCGGCATGGCATCGGGCGTCTCACGGCAGGCGTAGCCGAACATCATGCCCTGATCGCCCGCGCCCAGTTCCGCCGTCTCCTCTTCCCGGCTCTCCCACGCGCGATTGACGCCCATGGCGATATCCGGAGACTGCGCGTGGAGCGTGCTGGAGAACTGGCAGCGGTCCGTAAACCCGTATTCCGGTTCCGTGTAGCCGATTTCGCGGATCACCGACCGGGCGCAGGCTTCGTAATCCACCTGTGCGGCGGATGTGATTTCGCCCATCACATGCACGGCGCCCGGCTCCACCGTGACCTCGCAGGCGCATCGGCTCATGGGGTCCTGCGCCAGCAGCGCATCGAGAATGCGGTCGGCGATCTGGTCGCAGATCTTGTCAGGATGACCTTCCGTAACGGATTCGGAGGTCAGGTAGCGAAGACTCATGGGTTCCTCCTTGGTTTGAGGCAGTCGCAGAAGAGCCGCAGAAGCGCCCTTCATCGGGTTGCAGTGACGATGGCGGCGGCGTCTACGACCGCTTCCACGATCAGCGCGATGCCGATAAACGTCCACATCGCGGCGGTAGACGCAAAGGGATTGGCGAACACAAGGATCGCCAGCGCCGTGGCAAGGATGGCGCTGATCAGCGACACGTACCAGCGATTGACGCCATTGCGGCGCGCATCCGCCGCCCACTGGATCTTGTCAAAGGCGGTCACCAGAATGAACACGCCGTAGAACATGCTCAGAATCGGGAAGGCGGCGATGAACCAGCTGGAACGGAACACGCAGAACAGGCCGCAGCAGGTCAGCGCAAGGCCCTTGGCCAGCCGGCCGCTGCCGCTGACCCCCTTGGGCTCCTGAAAATAGGCGCGTATGCTGACGATGCCCTGAAGGACAAAGGTTATGCCGAGAATCACAATGACCGTTCGCGTCAGGCCGACCGGGTTGATCAGCAGCAGGATGCCGATGATCAGCTCCAGCGCGCACACGAACCAGTTCTGGCTGCGAATGCTCTCACTTTTCATGGATATTCTTCCTTTCTCATCGGTTGTTTCCCCAGTAGATCAGCGCCAGCATGCCCGGTCCGGTGTGCGTGCCGATGACGGGGCCGATCTGGGTCACATGCACCTCCGCTTCCGGGAAGTGCGCGCAGACGGCGTCCGCGAGCATGCCGGCCGCCTCCTGGTCATCGCCGTGGCCGATGACGACCCGGCTGCTGACCTCCTTCATCCAGCCCTGCTCCATGAGCGCGATCTGCTCGGCGATGGCTTTGCGCCTGCCGCGCGGCTTTTTCATCACGGCCAGTTTGCCCTGCTCGTCCACATGCAGCAGCGGCTTGATGTTGAGCATGCTGCCCACGGCGGCGGAGGCGGCGGACACCCGGCCGCCGTGCTTGAGATGCTCAAACGTGTCCACCGTGAACCAGTGGCAGATCTTGAGCCTGTTCTGCTGTGCCCACGCGGCCAGCGTGTCGATGTCCATGCCCTCACGCTGCTTTCGCGCAGCCTCGCAGACGAGGAAGCCCTCGCCGACGGAAGCGCAAAGCGTGTCGATACAGATCAGCTTGCGTTCGGGATAGCGCGCCCGCAATTCTTCCATGCACAGGCGCGCGTTGTTCAGGCTGCCCGACATGCCGGACGAGAAACCCAGATAGAGCACGTCGAGTCCGCTTTGAAGCGCCGGTTCAAAGGCGTTTGCGTATGCGACCGGGTTGATCTGGGCGGTGGAGGCAAACCGGCCCGCGCGCTGCATGGCATAAAAGCCGGATGCCGTCAGCCGCCCCTTTCGCCCGTACACGTAGTTTTCCTCGCCGATCGCAACCTCCATGGGGATGATCTCTATGTCGGGGAGCACCCGCAGCATGCTGTCGCAGACGTCCGCCGTCGCATCCGTGAAGATCTGATATAACAAAATCGCCCGTCTCTTTCAAGCCGCCTGCGCGGGATGGGATGGGGACAAAAATGCGAAAGTGTCCAAAATGACGACATATTCCTGAATTTGTATAACCGTGCGGCGGCATCCAAAGGCTGTCCCGGGGCACGGACTGCGCCGATTTCGATCATGCTCGCGCATCGCCATGCGGCGGTTCTCGATGGCATGGGCTTCGCCCTCCATCTTTCGCCGTACAGCCCCGGCCGTCTTGCGCGCGCAGAAAAGGGCGCCGGCCGGCTCTTTTGCCGGTCGGCGCCCGTTCGTCTGCTCACTTCACAATCGCGATCGCGTTCATCTGCGGCGGCATGGACAGCGTGGAAACCGCCGTCGTGTAGGCGGTGATCACATCGCCCACGGCAAGCTGCGGCGCGTCCTGCGGCAGCGTCAGCACGACTTCACCGCTCTCGCCCCGGTCAACCGTCACGCGGCCCTCTTCCACCGCCGTCACGGTGCCCTTCACCTCGTAGACGCCGATGTGCAGCGCGGTGATCTGCGCGGGCAGGGAGCGGGTCATCTTGCCGTCAAAGCGGACGATCGCCACCTGACCGACGGACAGCGTCTCCACGCCATCGAGCATCGTGTCGTCGGTCAGGTTCGCCTGCACCTGCCCCTGCTCGCCCGCGTCCAGCAGCACGTATTCCTCCGTGACCTCGACGATCGTGCCGGTCAGCTCCACGGCCGTCTCGGCGCTGTCCGCTCCCTCTTCCACCTGCAGCACGGCCGTCGGGCCGTCTTCGGCGATGTTGTCCGTCTGCTGCACGGCCTGCTCTTGCGTCTCAGCCGTGCGCACGCCGCTCACCGCATGATAAGCCACGGCGGCAACCGCCACAATCACAATCACCAGCAGCAAAGCGATGATCATCTTCTTCATCGTCAAATTCCTCCTTGTTTCCTCTCCGTCTTCATCGACAGGTGCATATTAGACGCGGCACACAGGCAATTTCTTCCCGGCCGCGCAAAAAAATCGCCGAAAGGCCGTGAGCAGCCCTCCGGCGGCCGTCGCGTTTATCGTTCCGCAATCGCGCGCGCGACATGCACGCCGCTGGCGGAAGCATGGGACAGCGAATGTGTGATGCCGCTGCCGTCGCCGATGATGTACAGGCCCGGATAGCGGCTCTCCAGCCGCTCGTTGACCGCGACCTCCATGTTGTAGAACTTGACCTCCACGCCGTAGAGCAGCGTGTCGTCGTTCGCGGTGCCGGGCGCGACCTTGTCCAGCGCGTAGATCATCTCAATGATGCCGTCGAGGATTCGCTTGGGCAGCACGAGGCTCAGGTCGCCGGGCGTCGCATGCAGCGTCGGCGTGAGGAAGGACTCGCGGATGCGGTCGGCATTGCTGCGCCGCCCGCGGATGAGATCGCCGAATCGCTGCACGATCACGCCGCCGCCGAGCATGTTGCTCAGCCGCGCGATGCTCTCGCCGTATCCGTTGCTGTCCTTGAACGGCTCGGAGAAGTGCTTGGCCACCAGCAGCGCAAAGTTGGTGTTCTCCGTCTGGCGGGCCGGGTCTTCATAGCTGTGGCCGTTGACGGTGATGATGCCGTTCGTGTTCTCGTTGACGACCGCGCCGCGCGGGTTCATGCAGAACGTGCGCACCAGATCGCCGTACTTTTCCGTGCGGTAGACGATCTTGCTCTCGTAGAGCTCGTCCGTCAGGTGGGAGAAGACCTCCGCCGGCAGCTCCACGCGCACGCCGATGTCCACGCGGTTGCTCCTGGTGGGAATGTCCATCTCCCGGCACACGCGCTCCATCCACTTGCTGCCGATGCGCCCCACGGAGACCACGCAGTCCCGGCAGGCATACGCCGCATCCGCCGTGCGCACCGCGTAGCCGCCCGCATCCTGCGCCACGTGCTCCACCGGCGTATCGAAGTAGAAATCGACCTTGTCCTTGAGTTCGGCGTAGAGATTCGTGAGCACCACGTAGTTGATGTCCGTGCCCAGGTGGCGCACCGAGGCGTTGAGCAGGTGCAGGTTGTTCTGGATGCACACCTTCTTGAACTTCGTGCCCGCGGTGGAATAGAGCTTCGTGCCCGCGCCGCCGTAGCGCATGTTGATCTCGTCCACGTAGTGCATCAGCTCCAGCGCGCGGCTCTTGCCGATGTACTCGTAGAGCGTGCCGCCGAAGTCGTTGGTGATGTTGTATTTGCCGTCCGAGAACGCGCCCGCGCCGCCGAAGCCGCTCATGATCGAGCAGCTCTTGCAGCCGACGCAGCCCTTGATCTTCTCGCCGTCGATCGGGCAGCGGCGCTTCTCCAGCGCGTGGCCCGCCTCAAAGACCGCAATCTTCAATTCCGGCCTGCGCCGCGTCAGCTCATAGGCGGTATAGATGCCGCCCGGCCCCGCGCCGATGACGATGACGTCGTAATGCTTCATTGCGATTTCCTCCTGTGACCTGTGCGGTTTTGCCTGAAAAAAGCTCTTTTGTGCGCCAAAAGAGCCGTCTTGACAGAACATCTCCGATTTCGCACACGCAAGCCGCCGCGATATCGGCTCAGAGAATGATTCGACGTGCGCGCGGGAAATCCTCTTCGTTTCCGCAAAATCCGAGCGGCAGCGAGACCGCGGCCGGCGCTCATGGCATCCCTCTCGCGTTGAGCCGATTTGTGCTGCGGATTGTTTCATCATATAGCAGCAAGACCTGAACACATTCCGTTTTTGCAACGCGCCTCCGGCGCATACCGTGCACAGCAGAATGTGCCGAAACGGCATGGTGAAAAGCATCGCCGGCAGGCCGTACTTCCCGGTGCCTGCCGGCGTTTTTGCGTCATGCGATGTTGATGATTTCTAATTCCTTTTTCCGGGCATAATCTACTGTGTACGCTGTGCCTCCTGTGGACGCGGTCAAATAGCAGATGCAGATGCTGCTGTTGTCTACAAGGTGCCGGTTCCTCTTGTGCATACAGCCCCTCGTGTATTCCGCGGAAGTGAAGACCACCTTATCAGCCTGCGCTTTCATCACTTCGTAGACCGCCTGATCGTGCGCATTCCAGCAATTCGCCTGCGAGATACAGGGAAGCGCCAAGATCAATCGGATGTGCGGATATTGCGTTTTCAAAGCAATCACTGCCTGCGCAGCCATGGTGTCAAACCCCAATGCACCACCGGCTCCAAAGAATCTGTACCCTCTGTGAATCAGGCTGATGATCGCTTCCATCAAGCGCCGATTGATGGAAGCGTAGTGCGCAGCAGGGATATTCCTGTGTCCGGTGAAGCATGCGGTTTTGTTTCTCATCATGTCCTCCGACAGAATTTCGTTCACCGTTCATTATATGTTGTTATGTTGATATTAGTCAACAATACGCGCTTAATTATATCGTCTATTGTGGATATAATTTAACAAGTGAAAGGGAGGTGAGATGATGACAGACTCTGAACTGTGCTTGAAGGAAATTGGTGGGCGGATCATGGAGCGCCGGAAGAAGCTCGGCTTGACGCAAGAGGCACTTGCCGAAAAAGGCGATGTGACCGCACAGTGCATTTCCTACGCCGAAGCCGGCAAACGGGCCATGCGGCCTGAGAACCTCATGAAGATTGCCGCTGCGCTGGAAGTAAGCGCGGACTACCTGTTGACCGGCGACGTCATTGATAAAGACCTCCTGATTCTGGCAGATAAGATGCGGAAGCTGACACCATCTCAAATCCGAATCATTGAGGCCATCATTGATGAATGCAATGCCCTTTTAGGCGCTCAGGCGTAAAAGGGCAAAAAAACACATCCTGCGGCACGGACGCTGCAGGATGTGTTTTAAGATGGGAAAATTCCAAAAAGGAATCCGGCATTTCATGGCGCAGGACAACTTTGCGGAAGGCATGAAAGCGGCGGCGCTCTATGGAATCTTCATAGGCTGTCATGGACATTCGTCCGCGCCGAAGGGCTGCAAGCGGTCGATTCGTCCGGCCTGAATGTCTGAAACATGCTGTCTGATCCTTTCTTCGGGCCAGTCCCACCATTTGATTTTCAGCAGGGCCGAAACGGTTTCCTCTGAGAAGCGCCTGCGGATCGGTCTGGCGGGGACGCCGCCGACAATGGTATAGGGCGGCACATCTTTTGTCACCACGGCGCGGGTGCCGATGATCGCACCATCGCCAATGGTCACGCCAGACAGAATCACCGCCTCATATCCGATCCACACATCGCTGCCGATGATCATGTCTCCTTTGTTGTCCCATGCGCTCGTGATGTCTTGAACATCCAATCCCCACTCCTCAAAAAAGATCGGAAACGGATACGTGGACAGGGAAACTTGCGTATGATTGGCGCTGGTGAACAAAAACTTTGCCCCGCAGGCAATGGAGCAGTATTTCCCGATGATCAGTTTGTCGTGGTTGATGGGATAGTGGTACAGTACATTGTTGCGCTCAAACTGCCGGGGATCATGGACGAAGTCGTTATACATGGTAAAATCCCCGACAAGGATGTTGGGATTCCTGACGACGTTCTTCAGATAGACCGTTTCACGGTCGTTTGCGCGGGGGTAAATTCTCTCCGGATTCATGGTCTTGCCCTCCTCTCAAAGCTGTGAAAACTCGCATTTTCCAATCTGTGAAAATTTGTTGTTTTCCACATAATAAACGACGCGTTCCTTCGCTGAATAAACGAAAGAAACTCTGGTGGCCCACATTCCCTCCTGCCGGACGGCCCGAAGAACAGAGAACGCATCGGTGACAGTAAAATGCTTTCCATATCTGTTCAGAAGCCGGTCGGCCCTTTCGTATCGGTCATCCCCCGGCACAATGAATGGTCTTGTGCTTTCCGGCGCAAGGACGGAGTCATTGGTGATCAGCGAGTAACGCCCGTCATCTTCCCGCCATCCAATGCCCGGTTCGATGATCAGGGTGCGGCCGTGCCGGTCGGACAGCATGGCCTGCATGGTGGCATCCGGGGCATAGACGATCTTTTTCTTCTGCGCGATTTGCAGCGCATCGTCAAAGCTGATCTTTGCCTGAATGAACTGTTCCGTCAGGTCTGCGATCGTCATGCAGTCCATGGAGTCCCGATAGACTCCGGCCGGGTTTCCGTGGACATACAACAAAGTTCCGACATTTCCGTTGCGGTTCACGCCATGATAGGAGTGCCGTACCCCGTCGGGCCGCAGGATGCCGATATAGAAGCGGTCCTTCTCTTTCATGATTTTGTGATCCCATACGGCAAGGTCAATCTCGAAATTGAAGCCGGTGATGGTATCGTCGCCTCGGTAGACAAATCGAGTACACATGGTCTTTCCCTCTCTTGCGATGTATTTGTTTCTATCGTACTGCCGACGCAGCATCTTTTCCATCCACCGAACGATACCGAAGCGATCTGTATATACAAAAGCAGGGGCTGCATTTCTGCAACCCCTGCCGGTTCATTTCTGATAAATGATTTTCCGAATGGCCGATACGGACAGAAAATACTTTTCCGCCAACGCCTCCATAGAACTTCCGTTCCGAAACGCCTCTACGATTTGGCGGTTTCGCTGCTGTAATTCCTGCCGGTAGCCGGATGCTTCTCCCCATCGCTTTTGCTGCGCCTGATCGGCGGGGACATACAGATAGCCCCCCTGGATGTAGCTTTGCAGCTCCTTGACCAGCGCATCGGGAAGAAGGGCCTTCGCGTTGATGTATTTCATGCGGGCTTCCTCCTTGAGATGATCGTCAAGCAGCAAAGCCAGCATATCGATTATGCGACGATTCTTACTCCATGCAAACGTCGCAATCTACTGGCTTTGCATGGAGCCGCACTTCGTTGCGCTTTGTCATCGATACCACTTCTTTCGTCTGTTGTGAACACCTATATCCTATCACGTAAACATAGCGTATTCAATGTTTTTTGAAAATAGCGGGCGGAAAACCACATCGGAAACGTATGATTAGCGAAGCAGAGGAAGAAGGGCTTGAAAATCTCCCAACAAGAAGACCTCCACCCCGTCAATCAGCCGGAAACGGAGATTTTGCGGGCGTGCGGCCACACGCCCTGTGCTTGCTCTCTTTCAGTCCACCCGGAATGGAAAGGCAGGGGGGGCAGAGTAGCATCCGGAAATGGTGCCCCCGCCTTTTTCGTTTGTATGGTTATATGGCTTTCTTCTTCCGTGGTCCTCTCGGCCTGAAGGCAGCCCTGCGCTTTACCCCGTCACGGAAATAGGTGCTTTCGTAACGGTCAAAGAAAACAAATAGTCCGAACCCATCGCCAATCGGAAAAAGGTTCGGATTATATGGGTTTGGTGCCGGTGGTGGGACTCGAACCCACACGGGTCTCCCCAACGGATTTTGAATCCGTCACGTCTGCCATTCCATCACACCGGCCGATTCGGGTTTCAACCGTTTCAGTATATCGGAATCGCCTGTCAAAGTCAAGAGCAAAACCGGCGCATGGCCGGATTTCGCGATCAAAACGCGCGCCCTTGCGCCGGCATGTCCGGAGAAAGGGCGCGCGTTGGCGCTCAGGTCAGAATCTTGCGGAAATCGGCATCGCCTTCCGCGCGCGGGAAGACGTGGAAATGGCGCACCTTGAGGTGCAGCGTCTTGCCCGCCGCCAGGCCCGTGCTGGCGTACGGGTCCGCGATGACGCGCACTTCCTTGCCGCCGCCCAGATCGACGCGGCAGTCGTCCACGTCGCCCAGATAGAAGTGCGTGCGGACGGTGCCGTGCAGGTCGCCCTCGCCTTCTGCGGCGTATTGCACCTGCTCCGGACGGATGCCCACGATCACGGGGCCGGAGAGCGGCCCGGCGTAGGGCAGCGTCTGGCCGCAGCCGTCCAGCTCGATCCGGCCGTCCCCGGCCACGCCCTCCAGGAATTCGATCTTGCCCACGAAGTCCGCGACAAACGGGTTTGCCGGGTTCGTGTAGATCTCCCTGGGCGTGCCGACCTGCTGGATGACGCCGCGGTTGATGATCACGATGCGGTCGCTCATGGCCATGGCCTCGGTCTGGTCGTGCGTGACGTAGACGACGGTGATGCCGTACTCGCGCTGAATCTCCTTGATCTCAAAGCGCATGCTCTCGCGCAGCTTGGCGTCCAGATTGGAGAGCGGCTCATCCAGCAGCAGCAGCGCCGGCTCGGCCACCAGCGCGCGCGCCAGCGCGACGCGCTGTTGCTGGCCGCCGGAGAGCTGGCTGGGAATGCGCTGGGCGTACTGCATCAGGTGCACCGCCTGCAGCACGCGCTCCACCTTCTTGCGGACGGTCGCCTTGTCCACCTTCTTGATGGTCAGCGGATAGGCCACGTTGTCGTAGACGGTCATGTGCGGCCAGACGGCGTAGGACTGGAACACCATGCCGATGTCGCGCTTTTCGGGCTGGACGAACACCTTGCCGCTGGACACGGCGCGCTCGTCAAAGAGCACGCTGCCCGCCGTCGGCTTTTCAAATCCGGCGATGATGCGCAGCATGGTGGTCTTGCCGCAGCCGGAGGGCCCCAGCAGCGTGACGAATTCCCCGTTTTCAAACGTCGCGTTGAAATCGTCCAGCACGACCGCCGTGCCGAAAGCCTTGGTGACATGTTGAATGGTTACGCTTGCCATTTTGTTCACTCCTTCAATGCGATCAGATGGAGAACTCGCCCTTGGTGAGCTTGTTGAGCACAAAGTTGAGCGCGACGACGATGATCAGGATGCCGAAAGCCATCGCGCACGCCTGCGGCTGCGAGGTGTACGTCCAGTATTCGTAGAGCTGGAAGCCGATGGTCTTGGTGTTGTTGGAGTAGAGCAGCGTCGTCATGGACAACTCGTAGAACGAGGGAATGAAGATCAGGAACCAGCCGGCGGCGATGGAGGGGAAGATCAGCGGGCCGGTGATCTTGAACATCGTGCGCAGCCAGGATGCGCCGGAAATCTGCGAGCACTCCTCCAGCGACACATGAATCTGGCTCATCGCCGAGACGACGGTGCGCATGCCCATCATCATGTACTTGATGAGGTAGGCCACGATCATGATGTAAGCGGTGTTGTAGATGTTGATGCCAAAGTCGCCCTTCATGGTCATGATCAGGCCCAACGCGATGACCACCGAGGGCGAGCCGCTGCCCAGCGTGATCATGAAGTCCGGCAGCTTGCGGCCGCGGATGGTCGTGCGCTGGAGCAGATAGCTCATCACACAGGCGATGACGGTGCCCACCGTCGCCGTGACCGCGCCGTAGATGAGGCTGTTTTTGAGGCAGTCGAGCGTCTCCTGGCGCGAGAAGATCAGCGTCCACTGGCCCAGCGTGAAATTGCCGGGATCGCGCAGGCTCTTGCCCACGTCCACCTTGAAAGAGGTGGTCAGGATGGTGGCAAACGGGATGAGGATGACGATCACGGCGAACAGGCTGACCAGCACCGTCATCGGCACGCGCCAGCCGCGCAGGTCGACGATGTTCGGGCGCGTGGATTTGCCGCTGACGGTGATGTACTGGCGCTTGGCCATGACGAAATCGGAGACGTAGAGCACGAGGATGGCGATGATCATCAGGAAGACGGCCAGGCCGGTCGCATCATTGAGACCCTGCGTGCCCAGTCCGTAGTATTCGATGATGCGCGTGGTGACGGTGTACACCTTGCCCGGCGC
Source organism: uncultured Clostridia bacterium (assembly GCA_944333055.1). Taxonomy (GTDB): domain Bacteria; phylum Bacillota; class Clostridia; order Christensenellales; family Aristaeellaceae; genus Ventricola. The sequence goes on from CALVKT010000052.1 coordinate 91,432, forward strand.
GCCGATGATGGAGGGAATGCCGTAGCAGCTCGCCGCGCAGACGAACACCAGCAGCGCGCCGGCGATCAGCGAGGGCGTCATCATCGGCAGGGTGACGGTGAAGAGCGTCTTGATGGGCGACGCGCCGGAGATGCGGCTGGCCTCCTCGAGCGTCGGGTCCATCTTCTCCATCGCGCGGGAAATCGTGATGAACGCGTAGGGATAGTAGAACGTGGTGAGCACCCAGATGAGGCCGCCCAGCGAGTAGATGTTGATCGGGCCGGTCGCGTCCGCCGGCATCTGCAAGATCATGCGCAGGAATACGTTGATGTCGCCCACGTTGGGATTGAGCAGGCGCAGCCACGCCATGGCGCCCACGTACGGCGGCACCATGTACGTCAGCACGAAGAGGCTGCGGAAGAACTTGCGGCCATAGAGATTGGTGCGGCCCACCAGCCAGGCCAGCGGGAACGCGATGAGCGTGCCGAGCACCATCGTCGCACCGGCGGCGATGAGCGTGTTCTTGAGCGCGCTCCAGTTCATGGGATACGTGTACAGGCGTGTGAACGTCTCCAGCGAGAAGGAGCCGTCCGGGAAGAACGCCTTGACCACCAGATACGCCAGCGGCAGCATCTGGAAGACGAGCATGAAGTCGATGATCAGCAGGATGACGACCCACTTGACGTCCAGATGCCAGCTGTGGGACGTGCCCAGCAGGAAGAAGAGCAGCAGGGCGTCGATCACCAGCAGCACGCCGATGAGCACGATCGTGCGGCTGTGGGCGACCACGAGCTGCGTGACAAAGCCCACGCTGCCCGACACGGCCTTCTTGTAGGCGTCCAGCCGCGCCTCGTCCTTGCGCACGGCCTTCTTGAGCCCGTTGGCCAGCTCGGAGGGCACGGACTCGTTCTCCGCGCTGCCACTGACGAGGAAGAGCTGGAGCAGCATGCGCTCGCGCTCCACGCCCTCCTTGTCCTCCACGGCAGCGGCCGCCGCCTCGGGCAGGGCCAGCGTCTCGTCGGTCAGCGCCAGCAGCACCGTCCTGCGGAACTGCGCGCGCTCCGTGTCGTCCATGGGTGAGAGCTGCTTTTTGATCCTGGAGAGCACCTTCGGCCCGTCCACGGCGAACGCCACGTCGAACAGGCGCATCGATGCGTGCGCGCGTTCCGCCTGCGGCAGCGACGCCACGAACGCGGAAAGATCCGCCTTCGCGGCCTCCTCATCGCCCATCAGCTCCGCCCAGTAGGCGAGCAGCATATCGTCGATCTTTTCGCTCGTGCGCGCGCGCTCCTCCTCGGTCAGGGACGCGAGCACCGGCTCAATCGCCTGCTCCTCATGCGTTTCAAGCGCGCGCTTCATGCGGTAAATGTAGGTATAGCTGTCCTCGGAATCGTAGCCGGAGGCGTCAAACGTCCGCATACCCATCACACCGGCTGCGATCATCAGCACGCCTACGGCCAGCAAAGCCGTCAGGACGGCCTTGACGAACACGGGCTCCAGATCCCGCGCTTCCCTCGGCTGTACCGGAAGCCGCGTTGTGTTCTTCATCCTGCCAGCACTCCTTCATCGTTGCTCAAAGAAAAGCGGGACGCCGTGCGCTGCGGCGCGCGGCGCCCCGCCAACCGTCTGGTCACAGAGCTGCGCTTACGTCTCGGGGATGGTCACGCTCTCCTGGAACTTGGTGCGGATCTCCTCGCGCTGCGTGTAGCAGCGGACCCAATCGACGCCCATGTCGGTGGCGATCAGGCCGTCGGTGTCGATGGAGTCATAGGGCACGTCCTTCATGCCGGCGAACACGCTGTGCATGTAACCCTCCAGCACGTAGCGCTGGCCTTCCTCGCTGAGCAGCCAGTCGGTGATGGCCTGGCAGGCTTCGATATTCATGTTCGCGCTGCGGTCCTCCGCCACGGTCATGACGGTGGAGGGGATCATGATGTTGCCGTCGGTGGGATAGATGCAGGCGATCTTGCTGCCCTCTTCCTTGCGCACCTTGAGCACGGACTCCTCCAGGATCATGATGATCTTGCACTCGCCCGTCTGCAGCTTGGCCAGCGCCGTGGAGCCGGACTCGATCATCACGCCGTTGTTGCCCAGCGCCGTGAAGTATTCATAGCCGTACTTGTCGCTCAGCGCGGCAACGGCCGCCATGGTGGTGCCGCTGGTCAGCGGGTTGCCCATGGAGATCATGCCCTTGACGGACTCATCGTTGGCGAAGTCATAGAAGCTGGCGGGCAGCTCCTCCGCGGCGTACTTCTCCGGGTTGTAGGCGAGCACCATGTTGCACACGCGCACCGGATACCAGTAGCCCTCCTCGTCATAGGCGAAGCGGAGCTTCTCGCCGTCGGCCTCCATGGGCTCCAGCCAGCCGCCCTCCTTGAGCTCCAGCGAGTAGGCCGGTTCCGCCACGAGCATCATGTCGCAGCCGAGCGTACCGGTCTCCATCTCGCCGGCGAGCTTGGTTTGCAGCGAGCCCGTGCCGCCGTAGAAGAACTCCACGTCGAGATTCGGGAACTCCTTGGCCAGCGCCTCGTCCATCATGTCGATGACGAACTGGTACATGGAGGTGTAGATCATGACCTTGCCCTCCACGTCCTCGTTCACAGCCAGCGCGCCGGTCGCAACGCTCAGCAGCATTGCGAGGCAAAGAACCAGTGTCAGCAGTTTCTTCATGGGGACTCCTCCTTTTTTATATTTCATCGCCGGATCGACCTCCGGCGGCCGGTGCACAGGGGACTCAGGGCACACGCCGCCTTTCTTTTGTCATCATAACATAAATGAGAAAAACTGTAAATAGTGCGAAGAAAAAAATATGAGATATTGCACGAATTATCTCGCACGCACAAAGCCGGCGCGCACTTTTGCAGCGGTTTGTGGGCAGTCCGTTTTGCCGTGCGCGCGCCTGATGCTTCCCTGCAACGCATATCGCGCGTGCGGTTTGACAGCAAAAGACCGTCGGCTGCACATTGCCGACGGTCTGCCGGGCGGCAGGTATTCGCCTGCCGCCCGCGCCGTTAATCCTTCCGTTTGGACATGGCCAGCATCGCAACGATGCTCAAAAGTGCCATGCCGCCCAGTGCCGCCCACATCTTCGGATGTGCCGCGTCACCGGTCGTCGGAATATTCAGACTGTCCTTCTGGTTGAAGAAGGCTGCCGTAATCGACCCTTTGCCTTCGATTTTGCCCCCATGATGCACGCTCGTCGTCTGGTAGCCGTCCGTGTTGGCCTCCGCCTCGGACACGGTATAGCCCATTCCCGCAGGCAGATTGGCAGCCGTAACGTGCTGTTCATGCCTGAGCGTGAAGCGGGAAACACCCTGCTCAAACGTCATTGAACCATAGGTGCCGGAGATCGTCGCGTCATCGAGCGTCACGGTGAAGTGCCAGTCGCGATCCCGTTCACCGCCATCACCACTGACCGTCTTGGAAACGGTCAGGCTGCCGCCGGCAGGCGTATGCCAGACCAGCGCAAACGGAGAGAATCCGCCGGAACCGATCTCAAACACCACATATCCATCCTTCACGCGAGCGTCGACGATCTCAACCGCGCAGCCGTCAATGGCTGCCATGATCTGATCACGCGCCATCTCTCTGTGCAGGCCGGCAAAGTGGAGCACGGTAAAGATCGTCTCTTCGCTCGTTCCCTCCGGCAGCGGCCAATACACGGTCACATTGCCGTTGGCCTTCACCCACGCATTTCCGTTATCGGTATCCACAAGGTCGAGGTATTTCAGTTCGTAGTGCCGTTCATCATCGGTGTGGCTCAACGCACGATCCGCTCGCCGGATCAGCGCCTCTTTTCTGCTCACGCTCTCCTTGCTCTCTTCGATGATGTCGTCAAAGAGGAGCGCAACGCTCCCGGCGTCCACGCGGATGTCGCTCTCGTTCAGCGTGTAGATCGTGTTCGCCGGCGCCGTCAAGCCGATGCGGCCGTCCGTCGGCGCCGCCTCTTTCACCTCGGCATACTGTTCACCGCTTGTTGTGCCGCGTACCATCAATTCGGCCAAGGCGCTGCTGTCCACCGGAAAGCTCTCATCCCCATATTGCGCTACAACGTCGCCAACGGCGGTATCGCCCGCTCCCCTGTACAGGGCCATGCTGTACGACGTGTTGACCTCCCGGCCCACTTCAAATGCGTCGCTGACGATCACCGTGCCGTCCGCCTTGGTAAACTGCACGCGCGTGGGCTGCTGCCCTTGAGCGGGAACCAGCTTGTAAACCGTCGTGCCCGTCCGTCCATCATAGGGGACGAGCGTCCACATCCGGTTGCCGTCCGCCTCCTTGAACGTCAGCGCCGTGACATCCGCGCCGCTCATGCGTCCGGGCAGATTCACCCTGAACCCTGGTTCCGGCAAAGAGGCGCTGCCCACAATATCGCCGCCGGCGTTCACCGCACCGTCCGCGCCATCCGCGCCGCCCATATAAATGGTCATGTCCACAGGCTCAACACTGACAAAGGCCGTCCAGCGAAGGTTGTCTTGCGTCATCATTTGCAGGTCCGCGTAGAGCGGATAGATGGTGCGCTTCCTCTCGCTGTCATCGAGCAGATAATACGCGAACTCTTCTGGGTTTTCCCCATTCTGCACCATGATCGTCCCCTCGCCGTCGCTGGCAGTGACAGCAAAGGCGCGATAGTCATCGGGCAGGCGAAGCGCGCTGTCCACCTTGCCGTCTTTGAGCAGGTTGATCGGGCTGTCCTGATCGTCCGCATCCATGGGCGGCTGCTCGTCCTCGGCAAAGCGGGCGTTGAGCACGTTGTCAGCCACGTTGACCGCGCCTTTGCCGGTGGTACTGATATCAACGGCGTATTTGGTTCCGTCGGCATAGGCGATGACCTTTGTGCCGTCATCTATCCGAATTGTTCCGGCAACCCTTCCTCCAGCCCCCGCACCGATGCCCGATGCACCCGGTCCGCCTGTAGCGGTGACACGCGCCTTTCCCAGGATAGAAATATCTCTCGCATGATTTCTATATGGATTAGCTAATGCTCGATGGTGACGTTGCCGGAAAGGATGCGGATGGAACCGGCATCTTCCTCGGCGGAGCCGCCAATGGCCGCACCATGCGCACCGTTGTCCGCTGTGCCGTTGTTCAGCGTCAGCGCGCCGTCTCCCTTCAGGGGCAATTCGGCGCCTTCGGGCACGCGAACCAACGCGTTGCCGACATATTGCTCGTCAACCTGTGTAGCTCCGCCGCCGGTCAGCGTACTGCTGCCGGAGAGCGTGATGGTGGCCGAGCCGCTCTGTATGTCGATCAGGCTTTTGCCCGATTCATTGGAGAGCGTCAGGTTATCGAGAACAAGGGGAACACTTGTCCCCCCCCCGCAGATTTTACGGTCACCGTGTGCGTCTGTGACGTACCGGTGATGCGCAGACCATCTGCCGCCATGCTCTGGGAAGAGCCGCCCTGCTCGACGACATTGTCCGTCACGATGATGTCCCCGTCGCCGATGTCGAGGCTCAGGGGCTCGCCCGCAGCCGGTGTCACAGGCAGCACGATGAGCGCCATCCTCAGCAGGAGGCATGCCCAACTTCCTTTTTTCTTCACATGCATCACTCCGTTCTGTCTTCTCCCCATCCTTAAGACGAGAATTGATTCCGCCTTCCACTCCGCCAGCCCCGCAGTCATGCCGCCTCTCATCTTTCAAACACACATTTCGTCATGATTGCGCGATCGAGCGCATCGGTGTTTCGGCCCGCCGCAGGCACAACACGATATATCAGGCTAAATATCACATCAATTCTATCACAACAGTTATGAAAGTGGAAGGCGTTTCATCCATGTATACAGGAAGATGTTTTGTATGAAAAGACAACGTGCAGCGCGTATGCTCTGCCCTCGTGAATCTTCGCATATAAAAAGAGAACCGCGTGCATGCGGTTCTCACAGCGCATCGACAGGCTCTCTTTAAGATTTCGTTCAGACTTCCCTTCGCACCGTGCAGAAGGTGATCGATTGTCCGGATGCCGCCATACGGCAGGCCTCGCGCCTCACCCCTGATCGGGGATGTCCACCTCCGGCATCAGCTCGCGGCTGACGATCTCCAGCATCTGCGTCAGCTTTTCGCACTCCTCCGGCGTAAAGCGCTTGCAGATGCGGTCCATCACCTCGTCCGTGTATCGGGCGCTGATGTTGTAGTAGTCCATGTACTTCTGCGTCACCTGCAGGTGGTACTCGCGCCTGTCCTCCTCGGACTGCGTCTTGCTGACGTAGCCCTTCTTGATCAGGCTGTTGACCTTGTAGGCGGCGTTGGGCGAGGAGATGCGCATGAACGAGGCAAACTCGTTGATCGTGGGCCGGCCAAGCGCCAGGATGGTCTCCACGCAGAAGACCTCCACCGTCGTCAGGCTCGCTTCCCGCGTCTGAAACCGGTCGAAGATCTCCTTATAGAAGTGCAGCTTAAACTTCGTATACACCGTATTGAACGCATTTCTGAGCATCTTTCATTCCCGCTTTCCTCTGGCTGCACCCAGTATAGCAACTTTTGGGAAAAACATCAACCGTCATTCTGCTGCACGGCGAAAATCAGTTCCGCCGTGCAGGCGACCTCTCCGCCGACCGTGGCCTCGCACGTGCCGATGCCCACCGGCCCGCGCCGTTTGGTCAGCGTGCAGGTCATCTCCAGCACGTCGCCGGGGATCACCTTGCGCTTGAAGCGCGCGTTCCTGACGCCGCCAAAGAGCACGATCTTCCCCCTGTTCTCCGGCATGGAGAGCAGCGCCACCGCGCCCACCTGCGCCATCGCCTCCAGAATCAGCACGCCGGGCATGATGTGTTCCTGCGGGAAGTGCCCGCAGAAGACCTGCTCGTTCGCGCTGACGCACTTGATGCCCCTGGCAAACTGCCCCGGCTCGCCGTCCACAATGCGGTCCACGAGCGCAAAGGGATACCGATGCGGCAGAATCTCCGCGATCTGATTGGAATTGAGCTGCATGCTTACGCCTCCCATCTCTTGAACACGAGGCTCACGTTGTGCCCGCCAAAGCCCAGGGAATTGCTCATCGCGCAGGCGATGGCCGCCTGACGGCCCGCGTTGGGCACCACGTCGAGGTCGCACTGTTCGTCCGGCTCGCTGTAGTGAATCGTCGCGGGCACGAAGCCCTCGTGCAGCGCCATCGCCGTGATCGCCGCCTCCACCGCGCCCGCCGCGCCGAGCATGTGCCCGGTCATCGACTTGGTGGAGGACATCATCAGCCGGCAGGCATGCGCGCCGAACGCCGCCTTGACGGCGGCCGTCTCGCCCGAATCGTTGAGCGGCGTGGACGTGCCGTGCGCGTTGATGTAGTCCACCTGCTCCGGCCGCACGCCCGCGTCCGCGAGTGCCAGCTTCATCGCCAGCGCGCCGCCGCGCCCATCCGGCGCGGGCGCCGTGATGTGGTACGCGTCGCACGTCGCGCCGTATCCGGCGACCTCCGCATAGATCTTGGCGCCGCGCGCCTGCGCGTGCGAGAGCTCCTCCAGCAGCAGCACCGCCGCGCCCTCGCCCATCACAAAGCCGCTGCGCTGCGCGTCAAAGGGGATCGACGCGCGCGCGGGATCGCTGCCCGTGTGCAGCGCTTTCATCGACGTGAAGCCGCCGATGGCCAGCGGCGTGATGCTCGCCTCCGCGCCGCCGCAGAGCATGACCTCCGCATAGCCGTCGCGGATGTGGCGGAAGGCGTCGCCCACCGCGTTGCCGCCGCCGGCGCAGGCCGTCACCGGGCAGGTGCACATCCCCCGAAAGCCCGCGTCGATGGCCACGCGCCCCGCCGCCATGTTGCTGATGATGCCGGGGATCATGAACGGCGAAACGCGGTCGTAGCCCTTGTCCATGCCGCGCTCCTTCGCCTCCTCCATCGTCTCAAAGCCGCCGATGCCGCTGGAGATGGACACGCCGCAGCGGTCGGGATCAAACGCACGCAGCCCCGCGTCCGCCATCGCCTCGCGCGCGGCGGCCAGCGCGAACTGGCAGTATCGGTCCATGTGCCGGGCTTCCAGCTTCCCAAAGCGCGCTTCCGGGTCAAAGCCCTTGACCTCGGCGGCCAGCGTCACCTTGCGGCCCGTCGTGTCGTAGCGCGTAATCGGCGCGATGCCGCACGTGCCCGCGCGGATCGCCTGCCACGTCTCCTGCATCGTCAGGCCCACGGGCGACACCGCGCCCATGCCCGTGATGACCACTCGTCTCATGCCGTTCTCCCTTCGTCACATGGACATGCCGCCGTCGATGGCCAGCACCTGTCCGGTGATGTACGCCGCGTCCTCGCCGGCCAGGAATGCGACCGCGCGGGCCACCTCATGCGCATGCCCCATCCGGCCCGCCGGAATCTGCGAAAGCGCCGCTTCCTTCGCCGGCTCCGTCATCGCGGCGGTCATGTCCGTCGCGATGAAGCCAGGGGCGACGGCGTTGACCGTGATGCCCCGCTGCGCCAGCTCCCTGGCCGCCGCCTTCGTCAGGCCGATCACGCCCGCCTTGCTCGCCGCGTAGTTCGCCTGACCGGCGTTGCCGCGCAGGCCCGTGACCGAGCTGACGTTGACGATGCGGCCGTAGTTCTGCTTCATCATCGCGTGCACCACGTGGCGGATGCACAGGAACGCGCCCTTGAGGTTGGTGTCCACCACCGCGTCAAAGTCGCTCTCGCGCATCATCAGCAGGAAGTTGTCCCGCGTGACGCCCGCGTTGTTGACCAGGATGTCGATGCGGCCATACTCGCTGAGCGCCGCCTTCATCGCGGCCTTGACCGCCTGCGCGTCGGCCACGTCGCAGCGGATGGCCGTGGCGCGCGCGCCCAGCTCGCGGCAGGCCGCCGCCGTCTGTTCCGCCGCCGCCTCGTTGCCCGCGTAGAGCAGCACGACGTTCGCGCCGCCCGCCGCCAGCTCCAGGCAGATCGCCCGGCCGATGCCCCGGCTGCCGCCGGTGACGACGGCGGTTCGTTGATCAAAGCGCATGCTTCGTCCTCCATTCCTCGTGGCAGCGCGCCAGCACCGCTTCGCCGTCCTCGGCCATCTCCCGCAGGATCGTATCCACGGGCCGCACCTCGCGCAGCATGCCGGCCACCTGGCCGCTCATCACGCTGCCCGTCTCCATGTCGCCGTCAAACACCGCGCGGCGCAGGCCGCCCAGCGTCAGTTCCTCCAGCTCCATCTGCGTGGCGCCCGCCTGCTCGCGGCGGACGTACTCGCGCGCCATTTTGTTGCGCAGCACGCGCACGGGCGCGCCCACGCTGCGGCCGGTGACGATCGTATCGCTGTCGCGCGCCTTGAGCAGCGCCTGCTTGTAGCGCTCGTGAATCGGGCACTCCGCGCTGGTCAGCAGGCAGGTGCCCACCTGCACGCCGCACGCGCCCAGCGCCAGCGCCGCCGCGAACTGGCGGCCATCCGCGATGCCGCCCGCCGCGATGACCGGCACGTCCACCGCGTCGATGACCTGCGGCACCAGCGCCATCGTCGTCATCTCGCCGACGTGGCCGCCGGACTCCGTGCCCTCCGCGATGACCGCGTCCACGCCACCGCGCGCAAAGCGCTGGGCGAACGCCACCGCCGCCACCACCGGGATCACCTTGATGCCCGCGTCCTTCCATGCGGCCACGTATTTGCCCGGATTGCCCGCGCCCGTGGTCACAACCGGCACGCGCTCCTCGATGACCACCTGCGCAAACGCGTCCGCGCTGGGGTTCATCAGCATGATGTTCACGCCGAAGGGCTTGTCCGTCAGCGCCCGGCAGCGGCGGATGTGGTCGCGCAGCTCCTCCGCCGTGCGCATGCCGCCCGCGCCGATGACGCCCAGCGCGCCCGCCTGCGAGCAGGCCGCGGCGAATTCGCCCGTGGCGATGTTCGCCATGCCGCCCTGAATGATGGGGTATTTCGTGCCCAGAATGTCAGTCAGCTTGTTCATGTTCGTCTCCTTGGGACGCGCAGGGCGCAAGCGTCGTGTACGCCTGCATCCTGCGGAATTTGTCATATCGTTCTGCCGCCAGCGTTTCGCCGCTCTTGCCCGAAAGCATGTCGAGCTGCGCGGTGATGGCCGCGTCCAGCGCGCGCATCGCGCCCGCCGCGTCCGCGTGCGCACCGCCCGCCGGTTCCGGGATGATCCCGTCGATCACGCCCAGCGCCATCAGGTCGGGCGCGGTCAGCCGCATCACCCCGGCGGCCTGCGCCGCGCGCGAGGCGTCCTTGTAGAGGATGCTGGCAAACCCCTCCGGCGAGAGGATGGCGTAGACGGCGTTTTCCATCATCAGCACGCGGTCGGCCACGGCCAGCGCCAGCGCGCCGCCGCTGTTGCCCTCGCCGGTGATCACCGCGACGATGGGCACGCGCAGCGCGCTCATCTCGCTCAGGCAGCGGGCGATGGCCTCGCCCTGCCCGCGCTCCTCGGCCTGCATGCCGGGATACGCGCCGGATGTGTCGATCAGCGTGATGACGGGCCGGCGAAACTTCTCCGCCTGGCGCATCAGCCGCTGCGCCTTGCGGTAGCCTTCCGGGCTGGGCATGCCGAAGTGCCCGCGCAGGTTTTCCTCCAGCGTGCGCCCCTTGCGCGTGGCGATGACCGTCACCGGCCGTCCGTGATAGAGCGCCACGCCGCCCAGAATCGCGCCGTCCTCGCCGCACAGCCGGTCGCCCTTCATCTCAAAAAACGAGGTGAACAGCGCGTCGATGTACTCGCGCGCGTTGGGCCGCTGCGGGTGGCGCGCGATGAGCACGCGCTCGTGTGCGGAAAGATTCATGTCCGTCCTCCCTCGTGCACGCGCAGCAGATCGGCGAGGGCCGCGCGCAGCTTGCCGCGCTCGATCACCGCATCCACGAAGCCGTGCTCCATCACAAATTCCGCCCGCTGAAAGTTGTAGGGCAGCTTTTCGCCGATCGTCTGCTCGATGACGCGCGGCCCGGCGAACCCGATGCGCGCGCCCGGCTCGGCGAGGATGACATCGCCCAGCGAGGCGAAGCTCGCCGTCACGCCGCCTGTCGTCGGATCGGTGAGCACGCTGATGTAGAGCAGCCCCGCATCGCCAAAGCGGCGGATCGCCGCGCTGGTCTTGGCCATCTGCATGAGCGAAAGGATGCCCTCCTGCATGCGCGCGCCGCCGCTGGCGGAAAAGATGATCAGCGGCAGGCGGTTTTCAAGCGCGTATTCGATCGCCAGCGTCAGCTTCTCGCCCACGGCCGCGCCCATGCTGCCCATCATGAACCGTCCGTCGAGCACGCAGACCACGCATGCGCGGCCGTCGATCTCGCCCGTGGCGGTGAGCACGGCCTCGGCCATGCCGGTTTTCTTGCGGGCGTCCGCCAGCTTGTCGCCGTAGCCCGGAAATTCCAGCGGGTCGCTCGCGGCCAGATCCGCGTGGAGTTCCGTGTACGCGCCGCCGTCCATGAGCATCTGCAGCCGCTTTTGCGCGCCCAGCGGCCAGTGATAGCCGCAGTACGGACACACGCCGAGGTGGTCCTCCTTCTCGCGGATGGGCATCTCGCGCTGGCACTTGGGGCAGGCGGTCATCTGATCCGCCGGCAGATAGCTCGAAAGCAGCTTCTTCATCGCCCGCAGGCGGTAGCGCCGTTTTTCAAAGACGTCGGTCACGCCCGCTCCTCCTCATCGCCCGCCCTGCGGCTGAAATCCAGCAGCTGCGGGAGGTTTTCTTCCAGAAAGGCCGTGCAGCAGTGCCCGCGGATGAACGCGGGATGATAGAGAATCTGATAGGACAGCTCCGCGTTGGTCGCAAAGCCCTCCAGCGCAAACTCCTCCAGACACCGGCGCATGCGCCGGATGGCGGCAAGCCGCGTGCCGCCGTGCGCCATCACCTTCGCCGCCAGCGAGTCGTAATAGGGCGAGAGTTCGCACCCGTTGTACAGCCCGGAGTCCACGCGCACGCCCGGCCCGCCCGGAAAGTGCAAGAACGACACGGCGCCCGGCGTGGGCGCAAAGTCCCGGTGCGGGTCCTCCGCGTTGACGCGGCACTCGATGGCGTGGCCGCTCACGCGGATGTCCGCCTGCTTCATCTCCAGCGGCAGGCCGGAGGCGATGCGCAGCTGTTCGCGCACGAGGTCGATGCCCGTCACCATCTCCGTGATGCCGTGCTCGACCTGGATGCGCGTGTTCATCTCCATGAAGTAGAAGCGCTCTCCGGCCGCGTCCAGCAGAAACTCCACCGTGCCCGCGCCCTCGTAGCCGACGGCCTTCGCCGCGCGCACGGCGGCCTCGCCCATCTGCGCGCGCAGCGCGTCGCTCAGGCCCCACGCGGGCGCTTCCTCGATCAGCTTCTGATTGCGGCGCTGGATGGAGCAGTCGCGGTCGCCCAGGTGCACGACGTTGCCGTGCCTGTCCGCCAGAATCTGCACCTCGATGTGCCGGGGGCGCAGCACCAGCTTTTCCAGATACAGCTCGTCGTTGCCAAAGCAGGCCATGGCCTCTGCCTTCGCCTGCGCATAGGCGCGCGAGAGCTGCGCCTCGTCGTCGCAGCGGCGGATGCCGCGCCCGCCGCCGCCCGCGCTCGCCTTGAGCAGCACGGGATAGCCCACGCGCGCCGCCGCGCATAGCGCATCCTCCACGCGCTGCACCGGGCCGTCCGAGCCGGGCGTCACCGGCACGCCCGCCTGGCGCATCATCGCGCGCGCGGCGGCCTTGTCGCCCGCCCTGCGAATGACATCGCCGGAGGGGCCGATGAACGTGAGCCCTGCCGCGCGGCAGGCGTCGGCGAAGTCCGCGTTCTCCGAGAGGAAGCCGTAGCCCGGATGCACGCCGTCGCAGCCCGTGGCCCTGGCCACGGTCAGCAGCGCGTTTTGATTCAGATAGCTCTCGGCCGCCTGCGCCGGGCCGATGCACACCGCCTGCGTCGCCAGCTGCACGTGCAGCGCCTTCGCGTCCGCGGCGGAGTACACGGCGACCGTCTCCATGCCCGATTCCCGGCAGGCACGCAGGATGCGCAGCGCGATCTCGCCCCGGTTGGCGATCAACACCCGCTTCAGCATGCCGTGTAACCGAACAGCGGCTCGTCAAATCCGACGAGCTTGCCGTTTTCCCCGTAGATCTCGGTGATGATGCAGTCGCACGGCGCGGGAATCTCGCTGATCATCTTCATCGCTTCCATCAGACAGACGATGTCGCCCTGCTTCACGCGGTCTCCCACGGCGACAAACGGCGTCGCCCCCGGCGCGCTGGCGGCGTAGAACACGCCCGCCATCGGCGCGGCGATCACGCAGCCCGGCGTCCGGGCCGGGGCGGCCTGCCGCTGAGCGGGGGCTTCGGCGGCGGGCGAAGCGCTCGCCTGCGCCGGCGCGCCGGAGAGCGGCGCGTCCTTGCTCAGCTCCAGCGAGATGCCGCCCGTGCTCAGGCGCATCGTCCGGATGCTGCCGCGCTCAAAGCGGTCCATCAGCTCAAAAATCTCCTGATTCGTCATAGCAAACCTCTCATGATCTCACGATCGTGGGACATTTCAAAATCCCGCCGCGCGTGGCGGCGGGCCGTTTCTCACTGTTCGAGCACCTTCATGACGTCGGCGACGGTCTTGATCTCCGGCATCACCTCGTCGTCGATGGTCGCGCCGGTGGCTTCCTCAAGGGCCATCATCAGCTCCACGGACGCCAGGGAGTCCGCGCCCAGGTCCTCGACCAGCTTCGCTTCCATCGTCACATCCTGCACGTCGCAACCCAGGGATTCGGCGATCACATCGCGCACGGTTTCAAAGCTCATCTTCGTATACTCCAATCTTTTTTATTTCCATCATTTTACTTAAAATTTTTTAGGTAAAATGATTTAGGCGAATTGTACGACAGCAGGAATGAATTGTCAAGCCCTTTTTTTGCCGCCAAGCTCCAAATGCCGCTCTGCGCACGCGCTTTGCCGCCGTTTTCGCCTGGAAAATTGCGTAAAATCTGCCTGTTTATACCACTTTCTTCACATAACGCCGGCGCGATTTTGAAGCAGAATTCATCATTCTCCGTGAGAAGTGTTGTTTTTTCAGAAAGTTTGTGATATGATCACCTGCGTATTGAGGCATTTATCCCGCGATTGCCTGAACAATCCGGGATCTGACCGGCTGCCCGGCAGCCAAAGTATTCAACATGAATGAAAGGAAAGCTAAACCATGAAGAAGATCATCTGCAAGGTGGAATACGACACCGAAACCTCCGAGCTGATCGCCAAGCGCGCTTTCGGCGCCTTCGGCGACCCGGCCGGCTACGAGGAGTCCCTCTACAAGACCGAGGGCGGCAAGTTCTTTCTGTATACCCTTGGCGGCCCGCAGTCTCAGTACGCCGTCGAGGGCATCAAGCGCATGTCCGCCGCGAAGGCTGACGAGTGGCTCGCCCAGGCCTGAGCATCCGCAAAGCCAAAAGCACCGGACAACGCCGGTGCTTTTTTCTTCGGTTTTCCCCGCCCTTCCCCGGCGCATACGCGCCTCGATCAGGCGCCGCGAAGCGGTGAAGGGGTTCGAGGCCCCAACGCTTCCCCACGACCACAAGGAGCACGCCATGTCTTTGCCCGTCTACTTCGCCCCGATGGAGGGCGTCACCGACGCGATCTACCGCCGGGTGCATCACGCCCACTTCGGCGGCGTCGAAAAGTACTTCATCCCGTTCATCAGCCCGACGCAGAACCTCGTGCTCACCCCGCGCGAGCTGCGCAACGTCTCGCCTGAGGCGAACACGGGCCTGCGCGCCGTACCGCAGGTGCTCACGAAAAACGCCGCCCACTTTCTCTGGGCGGCGCAGCAGCTCGCGGACATGGGCTATGAGGAGGTCAACCTGAACGCGGGCTGTCCCTCCGGCACCGTCACGGCCAAGGGCAAGGGCGCGGGCCTGCTCCTCTCCGCGTCGGATCTCGACCGCTTTCTGGACGGCGTGTTCTCCGGCGCGCAGCTGCGCGTGTCGGTCAAGACGCGCATCGGCTTTTCCTCGCCCGCGGAGTTTGACGCGCTGCTGGATGTCTACGCGCGCTATCCGATCCACGAGCTGATCATCCACCCGCGCACGCGCGAGGAATACTATGCGGGCACGGCGCACCGGGATGTCTACGCCGCGGCGCAGGCGCGCACATCGCTGTGCCTGGTCTACAACGGCGACCTGTTCACGGCGGAGGCCTGCCGCGACATCGAGCGGGCATACCCGCAGACCGCGGCGCTGATGCTCGGACGCGGCATGCTGGCCAATCCCGCGCTCGCAGAGACGTATGCCGGCGGCGCGCCGCTCACGCGGGAGGCGCTGCGCGCCTTCCACGACGACCTGCTGCGCGCCTATGAAGCCGCGTATCCGCCGCGCGTGGTGCTCGGCCGCATGCGCGAGGTCGCCAAGAACATCGCCTGCTGCTTTGAGGAAGCGCAAAAGCCGCTCAAGGCCGTGCACAAGGCCGGCTCCATGGCCGCCTATGCGGACGCCGTCTCGCGGCTGTTTGACGATTATGAGCTTTCGCCCGCGCCCTGCTTCTGCGCGCAGCGCTGATCTTCCCGCATCTGCATCCACATCGCGCAGAGCATGAAGGTCAGGCAGGCCACGATCAGCGGCACGCCGAACAAAAGGAACAACATCACCTGAATCATCGCCATCCCCCTTTCCCTCGCATCAGGCCGGATAAACCGTGTCTTTTCCGGCGCGCGGGCGCACCATGTAGCGCGCAATGCTGCGCACGCTCACGCGCCGCCCGCCGCACGCGCCCTCGATGCGCCCGTCCGCGAGCATCGCATAGACCGTCGCGCGCGTCACGCCCAGGATCTTCGCCGACACCGTCTTGTCCACGTATTCGCCGTACTGCGCGACCAGCGCCTCCTCCCTGTCCGCGCTCGCCGCCTGCGGCCACAGGGATCTGCGCGTGCGCTCCTCCAGCGCCAGCACGCGCCGCTCCAGATCGGCCATTCGCTGTTGGGACATCTCCATCGTCGCTTCCACGCTTCATCCATCCCCTTCCATGAATTTCCTTTTTTCTTCCACTTTGTCCGTTATTTTTTTATGATCCGAACCTTTTGTCTCCACACAAGGATCGAATTTGGAAAAATACGGAACGTGGAACACCACCCGATCGATTTGCCATCCGGATGACAAGAGTTCGTTTTTGTCACTCGTTTGGCGACAAGGCTATTCTAGCACAATATGCGCCGTTCGTCAACCATTTGGCGACAAATTTTTGAAATTGCCCGAAACAGTCTTGCATTTGGCGACAAAACTGCTATAATGGTAGACACGGGACGATATGCACCGGAGAAAAGGAGGCGCACGACATGGAATTTGGCGACATGCTCAAGGCCATCCGCAAGGAACGCGGCCTGTCGCAGGACGAGCTCTCCGCGCTGCTGGGCACCACCAAGCAGGTGATCAGCCGCTATGAGACCAAACAGCGCGTGCCGCGCCTGTCCGTCGTGGCGGACTACGCGCAGAAGCTCGGCGTGCCGCTCGCGCTGCTCTCCGGCCAGCGCGCCGCGCCGGAACCCGCGCGCGAAGGCCGCATGCGCAGCGTGCCCATCATCGGCGGCGTCGCCTGCGGCGAGCCGATCTACCAGCCCGGCGACGGCACGGATTTCGCTGCCATCGAGGCGGGCATCGACTGCGACTTCGCGCTCGTGGCGCAGGGCGATTCCATGACCGGCGACCGGATTCACTCCGGCGATCTGGTGTTCATCCGGCGTCAAGAGAGCGTGCAGGACGGCGAGATCGCCGCGGTCGCGCTGGACGACGAGCTGACGCTCAAGCGCGTGCGCCGCATCCTCGCGCCGGACGGGCGCGTCGCCTTCACGCAGCTTCTGCCCTCCAACCCCCGCTACGCGCCCATCAACATCGGCGGAGAGGACGAGACGCGCTGCGTGAACATCCTGGGCAAGGCGGTTGCCGTGCGCTTCACGCTCTGAGCGCATAGCGCCGCCCGTTTTGCGCAGGATAAGGGCGATTCAGACGCCCGTTCACCCGCGCCGTACCCCGCCGCCGGCTTGTCCATCGATCGAACGGCTCTGAGGAGCCGTTTTTTTGTTGGAGGAAACGCCTATGCCGGCATCGATCGGGCGCATGCGCCGCCGTCCGCTCAGCGCGCAGGCCGTCATCGCGCTCGGCTTTGCGGGCGTCATCCTGCTCCTCGCGCTGGCGCTGATGCTGCCCGCCGCCAGCGTCAGCCGCACGTGGACCGACCCGCTCACGGCGCTGTTCACCGCGACGAGCGCCGTCTGCGTCACGGGGCTGGTCGTCGTGGATACCGCCTGCCACTGGTCGCTCTTTGGCCGCGGCGTCATCCTGCTGGGCATCCAGGTCGGCGGGCTGGGCGTGACGACCGTGCTCGCGCTGCTGGCGCTGATGCGCGGCAAGCGCATCGGCCTGCGCCAGCGCACGCTGCTCGTGGAGGGCGTCGCCGCGCTTCAAATCGGCGGCGTCGTGCGGCTCGTGCGCCGGGCGCTGCTGGGCACGCTGCTCATCGAGGGCGCCGGCGCGCTGCTGCTCGCCGTGCGCTTCGTGCCACGGCTGGGCATGCTGCGAGGCATCGGCTATGCGGTCTTTCACGCCGTCTCCGCGTTCTGCAACGCGGGCTTTGACCTGATGGGCACGCTCGCCGCGCCGTACGATTCCCTGTGCACCTTCGCCGCCGATCCGCTCGTCTGCCTGACCGTCTGCGCGCTCATCCTGCTGGGCGGCACGGGCTTCTTCGTCTGGGACGACCTGATCACGCACCGCTTTCGCTGGCGGCGCCTTCGCCTGCATACGCGCGCCGTGCTGCTGATCACCCCGCCGCTTGCGCTCGTGCCCGCCGCCCTCTTCTTCCTGCTGGAGCGGCGCGCGTCCATGGCCGATCTGGGCGTGGGCGCGCGGGCGCTCGCCAGCCTCTTCTCCGCCGTGACGCCGCGCACGGCGGGCTTTAACACCGTGCCCACGGACGCGCTCTCCCCCGCGGGCAGCCTGCTGACGCTGCTGCTCATGTTCATCGGCGGCAACCCCGGCTCCACGGCCGGCGGCGCAAAGACGACCACCGTGCTCGCCCTCGCGCTGCTCTCCGCCGCCGTGCTGCGCCGGGAGGAGGACGTGCGCCTGCTCGGCCGCCGCCTGCCGGACGGCCTGCTGCGCCGCGCCTGCGCCATCGCGCTGCTCTACGCCGCCATGGCGCTCGCCGCCTCGTTTCTCATCTGCGCGGCGCAGCCGGAACTGCCGCTCTTTGCCGTGCTCTTTGAGGCCGTTTCCGCGCTGCACACCGTCGGTATGAGCGCGGGCATCACGCGCGAGCTGGGGACGCTTGCCCGGCTCGTGCTGATCCTGCTCATGTACGCCGGGCGCCTGGGCAGCCTGACGTTCGCGCTGCTCCTCGCCCGGCGCCCGGCGCCCGCCCCGCTGCGCCTTCCCGCGGACCGCATCCTGATCGGTTAAGGAGGTCTTCCCATGAAATCCGTGCTCGTCATCGGCCTGGGCCGCTTTGGCCGCCACCTGTGCGCCAAGTTTGCGCAGCTGGGCAACGAGGTGATGATCGTCGACAAGGACGAGGCCGCCGTCACGGCGCTCGCCGACGCGGTCACCAGCGCGCAGATCGCCGACTGCACCGACGAGCAGGCGCTGCGCGCGCTGGGCGTGCGCCATTTCGACCTGTGCTTCGTGTGCATCGGCTCGGACTTCGCCGCCAGCCTGCTGATCACGGCCCTGCTCAAGGAGCTCGGCGCGCGCCGCATCATCGCCAAGGCCAGCGCAGGCACGCACATGCGATTGCTGCTGCTGGGCGGCGCGCACGAGGTCGTCTACCCGGAGCGCGACAGCGCCGAGCGCATCGCCGTGCGCACGAGCGCCTCGCACGTGTTTGACTACATCGAGCTGACGGACGGCTACGCCATCTACGAGATCCCGCCGCTGCCCGCGTGGATCGGCCGGTCGATTCTGGAGCTGGACATCCGCAACCGCTACGGCATCAACATCCTCGCCGTCAAGGCGGGCGACGCGCTGCGTCCGCTGCCCGGCGCGCACTACGCCTTCACCGGTCAGGAACACATCCTTGCCCTGGCCGCGCGCGAGGACGCGAAAAAGCTGCTGCGAAAGGTTGAATCCGTTTCACCTTTTGCTTGATAATCATTCAAGTTTTGCACCTTTGGGACAAACCGCTTGCCACAATTCCGCCCGCATGCTATACTGGCAGCGATCACAATCTGGAGGTTTTCGCCATGTTCTGCTTCTCCATCGCGCGATTTAGCGGCTATTGCTTTTGCGGCAATGGTCTCGTTTTCGTGCGTGCATGAGACGCAGGAACCCTCTTCCTGTGCATCCGGCTCCTGTCGCGCGCGACAGGAGCTTTTTTATCTCTGAATGAAAGAAGGATCTTCCCATGATCATCATCATGAAGCCCAAGGCCACGGAGGAGGAGATCTCCTCGCTGTGCACATCCCTGGAAACGCAGGGCATGCAGATTCAGCGCAACGCCGGCGTCGACTGCGTCGTGCTGGGCGTCATCGGCGACGTGGCGCACCTGGACCCGCAGGATTTCCTCATCCGCCCCGGCGTGGAGCGCATCATGCCGGTTTCCGAGCCCTTCAAGAAGGCCAACCGCAAGTTCCATCCCAAGGACTCCGTCATCGACTGCGCGGGCGTGCAGGTCGGCGGGCGCAGGCTGGCCATATTCGCCGGGCCGTGCTCCGTGGAAACCCACGAGCAGATCACCGATACCGCGCTCAAGGTGCGCGCGGCGGGCGCGGACGTGCTGCGCGGCGGCGCGTACAAGCCGCGCACGTCGCCCTATGCGTTTCAGGGGCTCAAGCTTGAGGGACTCAAGCTGCTCGAAGAGGCGCGCGCCATTTCCGGCATGCCCATCTGCACCGAGATCATGAGCCCGAAGCTCGTGGAGGAATTCTACCGGCGGGTGGACATCATCCAGGTCGGCGCGCGCAACATGCAGAACTTCGACCTGCTCACCGAGCTCGGCCAGACGCGCAAGCCCATCCTGCTCAAGCGCGGCCTCAACGCCACGGTCAACGAGTGGCTCATGAGCGCGGAGTACATCATGGCCGCCGGCAACCCGAACGTCATCCTCTGCGAGCGGGGCATCCGCACGTTTGAGACGTACACCCGCAACACGCTCGACCTGTCCGCCGTGCAGGCGGTCAAGCAGCTCTCGCACCTGCCGGTGATCGTCGATCCAAGCCACGCGACGGGCCTCAACTGGATGGTGGAGCGCATGTCGCTGGCGGCCGTCGCCGCCGGCGCGGACGGCCTGATCGTGGAGGTACACAACAACCCGGCGCGCGCGCTGTGCGACGGCGCGCAGAGCCTCACCCCGGCGCAGTTTGCGCAGATGATGGGCAAGCTGCACGCCATGGCCCCGATCGTGGAGAGAACGCTATGAAGATGATGATGATCGGCCTGGGCCTGATCGGCGGCAGCATGGCGCTGGCGCTGCGCGGCTACCCGGACGCCGAGCTCTACGCCGTGGATCGCGACGATTTCACGCGCTTTGAGGCGCTCAACCGCGGCGCGGTGCTCGCCGCCTGGAAGGACGCACAGGAGGCGCCGCTGGAGACCATGGACGTGGTCGTGCTCTGCCTGCATCCGGGCGCGGCGGCGGACTTTGTGCGCGCGCAGGCGCGCCGCCTCAAGCCCGGCGCGCTGCTCACGGACGTGTGCGGCGTCAAGCGGCCGCTGCACGAGGCGGTCATGGCGCTTGAGGACAGGCCGTTCGTATACCTGGGCGGCCATCCGATGGCCGGGCGCGAGCGCGGCGGCTTTGCCAACGCCACGGCCGACCTCTTCCGCGGCAGCCACTACATCCTCACGCCCGACGACACCGTGCCGCAGGAGGCCGTCCACCTGATGGAGCGGCTTGTGCAGTACATGGGCTGCTGCGACATCGTGTACACCGACCCGCAGGCGCACGACGCGCGCATCGCCTACACGAGCCAACTGATGCACGTCATCGCGCTGGCGCTGTGCGAGCAGCGCCTGCTCTTTGACAGCTACGGCTTTGAGGGCGGCTCGTTCCGCGGCGCGACGCGCGTGGCCGCGCTGGAGCCCGATCTCTGGACGGAGCTGTTCTGGGCGAACCGCGACACGCTGGCCGAGCTGACGGACGAGCTGATCGGGCGCCTGCGCGAATACAGCGAATTGCTGCGCGCAGGCGACCGCGACGCGCTGTTCGCGCGCCTGACGGCCTCCAGCGACCGCAAGAAGGCGTTTGACAGGCTGCGCTCCGACGCGCCCAGCCAAACGCCGCTGTTCAAATGAGGAGGAGGGATTGACGTGCCCGTCGTCACCGTGACCGCCCCCGCGCCCGATAGCCGGTATGAGATCCACATCGGCCACGGGCTGCTGCGCGCCTGCGCGCCGCACTTTGCGCCCTATGCGGGCCGCCGTGCCGCCGTCGTCGCCGACAGCCACACCGCGCCGCTCTACGCGCAGGCGCTGCTCGATCAGCTCCGCCTTGCCGGGCTGGAAGCGTCCGTCATGGAGCTGCCCGCGGGCGAGCCCACCAAGTGCCCCGAACGGCTCGCCGGGCTCTACGACGCGTTTTTGGACCGGCACATCACGCGCGCCGATCTGGTCGTCGCGCTGGGCGGCGGCGTCGTGGGCGACATCGCCGGATACGCCGCCTGCACCTACCTGCGCGGCGTGCACTTCGTGCAGATCCCCACCACGCTGCTGGCGCAGGTGGATTCCTCCGTCGGCGGCAAGGTCGCCGTCAACCACCCGCGCGGCAAGAACCTGCTGGGCGCGTTTTATCAGCCGGAGCTGGTGCTCATCGACTGCGACACGCTCGCGACGCTCGACGCGCGGCAGATCGGCGCGGGGCTGGGCGAGGTGATCAAGTACGGCTGCATCCGCGACCGCGCGCTCTTTGAGCAGCTGGAGCGCCTTGGCACGCGTGAAAACCTGATGCCCGCGCTCGACGATGTCATCGCGCGCTGCTGCGCGATCAAGGCGGACTACGTGCGCGAGGACCCGCACGACCACGGCGTGCGCATGCAGCTGAACTTCGGCCACACGCTGGCGCACGCGCTGGAGAACGTGATGGGCTACGGCGAGCTGCTCCACGGCGAGGCCGTGGCCATCGGCATGGTGGCCGCCGCCGGCTGGGGCGAAGCGCTGGGCGTCACGCCCACGGGCGCCGCCGCGCGCATCCGCGCCGTGCTCGCGGGCTACGGCCTGATGACCGAGGCGCCCCCGAACCTGAGCGCCGGGCGGCTCGCCGCCGCGATGGCGCTGGACAAGAAGGCCGAAGGCGACGTCGTGCGCACCGTGCTGCTCACGGAAATCGGCGCGTGCAAAGCCGTGCCGCTCGCGCCCGCGCAGCTTCAGGCCCTGCTCTTTGCGAGGTGATAGCATGATCAAGACCGTATCGCCCGGCTCGCTCTGCGGCACGCTCGACGTGATGCCCAGCAAGTCCGCCTCCCACCGCGCGCTGATGCTCGCGGCCATGGCGCGCGGAGAGACCACGCTCGCGCCGCTTCAGCTCTCCCGCGACGTCGAGGCGACGCTCGATTGCGCCCGCGCGCTGGGCCTCGCCGTGCGCACGCAGACCGCGCCGCACGCGCAGCCCGGCTTCCTGACCGTCAAGCTCGAAGGCGGCGGCGCGAAGGACGGCCCGCGCACGCTCGACTGCGGCGAGTCCGGCTCCACGCTGCGCTTCTTCATCCCGCTGGCGCTCGATGGGCGCGGGCCGGTGACGTTCATCGGCCACGGGCGGCTGATGCGCCGGCCGCTCGATGTCTATGCAGATCTGTTCCGCCCGCTCGGCGTGCGCTGGGCGCAGGAGGGCGACCGCCTGACCGTCGAAGGCACGCTGCGCGCTGGCGTCTACGCGCTGCGCGGCGACGTGAGCAGCCAGTTCATCACCGGCCTCCTGCTCGCGCTGCCGCAGCGCGCCGGCGACAGCGTCATCCGCATCACCACGCCGCTGGAGTCGCGCGCGTACGTGGATCTGACGCGCAGCGTGCAGCGGACGTTCGGCATCGTCTCCCACTGGCAGGACGCGCAGACGCTCCTCATCCCCGGCGGGCAGCGGGCCGTGTCCCCCGGCCACGCGCGCGTGGAGAGCGACTGGAGCCACGCGGCCTTCTTCCTGGTGGCCGGGTGCCTGTCGAGCACCGGGCCGCTCACGCTGCGCGGGCTCGACCTGCATAGCGCGCAGGGCGACCGCGAGATCGTGCGCATCCTGCAAGACATGGGCGCGGTCATCAGCCGTCAGGGCGGGCTGCTGACCGTCTGCCCCTCCCGGCTGCACGCCGTGCACGCGGACGTCTCCCAGGTGCCGGATCTGGCGCCCGCGCTCGCCGTGGCGATGGCCGCGGCGGAGGGCGAGAGCCGCATCACCGGCGCGGCGCGCCTGCGGCTCAAGGAGAGCGACCGCCTCGGCGCGCTGGCCGAAGGGTTGACGGCGCTTGGAGCGTTCGTGACCGAGCGGGCGGACGGACTCACCGTCCACGGCGGCGGCGTGCAGGGCGGCACGGTGG
>CALVKT010000053.1 GCA_944333055.1 uncultured Clostridia bacterium
TGTCTTGTATGGCTGCTGCTGGTGTTCGCGTGAAGATCACGCTGGCCTGCACGGAGTGCAAGCAACGCAATTACAACACGATGAAGAATAAGCGCAACAATCCGGACCGTATCGAAATGAGCAAGTACTGCCGTTTCTGCAAGAAGCACACGGTTCACAAGGAAACGCGCTGATTCGCCATCTGACGGACAAGGATGTGAAAGAGATGTCTGAGAACAAGGAAGTCAAGAAGACGGACAAGCCCGGCTTCTTCACCCGCGCGAAGAACTGGTTCGCCGCGCTGCCCGGCCGCCTTGCCGGCGCGTTTAAGAACACGGCGGCGGAGCTCAAGAAGGTCGCGTGGCCGTCCAGGAAGGATCTCATCAACTATTCGCTCGTCGTCATCGGCTTTGTCGTCATTCTGGCGCTCGTCGTCGGTGTGCTGGATACCGCTTCCTCTTTCGTGGTCAAGCAGCTCATCGAGCTGTAAGGCCGGACGCAGGAAGGAGGGTTTGACATGACGGACGAGAAGGCCCTGTGGTATGTCGTGCATACCTATTCGGGATACGAAAACAAAGTCGCCAACGATCTCGTCAAGACGGTGGAAAACAACGGCATGGGCGATCTGATTCAGGACGTCAAGGTGCCGATTGAGGAAATCGTCGAGATCCGCAATGGCAAGCCTCATACCATTCAGCACAAGCTGTTCCCCGGCTACGTCCTGGTCAAGATGATCAAGACGACCGAGACCTGGTACATCGTGCGCAATACGCGCGGCGTCACCGGCTTCGTCGGCCCGGGAAGCGAACCGATTCCGCTGACGGACGAGGAGTTTGAGCGGATGACCAGCTGCCAGGGCACCATTCGCGTCGATCTTGAGCCGGGCGATTCCGTGCGCATCAAGACCGGCAGCGTCGAGAACGCCATCGGCACGGTTGAAGAGATCAACGCGGAGGAGCACAAGGTCAAGGTCTCCATCGAGATCCTGTCCCGCAAGACCACCGTGGAATACGATCTTTCCGAGGTGGAGCGCCTGTAAGCGCGTTCCGCGGGAAAATCACGAAACAGACAACCCCCGGGAGACATCCCGGTTGTTGGAAAGCCTGCCCGCTGGGCGGGCGGCAGCCCGGCGCGCGATGCGTCCGGGCGTGGGAGGAACGCTTCGTTCCGCATGACCACAGATTGAGGAGGTTAATACCATGGCTAAGAAAGTAACTGGCATGATCAAGCTGCAGGTGCAGGCCGGTAAGGCGAATCCTGCGCCGCCGATTGGCCCGGCCCTCGGCCAGCACGGCGTCAACATCCCGGGCTTCTGCAAGGAGTTCAACGAGCGCACGAAGAATGATATCGGCCTGGTGATCCCGGTCGTCATCACCGTCTACTCCGACCGCTCCTTCACCTTCATCACCAAGACGCCGCCGGTTCCGGTGCTCATCAAGAAGGCGCTGGGTCTGGAGAGCGGCTCCGGCAAGCCGAACAAGACCAAGGTCGGCCAGCTGACCCAGGCGCAGGTGCGCGAGATCGCCGAGAAGAAGATGCCCGATCTGAACGCCGGCAGCATCGAGGCGGCCATGAGCATGGTCGCCGGCACCGCCCGCTCCATGGGCGTGACCGTCGCCGACGCCTGATCGTCACGATGATATCCAGCGCGGGCATCCCGCGCGCAGCGGCCTGAATTCAGGCCGGAGTCTGTGGGAGGACATTGCGCCGCTTGTACCACAAGGAGGAACAGAATTATGAAGCATGGCAAGAAGTATGTCGAGAGCGCGAAGCTCATCGAGCGCAGCAAGCTGTATGATCCGGACGAGGCCGTGAAGCTCGCGCTTCAGACCGCGAAGACCAAGTTTGACGAGACCCTGGAGGTCTCCGTCCGCCTGGGCGTCGATCCGCGCCAGGCCGATCAGCAGGTCCGCGGCGCCGTCGTGCTGCCGCACGGCACCGGCAAGAAGGTTCGCGTGCTCGTGTTCGCCAAGGGCGATCAGGCCAAGGCCGCCGAGGAGGCCGGCGCGGACTACGTCGGCGCGGAGGAGCTCGTCGCCAAGATCCAGGGCGAGAACTGGTTCGAGTTTGACGTGGTCGTCGCGACCCCGAACATGATGGGCGTCGTCGGCCGTCTGGGCCGCGTGCTCGGTCCCAAGGGCCTCATGCCCAACCCGAAGAGCGGCACCGTCACGATGGACGTGGCGAAGGCCATCGCCGAGATCAAGGCCGGTAAGGTCGAGTATCGCCTCGACAAGAGCGCGATCATCCACTGCCCGATCGGCAAGAAGTCCTTCACCGCCGAGCAGCTCACCGAGAACCTCGCGACGCTCATCGGCGCCATCAACCGCGCCAAGCCGGCTGCCGCGAAGGGCGTCTACATGAAGTCCGTCGTGCTCTCTTCCACGATGGGCCCGGGCATCCGCATCAACCCGATCCGCTTCTGATCGACGCATCCGCCGTCTCCATGGGCGCTGTCCCGTGGAGGCGCTTTTTGTTGACAAAATATGCCGCGCGTGGTATTCTGATCGTGACCAGAATGATCATACAGGAGGGCGAATCGGATGAAAAAGTGGATCGCGTGGATGATGTGTGCGCTGCTGTGCCTGAGCGCCGGATTGGCAGCCGCCGAGGAAACGAGCTACATCGAGCGCGTGCAGCAGCGGCTGCAAGAGGCGGAACAGCTCGCCGAGACGAAGAGCGCGGAGCCGGCGGAAACTGCGGCGCCGGAGGCGGAAGTCGGCGGCCCCAATTTCGGAACGGACGTGCGCATTGACGACCCCTTCTTTGCCAAAGTGCGCGCCTCCGCTTACCTGCAGGAGGACGAATACAGCCGCGAAGCCAACGTGATGATCGAGATGAAGAACACGAGCGGCAAGACGCTCTATCCGCAGGATGTGACCGTGATCGCCTACGATGCGGCGGGCAAGGTGATCGACAAGGCGCCCTATGCGAGCTACGGCCCGGAGCGGGTGGACGACGGCGAGAGCCTCTACGCCTGGGAGTGGTTCTACGGGTTTGAAGAGCCCATCGCCGAGATCGCGTACTTCGAGGTGAAGGTGGAGGCGGAGACCAGCTCGTACAGCACGTATGAGCCGATCGATGCGGAGGGTGTTCTGATGCAAGGCGTCGCCTATGCGCTCATCGAGAACACGCTGCAGACGGACATCTACGGCCTGAGCGCGACGATGGCCGTGGAAGACGAGGACGGCGTGCTGCTGGACGTGTGCCAGGTGTACACGGCCGAAACCAGCGGCATCATGCCGGGAGGCACGATGGTGCTGCGCGAGCAGGTGGAGAACTATACGGCCGACAAAGCGCTGGAAGAAGGCGTGATCTCCGTCATCGCGCAGTATATCGCGGACTGACGCCCGGCGCGCCGGACGCGAATCAAAAAGCTTGGGAAAAAGTCGTTGACACACGCGGCGGCGTGTGGTATACTGTCAGCCGTGAATGGAAAAGTTCTGTGCCGAAGACAGCCGGCGGCGCGCAAGCGCTGTAAAGGGAAACCCGCCGGCCGAGGTGTGAGAGGTTGAAATCCGCCGTAACAGGCTTTCTGCCCTTGCGCCCAGCGCAGGGGCTTTTCTTTTCCGAAACCTTTCGGGAAGGAGGAAATACCATGTCCAAGAATCTGGAAGCCAAGAAGGCTGTTGTGACCGAAATCGAGGAGAAGATCGAGAAGGCCCAGTCCATGGTGATCGTCGAGTACAAGGCGCTGACCGTGGAGCAGGTGACCGCGCTGCGCGCGAAGTGCCGCGCCAACGGCGTCGACTACTGCGTGCTCAAGAACACGCTGGTCAAGCGCGCGCTGGCCAACAAGGGCATCACCCTCGATGATCAGATCATGGAGGGCCCGAACGCCTTCGTGTTCGGCAACAACGATCCGATCTCCGCGCCCAAGATGGTCAAGGAGTTCATCGCCGGCTGCGAGAAGGACAAGAAGAAGTCCCCGCTGACCATCAAGGCCGGCGTGATGGACGGCGTTGTGCAGAGCGTGGAGGAGGTCAAGGCGCTGGCCGACATCCTGCCGCGCGAGCAGCTCATCGCCAAGATCATGGGCTGCCTGAACTCTCAGGCCACCGCTCTGGCGTACGTCATCAAGGCGATCGCCGACAGGCAGAACGAAGCTGCCGCCGAGTAATCAAGGCCGCATGGCCTTCGCCGTCAAGACGGCGACACCCACACAACATCATACGATATGGAGGTCAATATCATGGAAATCAATGAGATCGTATCCGCTATTGAGAGCCTGACCCTGATTCAGTGCTCCGAGCTCGTCAAGGCCCTGGAAGAGAAGTTCGGCGTGCAGGCTGCCGCTCCGGTCGCCGCTGCCGGCGCCGCTGCCCCGGCTGCCGCCGCCGCCGAGGAGAAGACCGAGTTCGACGTCGTGCTCACCGGCTTTGACGCCGCCAAGAAGGTCGCCATCATCAAGGCCGTCCGCGAGGTCGTGCCGGGCCTGGGCCTCAAGGAAGCCAAGGACATCGTCGAAGGCGCGCCCAAGACCATCAAGGAAGGCGCTGCCAAGGAGGAGGCCGAGACCATCAAGAAGAAGCTGGTCGACGCCGGCGCCACCGTCGAGATCAAGTAATTCTTTCCCGAAAAAGAATTGCAGCAGCCCTGTTATGCGGCGGGGCTGCTTTTCCATATGATGCGCATCAGTGACCCTGATGAATTTTAACGAAATTTTAACACTTGATCGATTGAACCCACATGGGCAGCTATGCTAGACTAACCATAATCAGGGTGTGTTGGCGCTGTAGGCTGATGCGTATGCGTGCCGTGCCTTGCATGGAATTTCCCCGCTTTCCTCTTTATGAAGGCGGAGCGGGTAAGTTTTGGTTCCCTATCATATATTGCACATGGGAGGTAGAGACATGAAGGCGTATCTTGAAAGCTGCGAGGACGTGCTAAGCGCACAAAAGACCTCGCAGGACGGCCTGACCTCCGCCGAGGCTGAAAAGCGGCTGGCGGAATACGGCCCCAACAAGCTGCAGGAAGCCAAGAAGAAGTCCCTGATTGCGCGCTTCCTGGACGAGCTGGCCGATCCGATGATCATCGTGCTGATCGTCGCGGCGGTCATCTCCGGCATCACGGCGTTCTACTCCGGCGAATCCTTCGCAGACGTCATCATCATCATGGCGGTCGTCATCATCAACGCCGTGCTGGGCGTCGTGCAGGAGAGCAAGGCG
Organism: uncultured Clostridia bacterium; assembly: GCA_944333055.1. GTDB lineage: Bacteria > Bacillota > Clostridia > Christensenellales > Aristaeellaceae > Ventricola. Next base: position 5,148 of record CALVKT010000053.1, read on the forward strand.
GAGGCGGCCATCGAGGCGCTTCAGGAGATCGCCGCGGCGACCAGCAAGGTCATGCGCGACGGCAAGATGGTCGTGCTCAAGAGCGAGGAGCTCGTTCCGGGCGACGTGGTGCTGCTTGAGGCCGGCGACGCCGTGCCTGCGGACGGCCGCATCATCGAGAGCGCGAGCCTCAAGATTGAGGAAGCCGCGCTGACGGGCGAATCCGTTCCGGTCAACAAGTTCATCGACATCCTGAACCTCGGCGAGGCGAAGGACGTGCCGCTGGGCGACCGCAAGAACATGATGTACATGGGCTCCACCGTCGTCTATGGCCGCGGCAAGGCGGTCGTGACCGGCACGGGCATGAACACCGAGATGGGCAAGATCGCCGGCGCGCTGGCGCAGGCGGAGGACGAGGAGACCCCGCTTCAGATCAAGCTCAACCAGCTGAGCAAGGCGCTGACCGTGCTGGTGCTGGCCATCTGTGTGATCATCTTCGCCGTGGGCCTGGTGCGCGCCAGCAAGTCCGGCGGCATCACCGGCACCGCGATTCTGGATACGTTCATGGTCGCCGTCTCGCTGGCCGTCGCCGCGATTCCGGAAGGACTGGCCGCCGTCGTGACGATTGTGCTGTCCATCGGCGTGACGAACATGTCCCACAGGAACGCCATCATCCGCAAGCTGACGGCCGTGGAGACGCTGGGCTGCACGCAGATCATCTGCTCGGATAAGACCGGCACGCTGACCCAGAACAAGATGACCGTCGTGGAGCGCTCCGCGGACGACGAGAAGCTGCTTCAAATTGCCATGGCGCTGTGCTCGGACGCCAAGTACGACGAGGAGGCGGGCGAGGCCGTCGGCGAGCCGACGGAGTGCGCGCTGGTCAACGATGCGGCCAAGGCCGGCATGAAGGGCACGGATCTCTACGGCGCGTATCCGCGCGTGGCCGAGGCCCCGTTTGACTCCATGCGCAAGATGATGTCCACCGTGCATCAGACCCAGGACGGCCTGGTGCAGTTCACCAAGGGCGCGCCGGACGTGGTGCTCGACCGCTGCACGCACGCGCTGGTGGGCGGCAAGGTCGTGGAGATGAACGACGCCATCCGCGCCGACATCCTCGCCGCCAACAAGCGGATGGCCGATAAGGCGCTGCGCGTGCTCTGCGCGGCCAAGCGCGAGTGGGCGAGCATGCCTGAGAACGCCGAGCCGGAAACGCTCGAACAGAACCTGACCTACATCGGCCTGAGCGGCATGATCGACCCGGTCCGTCCGGAGGTCAAGGCGGCGATTGTCGAGTGCCGCGGCGCGGGCATCCGCCCGATCATGATCACCGGCGACCACAAGGATACCGCCGTGGCCATCGGCAAGGAGCTGGGCATCCTGGAGAGCGACGCGCAGGCCATCACCGGCGCGCAGCTCGACGAGTTGGACGATGCCGCGCTGGCCGCGAATATTGAGAAGTACTCCGTCTACGCCCGCGTGCAGCCGGAGCACAAGGTCCGCATCGTCAACGCCTGGAAGGCGAAGGGCAAGATCACCGCGATGACTGGCGACGGCGTCAACGACGCGCCGTCCATCAAGGGCGCCGACATCGGCGTGGGCATGGGCATCACCGGCACGGACGCCACCAAGACCGTGGCGGACATGGTGCTCGCCGACGACAACTTCGCGACCATCGTCTCCGCCGTGGAGGAGGGCCGCCGCATCTATGCCAACATCCGCAAGGCGATCCAGTTCCTGCTGGCCAGCAACCTGGCGGAGGTGCTCTCCATCTTCTTCGCCACGCTGATCGGCTTCACCATCCTGGAGCCGGTGCACCTGCTGTGGATCAACCTGATCACCGACTGCTTCCCGGCGCTGGCGCTGGGCATGGAGGAGAACGAGCCCGACTGCATGAAGAAGCCGCCGCGCGATCCGCGCGAGGGCATCTTCGCCGGCGGCCTGGCGTTTGACGTGTTCTTCCAGGGCGCCATCGTCACCGTGCTGGTCATGATCTCCTACGCCATCGGCCATTACATCGAGAGCGGCGCCTGGACGTTCGTCGACAGCCACGACGGCACGACCATGGCCTTCCTCACGCTGTCCATGGTGGAGATCTTCCACTCCCTGAACATGCGCAGCCGCCGCGGCTCGCTCTTCACGCTGAAGACCCACAACAAGTTCCTCTATGGCGCGATGATCGTCTCCTTCATCCTGACCACGCTGGTCATCGAGGTGCCGTTCCTCGCCGACGCCTTCAAGTTCACCCCCATCAGCTGGACGGAGTACGCCATCGCCATGGGCCTGGCGGTGCTGATCATCCCGATCATGGAGGTCGTCAAGGCCGTGCAGCGCAAGCTGGGCTGATGCCCCACTTGCTGCCGGGCTGCTGAGGATCGCCGCTGAACGATCCGCTGTACGCCATTGACCGGCAGGGCGAAAGCCCTGCCGGTTTTTACATATCCTTCTGTGGGCGGATGAACAATAGACCGTGCTCCAAAAGGGAGTTGACAGCAAAAGAGATGTGTGATATGCTTTGATCGGTTTTTAAAAAACCGATAAGGAGTGATGGGCAATGCATAGAAGGCGCACGAAGCTCAAGGACAGGCAGATGCCGGTGTACACGCGGGGCGAGGAGATCTTCAACATGGTCTCCCACATCGTGGGCGGCGCGATCGGCGTGGCGGCGCTGGTGCTGTGCGTGGTCGTCTCCGCGGTGCGGGGCAACGGCTACGGGCTGGCCGGTTCGATCGTCTACGGCCTGTCGATGATCGTGCTCTACACGATGAGCAGCGTCTATCACGGCCTGCGCGAGGGCACGGCCAAGCGGGTGATGCAGGTGCTGGATCACTGCACGATCTACCTGCTGATTGCGGGCACGTACACGCCGATCGTGCTCAGCGCGATGCGGCCCATCGACCCGGTGAGCAGCTGGACGCTGCTGGCCATCGTCTGGGTGCTGGCGGCGGTGGCGATCGTGCTGACGGCGATCGACCTCAAGAAGTACGCGGTCTTTTCGATGATCTGCTATCTGGGCATGGGCTGGTGCATCGTCTTCAAGATTCCGCTGCTGATCGAGGCGGTCGGCTGGGGCGGCTTCTGGCTGATCCTGCTGGGCGGCGTCTCCTACACGGTGGGCGCGGTGCTCTATGGGATGGGCCGCAAGCGCAAGTACATGCACAGCGTGTTCCACCTGTTCGTGGTGCTGGGCAGCGTGCTGCACCTGCTGGCGATCCTGCTCTACGCGCTCTGATTCTTGAAGCCGGCGCGAAGCGAAGAAGGGTCAAGGGATGAAATCCCTTGCGGGGTTCGGGGCAGAGCCACGAGCGGGTTTGGGCGGCAGCCCAACGTCTCCCCCCAACATCCCATGGCGCAGGGCGCGCCGAAGGCGCCATCATGCGCCGCGCCAAACGGCTTGAAACCGCGCGCCCGAAAGGGCGCGTTTTTGTTTCGCTTTTTATTTTATACAAAGCCGATACGGGATCTATTGCCAATCGCACAAAGCGGTGATACAATAAGACGAGCAACACAGAGGAGGCGCGCGCCATGATTCGCATGAAGGAACTGTTTCGGCTGCAAAAGCTCAAACGGCTGCGTCTGATCGCGGGGCAGGACGGGCTGGAACGCACGGTGACGGCGGCCGTCCTGCTGGAATACGACGCCACGCGCATGCAGCTGCCGGATTTCTACCGGGGCGACCTGGTCGTCACGACGCTCGCCTACGCGCGCGAGGACGATCAGCTCGTGTCCCATTCGCTGCTCGCGCTGCTGCGTCAGGGCATCGCGGGCCTGCTGGTCAAGACGGCGTATTTCAGCACGCTGCCTCAGGACGTGGTCGATCTGGCCGACGCGATGGGCACGCCGCTGTTCCTGTTCGATGAGACGTACATCGAAGAAGTGATTCTGGAAGTGACCGATCTCATCCGGGGAAAGCGCCGCTTCACCGGCTATGAGCAGGAGCTCGACGCGCTGATGGGCGGCACGCTCACGGCGGATCAGGCGCAAGAGCGCGTGCGCCGCATCGACCCATCCGGCACGGGCGCGTACAGGCTGTGCGCGCTGTATCCGCAGGAGCGGATGATCGCGCTGGAGGAGAAGATGTACGCGCTGCTCTCGGCCGACGAGGCGCTGGCCCGGCGCTGCATCTGCATGGAGTGGCGGCGGATGCTCATCGTGCTGCTGCGCGAGGAGGAGGACACGGGCAAGGCCGGGCTTGTGGCGCTGCTGGCGCAGGCGGGCGTGGAGGCGGAGGGCCTCTTTGCCGGCGTGAGCGCGCGGCGCACGGCGTGCGCGGCCTTCGGCGAGGCGCTGGGCGAGGCGGTCTATGCCGCGCGTGCGGCGAAGCTGACGGATCAGCCCGTGCTCTGCGCGCACGAGCTGGGGCTCTATGCCTATCTGTTCCCGATGAGCGAGAACCCGTTCGTGTGCAGCCAGTGCCGCGAGCGGCTGCGGCAGATTCGCGCCTATGACAGCCAGAACCGCACGAACCTGGAACAGACCGCGCGCACGTATGTGGCGCAGGGGATGGAGATCGCGGCGACGGCGAAGAAGCTCTACCAGCACCCGAACACGGTGCGCTACAGGCTGGCCAAAATACAGAAGCTGATGGGCATGGAGGACGACGCGCGCTTCGCGCCGATGTTGAGCCTGACGATCAGCCTCGCACAGATTCTGGAGGAAGAGGGACGTGGATAAGACGATGCAGGGCGAGCGCGCGCAGGCGCTTCGCCATACGCTGCCGGTGATGTGCGGCTATCTCTTTTTGGGCATGGCCTTCGGCGCGACGCTGGCGCAGGCCGGGTTTGGCCCGGCGTGGGCGCTGATGATCAGCACGCTCGTCTACGCGGGCAGCCTGCAATTCGTGATGGTGCCGCTGATGGCCTCCGGCGCGGCGCTGGCGACCGTGGCACTCACGGCGCTGATGGTCAACGTGCGCCATCTGTTCTACGGCCTGAGCTTCGTGGAGCGCTTCGCGCGCATGGGCAGGCTGCGCCCGTACATGATCTTCTCGCTGACGGACGAGACGTATTCGGTGCTCTGCGGCTTGCCGGGGGATGCGTCCGACGGCGTGCTCTTTCGCGTGGCGATCTACGATCAGCTCTACTGGATCGCGGGCTCCGTGGCGGGCGCGCTGCTGGCGCAGGGGCTGCCCGTGGATCTGACGGGCATCGATTACGCGATGACCGCGCTGTTCATCGTCATCTGCCTGGAGCGCGTCCTGGATCGCGCGCAGCGCATGTCCGTGGCGGTGGGCGGCGTCTGCGCGGCGCTGTGCCTGCTGCTGCTGGGGCCCGACCGGTTCCTTGCACCCGCGCTGGCGCTGACGGCGGCCTGCCTGCTTGCGCTGGATGTCGCAAAGGGGAGGGACGCGCGATGAGGGAACATGCGCTTTTGATCGTGCTCGTCTGCGCGGGCGTGACGCTGCTGCTGCGCGCGCTGCCGTTCTGGTGCTTTGGCGGAAAGCGCGGCATGCCGCGCTGGATCGCCGCGCTGGGCGGCGCATTGCCGTCCGCCATCATGGCGGCGCTGGTGGTCTACTGCCTGCGCGGCGTGCCCTTTGGCACGCTGTCCGACGGCATGAAGCAGCTGCTCGCAGCGGCGGTCGTCGTCGGGCTGCACATCGTCAAACGCAACACGCTCTTGAGCGTGGCGGGCGGCACGGCGGCCTACATGCTGCTGCTGCGCCTGTAAAGAAGGAGTCATACGGATGAACATCATAGCCAGGGCGGCGATCTATCTCTACGACGGCAGCGCGGCGTCGCCGGTTTTCCCGGAGAAGCCGGACAAGCCCGCGGACGAGACCGCCGCGTATCTCTCCGCGATTGCGGACAAGTTGATGACGAGCGACACGAGCCGCGCGACGCGCGTGGCGCCGGGCAGCGCGCAGGAGGCGCTGCTCAGGCGGTTCGGCTCGACGCCCTTCGCCGAGGCGGCGGACGCGCTCATGCGCGGCATGGACGAGAGCATGCAGGCGCTGGAGATCCCGCGCGAGGGCTTTGACATGGCGATCTTCTCCTTTGACCGGGAGAACGATCCGCACCTGTGCGTCGTGCAGCTGCCTTACCGCCGGGCGATGATGCACCGCATCGATACGCAGGACGAGCGGCTGATCACGCAGATTCAGCCGCAGGGCTGCGTGCTGCCGGCGGCGGGCTCGAAGGCGTTCTCCGGCTTCGTGGTCAATCTCTCCACCGGCGATATCCGCCTGCGGGACACGGCGGTGCTCACCAACGTGGGCAATCGCATGCTCTTTGGCGAGGCGCTCTTTGCGATGGAGAAGACGCGCTCCACGAAGGAGGCCGTGCAGGCCGTCGGCGAGCTGATCGCGCAGGCCGCGCCGCCGGAGATGACCGAGCAGGAATTACGGCCCGCGCTCAAGCGCGCGATGGCCATGTCCATCGAGGAGAAGGGCGTCATCGACGTGCAGGACGTGGCGCAGGAGGTCTTCCGCAGCGACCCGGAGCGCGAGGCGATCATCGAGGCGGTGTCCAGGCAGATGCAGGAAGAGGCGGTCGCGCCGGTGATTCCGGTGGAGGACAAGCGCGTGATGACGCAGCTTTCCAAGCTCAAGATCAGGACGGACAACGGCATCTCCATCTCGCTGCCGCGCGCGCTGGCGGACGACGAGAACAGCTTTGCGGTGGTCCACAACGACGACGGCACGCTGTCGATCATCATCGGCAGGGTTCAGACGCTCAAGACGGAGTGAAAGGGAGCATCGACGATGGATTTTGAACGGTATGGGCGGTTTATCCTTGAGGAGACGGCGGCGCTGCTGGCCATCGACAGCCCCAGCGGCATGACGCAGGCGGCGGCGGAGCACGTGATGGCGCGCTTTGAGGCGCTCGGCTGCCGCTGCGAGCGCACGCGCAAGGACGGCGTCATCGTGCACATGGGCGGCGAAGACCGCGAGAACGGCATCCTGCTGGAGGCGCACATGGACACGCTGGGCGGCATGGTCGCGCAGATCAAGCCGAACGGCCGGCTGCGCATCACGAACATCGGCGGGCTGCGCGCGCAGAACGTGGAGACGGAGAACTGCCGCGTGATCACGCGTGCGGGCAAGCGCGTGGAAGGCACGGCGCAGCTGATCAACGCGTCCGTGCACGTCAACGACAAGTACGACGAGACGCCACGCACGTTTGAGACGATTGAGATCGTGCTCGACGAGCCGGTTCACCATGCGCAGGATGTCAAGGCGCTGGGCATCGGCGTGGGCGACTACGTCTGCTTCGACCCGCGCGTGCGCATCACGCCCGGCGGCTATATCAAGAGCCGGTTTCTGGACGACAAGCTGAGCGTGGGCATCCTGCTGGGCTACGCGAAATACTTGCAGGACGAGCGAATCACGCCCCGGCGCGCGGTCTATGCGCACATCACCGCCTACGAGGAGGTCGGCCATGGCGGCGCGGCGAGCGTGCCGCAGGGCGTGACGGAAGCGCTGAGCATCGACATGGGCTGCGTGGGCGAGGGGCTGACCTGCGACGAGCGCCAGGTCTCCATCTGTGCCAAGGACAGGGGCGGCCCCTACAGCTACGAGACGACGAAGGGGCTGATCGCGGCGGCGGAGAGGATGGGCGCGAACTACGCCGTGGACGTGTATCCCTTCTACAGCAGCGACGTGGACGTGACGCTGCGCGCGGGCCATGATATCCGGCATGGCCTGATCGGCGCGGGCGTGTACGCGTCCCACGGCTATGAGCGCAGCCACGTGGACGGCGCGGTCGCCACGCTCAAGGTGCTGGCGGGATATATCGACTGAGGCGCTTTGAGCCGCCACGAAGCGAGATGGGGGTGCAGGGGCATCATGCCCCTGCCGGGGTTCGGGGCGGAGCCCCGAGCAGGTCCGGGCGGCAGCCCGGCGTACCCGTGCGCGCCGCGCACAGAGAAAACGTATAGAAGAAAGCGTCCTGCGCGCCCTGCGGCCGTGCGGCATGGTTCGTGAGACGCGGGACGGTGCAGGCTGCATAGAACATGACGCCCGGAGGGTTTGCCTTCCGGGCGTCGGTTCGTATGAAGAGCGTGTTCTTCGCTGCGTGCTGATGAAAGCGTGCGATCTTGCCGTTGGCGACGGGGGTGTGCCCCGGCAGTGTCCTTTGACCAAGACGCTGACGAACCGCATGCACGACAAAAGCGCCGAAATGGCCGGTGCTTTTGGCATCTTCCGTTTTGCCGGCACCGCATCGACGCGGCTTTGGCGGCATCGCGATGGCCGCCTTCGGCTCCCCTGCTGCTCTCGCTGCTTGCGCTGCGCGCTTGGGAAAACGCGGGGCCGCAGGCTCCGAACCCCGCCGAGGGGCACGCCCTTGACCGCGCTTCGCGGCGACGTTGAGAGAGCGCGCGATCGGGCATATGTTTGAGCTGGCGCAGCACGCCCGCGATGATGACGAGCGTGAAGATCAGCGTGCAGACGTCGCTGACCGGCTGGGCGATATGGATGCCGGTGAGGCCGAACGCGCGCGGCAGCACCAGCAGCGCGGGGATCAGGAAGATGCCCTGGCGCGCGGTGGACAGCAGCGTCGCGCGCACGCCGTAGCCGATGGACTGCGTGAGCATGTTGCCCATCACGATGAAGCCCCAGAGCGGGATGGTGCACAGCTGCAGGCGCAGCGCCCGCGTGCCGATGCGGATGACCTCCGGGTCGTCGCGGCGGAAGACCGTGATGATCTGCTCGGAGAAGAGCATGGAGACGCACGCGAGCGCCAGCAGGATGACCGTCGCCACCTTCACGCAGTACAAGAACGCCTCGCGCACGCGCGTGTACCGGCCCGCGCCGTAGGAGAAGCCGCACACCGGCTGGAAGCCCTGACCAAAGCCGATGACGGAGGAATTGACGAACGAGATGAAGCGCGAGACGATGGACATGGCGGCGATGGCCGCGTCGCCGTACGCGCCGGCGGCGGTGTTGAGCAGGATGGTCGACACGCTGGAGATGCCCTGCCGGCCCAGCGACGGGATGCCGTTGTTGAGGATGCGGCCATAGACGGCGCGCGAGGGCTTGCAGTCGCGCAGGCGGATGGAGAGGGCGTCGGGGCGCGTGTTGCACAGGAAGAGCAGGATGCAGAAGCTGACGAACTGGGAGACTGCCGTGGCGATGCCTGCGCCCGCCGTGCCCATCTCAAAGACGAAGATGAGCAGCGGATCGAGCAGCATGTTGAGCACGCTGCCGGTGGCGATGCCGACCATGCCGTAGAAGGCCAATCCCTCAAAGCGCAGCAGGTTGTTCATCACAAAGGAACACATCATGAACGGCGCGGCGTAGAAGATGTACGTCGCGTAGTCGCGGGCGTAGGGCGCGATGGTCTCCGTCGCGCCCAGAAAGCGCACGAGCGCGTCGAGGCGAGAGAGGCAGAGGGCGGCGAGCGCCTGGCTGGCGTTCGCGCCCGCGCCCATGCCGATCATGGAGGAGACGGCCTGGATGATGGACATGGCCGAGAAGATGATGCCGACCGCGCCGGAGGCCGCCGTGCCCATCTGGCTGACGAAGAACGTGTCCGCCATGTTGCAGATGCTGGTGACGAGCATGGAGCAGATCGTGGGGACGGCCAGCCGGGGAATGACCCGGTTGACGGGTGCGTTCAGCATCATGTCGGCACGCTGGGCGGCGGAGAGGGTTTTCATGCGGGCACCCCTTTGCGTTTACAGGGTGTAACCGATCAGGGAGAGGACGGCGCTCAGCGCCAGCGCGGCAAGCACGTCGCCGACATAGTGTTGGCCGCAGAGCACGCGCAGCGCTGCGATGAGCGCGCACAGCAGCGCCATGGCGGCGATCACGAGCGGATGTGGGAAGGCATAAGCCGCGGCGAAGGCGATGGCGGCGGCGCTGGCCGTGTGGCGGGAGGGCATGCTCTTGCCCTTGTCGGGCCGAAAGCGGCCGACGGGCTCGGCTTGGAAGCGGTCGTAGGGGCGCTGGCGGCCGATCAGCGGGCGCAGCGCCGTGCAGGCGGCGAAGCAGGCGGCCGGCACGAGCAGCGCGCGCACGAGGCGGATGTCTCGCGCGAGCATCAGGTGCAGCAGCGCGAGCAGATACGCGCAGGCGCAGGCAAGCGTGGGCAGGCGCAGCCATTTGGCGCCGCCGGGCAGGCGCGCGAGCGCGCGGCGCGTGGCGCCGGTCATGCGGATGTAGGTCTCTCGGGTCATGGAACCTCCCAAGGCGGATGCGCGCTTGACCGCGCCCGCGGCAATGGATATAATGAGGGGGTCAGCATTTGAGACAAAGGGGAATGGACGCATGCTCAAGACGATGAAGGCCGCCATATTCGACATGGACGGCACGCTACTGGATTCCATGGGCGCATGGCGCAAGCTCAACGCCTCGTTCTTTCGCGAGCAGGGCGTGACCGTCACGCCCGAACAGGAGCGCGATCTGATGAACCTGTCCGGCGTGATGGCGGCGCAATACGCGAAGGCGCACTTCGGCGTCGAGGCGGATTTTCCGATGCTGCTGGAGCGCGCCTGCCGGATGATGGAGCCGGCCTACAGCGCGGGCATGGCGCTCAAGCCCGGCGCGGGCGATTATCTGACGCGCCTGGGCGCGCGGGGCGTGAAGCGCGTGCTGTGCACGGCGACGCCGTCGCGCCTGGCGCTCATCGGCCTCAACCGCGCCGACCTGGTTGGCAAGCTCGACCGCATCTACACCACGGACATGCTCGGCGGCGGCAAGGGCAATCCGGCGTTCTTTGCGCGCCTGTGCGCGCTGATCGGCGAGAAGCCGGAGGACTGCGTGATGTTCGAAGACGCGCTCTACGCGATGCGGGGCGCGCGGGCTGCGGGCCTTGGCGTCGTGGGCATCACGGACGCGACGAACGCCTCCGACCGCGAGGCGATACAAGCCGTCTGCGACCGGGTGATCGATTCGTTCGACGAGCTTTACTGAGCGCGGGGAGCCCGGACAAGGCATGCTTTCGCCGGAAAAGCGAAGCGTGATGACCGCAAATTTGCGCCCGGGCAGGGCGCTTTTCTTTTTGAGCGATGCACCGGAAGCCCGGCGGTCGCTTCGCGGCAGCTTCAAGCTGCTTGGGCGCGGCGCCGGGATTACAGGACTTCGCGCAGCGTCAGCGCGCAGAGCAATTCGCGCGGGAATTTGCTGAGCGTATGCAGTGCCAGCGCGGGGAAGGAGCCCTCGCGCCGGAGCAGGTGATACAGGCAGGCGAGCACGAACGCGCGATCCGGCTGCGGCGGCGCGAAGAGCACGCCGATGCGCCCGCCCAGCAGCGAGCCGAGCATGGCCTTGGCCCGCTCAAGCGGCAGCGCCTGCGCCAGCGCGTCGCGATAGGCGGCGAACGTGTACACGCGCGTGGGATCCAGCGCGAGCGTCTCGCCGCACAGCTCCATGGCGCGCAGCAGGTAGTCTACGGCGTCCGCGCCGGGGCGCAGGTCTTCTTCCAGCAGGCCAAAGAGCGGCGCGTCGTTCTTGCCGGCGATCCGGGTCTCATAGGTGGTGAGGAAGCAGACGAAATCCTGCGCGCGCGTGCGCAGAAGCTGCGCATCGACGGCGTCGAAGCTGTAGCGCGTGCCGCGCAGGCGGCCGAACGCGCGCAGCGCATCGTTTTTGCCCAGCGCGATGTTGCGCGCGGAGCGTTCCGCGTCGAACGTCAGCAGCCCGCCCAGCGGGTGCGCCGTGCGGATGTAGGTGACGTTCGGACGGCGGTCGTACTGTGCGTGCGTGCGCTGGCGGCCGATGTCCACGGCGATGATCTGCCGCGCGCCGCGGCGAACGGCCATCTCCACGGGTACATTGTCGCTGAAGCCGCCGTCCAGATACCGCTCCGTGCCGATGGCGCGCATGGGCAGCGCCGGAAAGCAGGCGCAGGAGGCCATCAGCCAGTCGTGCAGCGTGCCGTCGGGCATGGCGTCCAGCGTCTTTTGGGCCATGGTCAGCGTCGGAAAGCGCGTGGCCACCAGCCCGAAGCGCACGCCGCACCCGCGCAGCGCGCGCTCGTCGATCTGGCTGCGCATCAACTCAAAGAGGGGCGTCGGATCGACGCCCTTCTTCTGTGCGTTGCGCGTGATGAAATCCAGCAGCTTATCGGGCCGGGTGAACAGGCTCTCCGCCTCCTCGGCCAGCGCGACGCTTTCGGGCGTCACGATGTCGCTCAGGCGGATGCGCCGCCACAGGTCGCGCGCGGCCGATACATCGCCCAGCGCGTACATGGCGGCGTTGAGCGCGCCGATGGACGTGCCATACACGCTGCCCGCGCGGATGCCCAGCGATTCAAGCGCCTCCATCACGCCGATCTCGTAAGCGCCCTTCGCGCCGCCGCCGCCCAGCACGAGCGCGGTCTGCGAGGGGATGAAGCGCTCCATCAGGCGCGCTCCTCGATCTGCGCGAGCTGGGCGAGCACCTCCACGGTCTTTTCGATGCCCATCAGCGCGGAGTTGATGCAGATGTCGTAGTTCTGCGCCTTGCCCCACTTCATGTCCGTGTAGCGGAAGTAGTGGTTGCCGCGCTCCTTGTCCGAGCGCGCGATCTCCTTCATCGCCGCGGCCTCATCGACGCCGTGCAGCGCCATGATGCGCTTGACGCGCGCCTCGATCGGCGCGTGGATGAACACGTTGATCGTGTTCTCGCGGCCCTCAAGCACGTAGTCCGCGCAGCGGCCCACGATCACGGCGCTCTCCTTGTCGGCGATGGTGCGGATGACCTGCGACTGCGCGATGAAGATGTTCTCCGCCAGCGGCAGATACTGGTTGGCGAAGAAGCCGGTGTGATACGCCGAGGAGGCGGCGAGGCTGTGCATCAGGCCGCTGCGCACGCGCTGCTCGTTGCTGGCGATGAACTCGTCGGACAAACCGCTCTTCTTCGCGGCCAGCGTGATGAGCTCCTTGTCGTAAAAGGCGATGCCCAGGCGCTTGGCCAGCGCCTGACCGATCTCGCGGCCGCCGCTGCCGTACTCGCGTCCGATGGTGATGATGAGCGGATTTTTCATGGGATCGTCCTCCTTTTCGGGTCAAACATGTCGGGCTTGACCGCCCTCTTTGACTGTATTATACCATATATTCGGGCCGCTTGAGAAAGAGTTTTTTTGAACCGGCGAAAATCCGGAAAAAGGACGGGCACGCTGATCCGACGCGCAGCAGGAAAGTGGGGGTTTGTCTTTTGCGCCGTCCTGTGCTACAATGGGCAGAGAAATTCTCTCCCCGAAAGGAAGGCGCGTATGACCATCCGTCTGTACGATCAGGACGCTTCGCTGCTGGCCTTCACCGCGACGGTGACGGGCTGCGAGCAGAAGCAGGGACAATACCGCGTGACGCTCGACCGCACGGCTTTCTTCCCGGAAGGCGGCGGGCAGGGCGCGGATCACGGCACGCTCGGCGGGGTCAACGTGCTCGACTGCCACGAGGTGGACGGCGAGGTCGTGCACACGACGGATGCGCCGCTCGCCGTGGGCGGCGTCGTGGAGGGCGCGGTGGACGCCGTGCGCAGGCTGGACATGATGCAGCAGCACAGCGGCGAGCACATCTTCTCCGGCCTCGTGTGCAGCCTGTTTGGCTACGACAACGTGGGCTTTCACATCGGCAGCGAGGCCGTGACCATGGATTTTAACGGCCCGCTCACCGAGGCGGACATCCGCCGCGTCGAAGGGCTGGCCAACGAGGTGATCTGGCGCAACGTGCCGGTGGAGACGCTCCTGCCCGGCAAGGACGAGCTGGCCGCCATGCACTACCGCAGCAAGAAGGCGCTGGAGGGCACGTTGCGCATCGTGCGCATCCGGGGCGCGGACACCTGCGCCTGCTGCGGCACGCACGTCGCGCAGACCGGCGCGATCGGGCAGATCAAGGTGATGGGCTTTCAGAAGTACAAGAGCGGCGTGCGCGTGAGCGTGCTGTGCGGCAGGCGCGCGCTGGAGGCGGAGCGCATGCTGCTGGAGCAGGTGCACGCATCGGGCGCGGCGCTCTCCTGCAAGCATCACGAGGTGGCCGGCGCGGTGGCGCGCGTGATCGCCGAGCGCGATCACCTGCGCTGGCAGGGCGAGCAGCTGGGCCTTCGCCTGTTCGATCTGCTGGCCGAGCGGGAGCGGGACAACGATGTGCGCGTGGTGGCGTGCGATGCGCTGGCGCCCGGTGCGGTGCGCAAGGCGGCGGGCAAGCTCTCCGCAGGCGCGAAGCTCGCGCTGGTGCTCGTGCCGCGTGAGGGCGGCTACAGCTTCGCGCTCTGCTCGCAGACGCAGGACGTGCGCCCCGCCACCGGGGCGCTGTGCGCGGCTTTTGGCGGCAAGGGCGGCGGCCCGGCGGATATGACGCAGGGCGTGCTGGGCGGCGGCGCGGTGGAGGAGATCCGCCGCGCGCTCGAAGCGTTTGTATAAAAACGGTCAAATCAGAAAGGAGACATGCGCGATGCTGCACTTGAGCCGGCTCTCGCTTGAGGCGCTGGCCGATCCCCGGGGATATGACTGTGCGTGCGGCAGGCATCACGTCTGCGCGATGGCGTATTTGCGGGTGGGGCGCGGCGCGATTCGGGAGACGCCGCAGATGGTCGCCGCGCTGGGCGCGCGCCACCCCTATGTCGTCTGCGACGCGAACACGTACGCCGCGGCGGGCGAGCAGGTCTGCCGCCTGCTGACGGAGGCGGGCATCGCGCACGCCTGCCACATCCTCCCCGGCGCGCACGTTGCGCCGGACGAGCGGGCGGTGGGCAGCGCGCTGATGCACGTTCAGCCCGGCTGCGACATGGTGCTGGGCGTGGGTTCGGGCGTGATCAACGACGTGTGCAAGGTGATCGCGCACGCGTTGGGCGTGCCCGGCGCGATCGTGGGCACCGCGCCGAGCATGGACGGCTATGCGTCCAGCTCGTCCTCCATGGAGGTCGATCGCGTCAAGGTCTCCCTGTACAACCGCTGCCCGGCGGGCGTCTTGCTGGACACCGACATCCTGGCACAAGCGCCCATGCCCATGCTCTGGGCGGGGCTGGGCGACATGGTCGCCAAGTACATCGCCCTGTGCGAATGGCGCATCGCGCACATCGTCACCGGCGAATTCTACTGCGAGGAGGTCGCCGCGCTGATGCGCGCGGCGATGGCGAAGGTCGTCGGCGCGGCAGACGGCATCCCCGCGCGCGATCCGGACGCCATGGCGGCCATCGCGGAGGGGCTGATCATCGCGGGCGTGGGCATGGCCTATGCCGGAAGCTCCCGGCCCGCGTCGGGGCTGGAACATTATTTTTCCCACATGTGGGAGATGATGGCGCTTGACCGCGGCAAGCCCTATGCGCTGCACGGCATTCAGGTGGGCGTGGGCACCGTGCTGTGCATGAAGCTCTACCGCCGGATCCGGCAGGTGCGCCCGGACCGTGCGCGCGCGCAGGCCTGGATGCAGGCGTTCCGCCGCGAGGACTGGGAGGCGCAGGTGCGCCGCATCTATGGCAAGGCGGCCGGCACCATCATCCGCCTGGAGGATGCCTGCCGCAAAAACGACCCGGACAAACACGCCGCGCGGCTCGATCGCCTGATCGCGCACTGGGACGAGATCCTGCGCGTCATCGACGAGGAGCTGCCCGACTACGACGCGCTCTGCGGCCTGATGGCGAAGACCGGCATGCCCATGAGGCCCAGCGACCTCGGCTTGTCCATCGAGGATACCGTGGACGCCTTCCTCGGCGCGCGCGACGTGCGCGACAAATACCTGTCCTGCTCGGTGCTCTGGGATCTCGGCCTGACCGACGAATTTGCGGCCTATCTGCGCGAGGTCGCGGAGGAATGAGCGCCTGATCAAAACATTTGCGGCGCGGGGTTTGCATGTTAAGCGAAGCGATGGTATAATCATCATGATATCGCCGTTCATGACCAGCAAAGGAGAGAACAGATCATGAAAGTTCAGGAACGCCGGGACCGCATCGTCGCCGATGTCAATCGCGCCGGTTCCCTCAGCTTCGCCGAGCTGAAGAAGCGCTTTGCCGTATCGGACATGACGCTCCGGCGCGATCTGGAGGCCCTCGATACGCAGCGGCGGCTCGTCCGGATTCATGGCGGCGTCAAGTCCATTGAAATCGTGGTGGGGACGGACGATCTCTTCTCTCAGCGCGCCGCCCGCAACAAGGACGCCAAGGCGCTCATCGCACAGAAGGCCCTCGAATTCATTCGGCCCAATACCACCATCTTCATCGATTCCGGCACCACCACGACCGAGCTGGCCGCCTGCATGCCGGACATCCCCTGTCTGATCTTCACCAACAGCCTGACCTGCGCGCTGGAGATGTGCCGCCTGCGGCAGGCCAAGGCGTACATGATCGGCGGATGCATCAACGTCTTTTCCCGCTCCACAAACGGCACCCGAAGCCTCAAGTACCTGGAGGATCTGAACTTTGACATCGCCTTCATGGGCACGACCGGCTATGCGCCTGCGCGCGGCTTTTCCTGCGGCGTGGAGGAGGAGTACATGCTCAAGCAGAAGGTGATGCAGTCCGCCGAAAAGATCATCATGCTCATGGATTCGCAGAAGACGGGCTTCGCCTATCCCTTCTCCGTCGCGCGCCTGAACGACGTGGACGTGGTCATCTCCGATGGCAATCTGCCCGAAGACATCCGGGGCGAGATGATCCAAAACGGCATTCAGGTGCTGTAATCCCCCCTGATCCCAAGCGCGCCCTGCGGTGATCCCGCAGGGCGCTTTTGCGTGGGCGAAGACGCCGACGAGGGAAAATATTGTTAAAAAATGATCAATACAACCAAGTTGTTTGTTTGCACAGATGAATGGTGCATATTTTGATCGATATAATTCGATTTTACAAAAATTTGATCGAAAATACATTTAAAATTGATTGACAATACCATTTTATGGGCCTATAATGGTGGCAGATAAAGGCTGCGGCTGAAAAGCCAAAACGGCTTCACATCATCAAAAGGAGGTTCCCCCGATGAAAAAACTGTTGTCCATGCTGCTGGTGCTGGCTCTGGCGATGAGCCTGTGCACCGTCGCCTCCGCAGAGGAGGAGAAGACGATCGTCACCTTCTGGCATCATGCCTCCGGCGGCGCGCTCTATGACGTGGTCAAGGATTCCGTCGACACGTTCAATGCCACCATCGGCGCAGAAAAGGGCATCGAAGTGCAGGAGACCTACGTGGGCTCCTACCATGACATCCTCTCCAAGGTGCAGCTCTCCGTGACCTCCGGCGATCAGCCGACCGTGGCCGTCAGCGGCCTGTTCCAGATCGCCCCGCAGGTGGAGGACGGCATCCTCGCCGACCTGCGCCCCTTCTGCGAGGCGGACGGCTTTGATCTGTCCAACTTCCTCGACTGCTTCCAGGAAGTCTACGAGGCGGACGACGGCCGCGTGTGGGCCTTCCCGTACGTGCGCTCCACGCCGCTGTTCTTCTACAACAAGACCCTGGCGGACGAGAAGGGCCTGACCGCGCCGACCACCATCGAGGAGATGGAAGAGTTCTGCAAGGCGTTCTACACCGTCGATGAGAACGGCAACACCCTGGTGTACGGCCTGGAGATCCCGTCCCAGTCCTTCACCTACGGCACCGTCTCTCCGGCGCAGCTGGGTTCTTCCTACATCTCCGCTGACCGCAAGAGCTCCCCGTGCCTGGAGGACGGCACGCTGCTCAAGATCTTCTCCGACTATCGCCGCTGGGTCGATGAGGGCTGGTGCAAGCCGTATGACGCGCAGGGCGGCAGCGCCATGATGGAGCGCCTGTTCACCGGCAAGCTCGGCGCCATCCTCAATTCCTCCGGCGGCCTGATCAGCATTGAGACGGGCATGAAGGAAGGCGGCTATGAGATGGGCGTCGCGCCGTTCCCCTACTATGCGGAAGGCAAGCCGTTCGTGTCCATCGGCGGCGGTTCCATCAGCCTGATCGCTGAAGGCAACTCCGAAGAAGAGCAGCAGGCCGGCTGGGAGTTCATCAAGTTCCTGATGAGCGACGAGATGATCTACCGCAACTCCGTCGGCACCGGCTACATCCCGTTCACCAAGTCCGTGGCGGAGTATGAGCCGATGATCGAGTACTGGGAGGAGCATCCGTATGCCCGCGTCGCCTATGACCAGATGGAATACGGCGAGGCGCAGGAGAAGGGTGTCATCCCGCAGATGACCGAGTACATGAACGCTGGCTTTGAGGCGCTCGACCTGCTGATCCAGGCGCAGACCATCACCGCCGAAGAGGCCATTGAGATGATGAAGACGACCACCGCCGAATACTTTGAGTGATCCGCGTGGAATTTCACACTCATCAGGCTCGACGAAAGGGGCCAGGAAGGATCGCCTTCCTGGCCCATCTTTTTCCGGAAGACCTTTTCCATCCAAATTTCAAAGCGAAGGAGCGTCACAATATGGGGGAAATCGTATTTCATCAAGTTGAAAAGTCATTTGGTTCCAACAAAGTGATCGAGAATCTGGACCTGACCATCCGCGACGGCACGTTCACCGTGCTGGTCGGCGCGTCCGGCTGCGGCAAGACCACGCTGCTGCGCATGATCGCGGGCATCGGCCCGGCGACGAGCGGTCAGGTGCTCATGGACGGCAAGGACATCACCGATCTGGAGCCGGGCAAGCGCGACGTGGCCATGGTCTTCCAGAACTACGCCATCTATCCCACGATGACCGTGCGCGAGAACATCGAGTTCGGCCTCAAGAACAAGCACATCCCCAAGGAGGTGCGCGACAAGCGGATTCAGGAGGTCTGCGCCTCCGTGGGCCTGACCGAGTATTTGGACAGAAAGCCGAACACGCTCTCCGGCGGCCAGCGCCAGCGCATCGCGCTCGCCCGCGCCATGGTCAAGGAGCCGAAGGTCTTCCTGATGGATGAGCCGCTCTCCAACCTGGACGCCAAGCTGCGCGTGCAGATGCGCGTGGAGCTGATTCACCTGCACAAACAGCTCAAGACGACGTTCGTGTACGTGACGCACGATCAGGTGGAGGCGATGTCCATGGCCGACGACATCGTCATCATGGACAAGGGCAAGATTTTGCAGCAGGGCACGCCGGAGCAGATCTACCACGATCCCAACAACACGTACATCGCGCAGTTCATCGGCTCGCCCGCGATGAACGTGCTTCCTCTGGACGCGGAAAACCGGTTCGGCTTCCGCCCGGAGGCGGTGCAGCTCACCCGCGAAAAGGTGGACGGCGCCCGCTACTGCCGCAAGGGCGTCATCCAGGTGCGCGAAATGCTGGGCAGCGAAACGCTCTATCAGGTCGCCTTTGCCGACGGGCAGACCGTCTCCGTCAAGATGCTCAACGATCAGTATCGGTCGGGCGATCACGTGGTGCTCAATGTCGGCGACAACCAGCTGTACTTCTTTGATCGTGACGGACAGCGCATTCGCCGCGCCGCAGTCGGGGATGCGCAGTACGCAGCGCTGCTGCAGACCGCGGGAGGAATGAGCGATGTATAACAAAAACGCGGAGCGGCGGCGCGTGCTCAAGCGCGAATGGAAGAATTGGGCGCTTTCTTACGCCATGATTTTGCCGGCCATGGTGTTCTTCGGCCTGTTTTGCATCTATCCGCTGTGCAATCTGTTTCACCTGAGCCTGTTCCGCGGCAATGTCCGCAATCCGTACAAATCCTTCCGCGGCATTCAGAACTTCGTGGACCTGTTCACGAAGAACCCGGATTTTGTGCCCGCGCTCAAGCATACGGCCTATTACACGGCGGTCGTGCTCGTGCTGCTCATTTCGCTGTCCGTGCTGTGCGCCGTCTGGCTCTCCAAGGACAGGAAGCTCAATCACTTTGCGCAGAGCGCCATCTTCTCGCCCCATCTGGTCGCGTCCATTTCCTGTGCGTTCGTCTGGAGCTGGATGTTCAGCTCCGAGATCTACGGCCTGTTCAACACCATCCTCAACGCCATAGGCCTCAAGTCCGTGCGCTGGCTGGATCAGCCGTCCACCGCGATGAACTGCGTCATCGTGATGAACGTCTGGAAGAATATCGGCTATTATTCGCTGATCATCATGTCCGCGCTCAAGGCGATTCCCACCGAAATCTACGAGGCGGCCGATCTGGACAGCGCGTCTCCCATCCGGCAGTTCTTCCAGATCACGCTGCCGATGCTCTCCCCGCAGCTCTTCTTCCTGCTGATCACCATCACCACCGGTTCGTTCATGGTCTTTGACTCCATCCGCGTCATGACCAACGGCGGCCCCGGCAACTCCACGCAGGTGCTGTGTACGTGGATCTACGAATACGCCTTCCTGAACAACAACTCGCTGGGCCTCGCGTCCGCCGGCGGCGTGGTTCTGCTGCTGATCCTCGTGCTCATTACGATTCTCGACTTCCGCGGGCTGGAAAGGAAGGTGCATTATCAGTGAACACGTATAGCGATCAGCTGGCGTCCAAAGAGGAGCTCCGGCGCATCAGCCGTGCGCGCCGCAGGGCGCAGTTCATGCGCAGGCTGCCCGGCGACATCGTGAAGCTGGCCATCGTCATCCTGTTCGTATTCCCCTTTTACTGGATGATCTCCACGGCGTTTAAGAGCTACATCGAATCCATTCAGACGCCGCCCACCCTCTGGCCGCACACCTTCACGCTGGAGAATTTCAGCGCGATCGGGGAGATGAACATCGATCTGCCGATGTACTTCAAAAACTCGGTGATCATCACCGCGACCACCATCGTGCTCCAGCTGCTGATCATGATCCCGGCCGCCTATGCCTTCGCCAAGCGCGATTTCCCGTTCAAGGGCGTGCTCTTTGGCGTGGTGCTGCTCGCCTTCATGATCCCCGGCCAGCTCACCTACATCAGCATCTACCTGATGATGGCCAAGGCGAAGCTGCTCCAGACGCTCTGGCCGCAGATTCTGCCCTTCGGCGCGAACGCGTTCGGCATCTTCATGCTGCGCCAGTCCTTCAAGCAGATTCCGGAGGAGATTCTGGAATCCGCCCGGCTGGACAGCGCCAGCGAATTTCAGATCATCATGCGCATCATGCTGCCCATGAGCAAGAGCGCGATGATCACCATCGCGATGTTCTCGTTCATCTCCATCTGGAACAACTACTTCTGGCCGCTGGTCATGACCACCAACGAGGCGGTGCGCCCGCTGACCATGGCCATCCAGAAGCTGCGCGACAGCGGCGACAATGCCATCCGCTGGAACGTGCTGATGGCCGGCAACGTCATCCTCGTGGCGCCGGTGCTGGTGATCTACATGTTCGCCAGCAAGAAGATCCTCAAGGCCTTCGCCTACAATGGCCTGAAGTAAGGAGCGCGCTATGGCCTACACCATCGGACTGGACTTTGGCACCGGCAGCGTGCGCGGCGTCGTGACGGACGTGCGCAACGGACACGTGCTCGCCGTCGCGGAGCGCCCCTACGCCGTCTATGAGACGCTGCCCGGCACGCATGCGCCCATCAAGGCGCAGATGGCGCTGGCCGATCCGGCGCAATACCTGCGCGCCATGGAGGAGGTCGTGCGCGAGAGCCTGCGCGCGTGCGGCGTGTCGCCGCTGGATGTGACCGGCATCGGCGCGGACACCACCAGCCTGACGCTGGTGGCCGTCGGCGCCGATGGCAGGCCGCTGTGCATGGACGCGGCCTTCTCCGGCAATCCGCATGCCTACATGAAGCTCTGGAAGAGCCGAAGCGCCGAACGGGAGGCTGCGCAGGTGCTGCGCACGGCGCAGGCGCGCCGGGAGCCGGCGCTGCCGTGGAACGGCGGCGGCGTCAACAGCGAATGGCTCATCCCCAAGGCGCTGGAGACCTTCCACGACGCCCCGGCGGTCTTTGAAGCCGCCGATTTGATGATGGATCTGACGGACTACATCCCCTATGTGCTCAGCGGCGCCGTCACGCGCAACGTCGGCTCCTTCGCCTACAAGGCGATGGGGTACGACGGCCGGCCGCCTTCGCAAGCCTTTTTGGAGGCGGTGGAGCCGGGCTTCGGCGCGCTGCGCGCGAAGCTGCGCGGCCGCAGCGTGCGCTGGGGCGACCGCATCGGCAGCCTGCTGCCCGATGTCGCGCGGCGGCTGGGGCTGCAGCCCGGCATCGCGGTGAGCGCCGGCGCGCTGGATGGCAATGTGCCGCTGCTCGCCCTGGGCCTGCAATCGGACGGGGACATGCTGTTGACGCTGGGCACCAGCGGCGTGATGACGGCGCTGTCCAGCCGGTGCGCGCCCGTGGAGGGCTGCGCCGGCGGCGCACAGGACGCCGCCGTGCCGGGTCTGTACAGCTGTGAGTGCGGCATGGCGGCGATGGGCGATCTGTACGGCTGGGTCGTGCAAACGTGCATGCCGCCGTCGGAATGGGCCGCGGCCGAGCAGGCCGGGCTCGACATCCACGGCTGGCTCGCGCAGCGTGCGTTGCAGCGCGCGCCGCAGCCGTCGGACGTCATGGCGCTGGACTGGTGGAACGGCCATCGCGGCCCGTTTGCCCGGCGGGACGTCACGGGCGTGCTGGTGGGCATGACGCTGCAGACGACGGCGCAGGACATATACCGGGCGGCGGTGGAGGCGACGGCGTTCTGCGCGCGGCTGAACCTGGAAAACCTGACGCGCCAGGGCATCGCCGCCGGGCGCATCGCCGTATGCGGCGGCATCGCCAGAAAGAACCCCACCCTCGTTCAGCTCTTTTGCGATGTGCTCGGCCACGACCTGTACTTTTCGGATATCCGCTACGAAGCGGCGGTTGGCGCGGCCGTCATGGCGGCCAACGCGGCGGACACCGGGGAGAGCGCCGATCTGCCGCTGACCTCGGCGCGCATGGCTGCGCCGTTTGTCCGGGTGTATCACCCCGACGGGCAGCGCCATGCCGCCTTTACCGCGCGATATGAACGCTATCTGCAACTCGCAAGGCTGATGCAGGATCATGCGCAGCTCGTCGCGAATGATCCATCGTCGGCCATCTTCGGACAATAAAGGAGAGGAAAATCGATGAAAACGAAAGCTGTTCGCCTGCATGGCGCTGGTGATCTGCGTCTGGATACGTTTGAGCTGCCCGAAATCGGGGACGACGAGATCCTCGCGGAGGTCGTCTCCGACAGCCTGTGCATGTCGACATACAAGTGCGCGACGCTGGGGGCGGCGCACAAGCGCGTGCACGATGATGTGGCGGAGCATCCGGCCATCATGGGCCACGAATTTGCCGGCAACATCGTGAAGGTGGGCAAGAACCATCAGGACAAGTTCAAGCCGGGCATGAAGTTCACCCTGCAGCCCGCGCTCAATTACAAGGGCACCATGTGGTCGCCGGGATACAGCTATGAGTTTTTCGGCGGCGATACGCAGTACACGATCATCCCCGCCGAGGTGATGGAGCTGGGCTGCCTGCTGGAGTACAAGGGAGAGGCGTACTTCGAGGCGAGCCTGGCCGAACCCATGAGCTGCAGCATCGGCGCGTTCCACGCGGCGTATCACGGGAAGATGGGCAGCTACACGCACGAGATGGGCATCCGCGAGCGCGGAAAGATGTGCATCCTGGCCGGCGGCGGCCCGATGGGCTTGGGCGCGGCGACCTATGCGCTCAACGGCGACCGCAAGCCCGCGCTGCTGGTCGTCACCGATATCGACGAGGCGCGGCTGACGCGCGCCCGTTCGCTCTTCCCGCAGGAGCAATACCCGCAGACGAAGGTGCTCTTCCTCAACACCGGCGTGATCGACAAGCCGGTCGAAAAGCTGCTGGAGATTTCCGAGGGTGGCTTTGACGACGTGCTCGTGTATGCGCCGGTGGAGAGCGTGGTGGAGATGGCCAGCGCCATCCTCGGCCGCGACGGCTGCCTGAACATGTTCGCCGGCCCGACCGATCCGAAGTTCTCCGCGCGGATGAACTTCTATGACGTGCATTACAACCTGACCCACGTCATCGGCACGACGGGCGGCAACACCGAGGACATGATCGAGAGCCTGGAGCTGACCGCGCAGGGCCGCATCAACCCCGCCGTGATGGTCACGCACGTGGGCGGCCTGGACTGCTGCGCGGAGGCGACGCTGAATCTGCCCAGGCTCAGCGGCGGCAAAAAGCTCATCTACACCCACAAGTCCATGCCGCTGACCGCCATCAGCGACTTTGAGGCACTGGGCAGGACGGACGCCCGCTTTGCCGCGCTGCACGAGATCTGCGCCCGCCACAATATGCTTTGGAATCTGGAAGCGGAACGTTACCTGCTTTCCAATTTCCCGGAGGTATGATATGATTACTGTGGTCTGCCTGAGCCCAAGTCTGGATCAAACCCTGTCGCTGCCGGCGCTGCGCGTGGGGGAAACCAACCGTGTGGCGCAGACGCGCACCGTCGTCGGCGGCAAGGGTGTGAATGTCGCCATGTGCCTGCACGCCATGGGCGCGCAGACGGCGCTGATCACCTGTCGCCATGCGCAGGGCGGCGAACGCCTGAGCGAAGCCATGGAGGCGGCCGGCATCCGCTGTACGGCCGTGCCCGTGACGGGCGAGCTGCGCACAAACCTCAAGGTCATGGATCTCTCCACGCAGACGATCACGGAGATCAACGCTTCGGCTGCGCCGCTTGAACCCCGGCATGTCGAGGCGCTGGAGGACGCGATCCGCGCCGCTGTGCGGGCGGGCGATTGGCTGGTGCTCACCGGCAGCATGCCGCCGGGCTGCCCCGGGGACTTTTATGCCCGGATGATTCGCATCGCGCATGCGCAGGGCTGCCGGGTCGCGCTGGATGCGGAGGGCGAACCCTTCCGCCTGGGCGTGGCCGAAAAGCCCGACTTCATCAAGCCCAACCGCCACGAGCTGGAGCTGTTTGCGGGGCATAGCCTGCGCACGGAGCAGGATGTGCTTCAGGCCGCGCAGGCGATCGTCGACGGCGGGGTGGAGACGGTGATCGTATCCATGGATACGGCCGGTTCCGTGCTGGTCACGCAGGCGCAGCGGCTGTGCGCGGACGCCGTCAAGGTGCCGGTGGTCACGACCGTGGGCGCGGGCGACGCGCTGGTTTCCGGTTTTCTCAAGGGCGCGGACGCGGGCTTGCCCGCGGCGCAGGCGTTTGGCCTGGGCGTGGCTTCGGCCACGCGGCGCGTCGCGGGCGACGTGCAGGCCGTGGAGGACTATATGGCCCGGGTGCACATTCGGGCCATCTGAAGGAGGACGGACATGAAGAAACGAATTCTCTGCTTTGGCGATTCCAACACGTGGGGCTATACCCCGCTGACCGGCGTGCGCTACGACGAGCACACCCGCTGGACGGGCGTCCTGCAGGATGCGCTGGGCGACGGCTATGCGGTCGTGGAGGACGGCATGAACGCGCGCACCAGCGCGTACGAGGACATGCGCGACCTGTGGCGCAACGGCCGCGACGCGCTGCCCATCTCCCTGATCAGCCAGAAGCCGCTGGATCTGCTGATCATCTCTCTGGGCACCAACGACCTCAAGTTCACCGACGCGCTGGGCGCGGCCAAGGGCGTGGAGTCCCTGATCAGCCTAGCGGACATGGTGCAAAACAAGAAGGAAAGCTCGCTGGTCTTCCCCAACGGGCTCAAGGTGCTGGTCATCTCGCCCATTCGCGTGGGCATCGGCATCGCGGACAACCCGGATACCACCGTGCGCGACGGATACGCGCAGGCGCAGCAGTTCACCGGCTATTTCAAGCGCATGTGCGCGGCCAAGGGCGTGGCGTTCCTGGATGCGGCGGACTATGCCGAGCCGTCCGTCAAGGACAACGTCCACATGGAGCCGGAGAGCCACAGGGCGCTGGGCCTGGCTGTCGCGGACAAGGTGCGGGAGCTGCTGGAGGCGGATTGAATATGAAGACAGAACGCCGCGTGGTCGTCGTCTCGGTGGACGCGATGGTATTCGAGGATACCGAATTGCTGCGCACGCTGCCGGCCGTGGCCGAAATCTGGGATCGCTGCGCGCGGGTTGAGCGCGTGCGCTCCATCTATCCCTCCGTCACCTATCCCTGCCACACCACGATGTCCACCGGCGTGTACCCGCAGCGCCACGGCCTTGTGAGCAACGACCATGTGATCCCCGGAAAGAGCAAGACGCCCTGGTTCTTCTTCCGCGATCAGGTGCGCGCCAAAACGCTGCCGGACTATGTGAAGCAGGCCGGCATGACCACGGGCTCCGTGTTCTGGCCCGTCACGGGGCGGGACGCGTCCATCGACTACCTGATCGACGAATACTGGCCGCAGCACGCGGCGCAGGGCGATCTGGACTGCTTCCGCGAATCCGGCAGCAGCGAAGCGGTGATCGAGCGCATCGTCCGCCCGAACATCCGCCTGCTCTCCGGCCGGCACCGGCAGCATCCGTATTGCGATGCGTTCATCTACGCCTGCGCGGGCGACATGCTGCGCGAATTCAAGCCGAACCTGCTGATGCTCCATCCCGCCAATCTGGATGCCTACCGCCACCAGACCGGCCTGTTCACGCCGCTGGTCACGCATGGCATTCACGAGACGGACGGCTGGCTGCGCATGCTCTTTAAGGCCGCGCAGGACGCGGGCGTGTTTGAGGACACGGACTTCTTCATCGTCAGCGATCACGGCCAGCTCAATGTGCATCGGGCCGTTGCGCTCAACGCGCTGCTGGCCGGCCGCGGGCTGATCACGCTGGATGCGGACGGCAACGTGCGCGACTGGCAGGCATGGGCGCATTCCAACGGCCTGTCCGCGCTGGTGTTCGTCCGGGATGGGGCGGAGCAGGCGGTGCACGCGGTGCTCAAGGCGCTGGTCGAGGAGGGCGCATGGGGCATCGAATCGGTCATCACGCGCGAAGAAGCGGCGCGCACGTATCACCTGGACGGCGGCTTCGCGTTCGTGCTGGAGAGCGACGGCATCACCACGTTCTCCGGCGGGCTGGATGCGCCGGTCATGCGCACGCTCAACAACAGCGATTACCGGCTGGGCCGGGCGACGCACGGCCATCTGCCCGACAAGGGGCCGCAGCCGACGCTGCTGGCCTTTGGCCCGCACATTCGGGCGGGCGCGGTGCTGCCGCAGGCGCATCTGGTGGACGAAGCGCCCACATTTGCCGCGGCGCTCGGATTGCAGATGCAGGACGTGCAGGGCCGCGTGCTCCACGAGCTGCTGCGCTGAGCGATTTGCCGTACAATCCAAAACGGCCTCGCGTGGATGCATCCGCGCGAGGCCGTTTTTTGTTTGTCGGGATGGCCGCGCGTTGGGCAGCTTGCGCTCATCGCCTGCGCCTGGGGAGGAGCGGCCCGCCGAGCACCGCGCGCAGCAGCTCGGTATCCACGGTGAAGAGGTTCTCGTCGCCCGGCAGCACGCTGTCGCCCAGCGCGCGCTTTTGCTCCTGCAAGGTCAGCATCTGCTCCTCGACCGTGCCGGAGGCGATCAGCCGGATGACCTGCACGCCCCGCGTCTGCCCGATCCGGTACGCGCGGTCCGTCGCCTGATTCTGCGCGGCGACGTTCCACCACGGATCGTAGTGGATGACCACGTCCGCGCCGGTCAGGTTCAGCCCGGTGCCGCCCGCCTTGAGCGAGATGAGGAACACGTCCGCGCCGCCCGCGTTGAACTGCTCCACCAGCGCCATGCGCGTCTGCTTGTCCGTTTCGCCGGTCAGCGTGTAGTGCGCGATGCCCTCGGCGCGCAGCGCATCGGCGATGCGCGCGAGCATCGAGGTGAACTGCGAGAACACCAGCAGCCGGTGCCCGCCGCAGAGCGCGTCGCGCACGATCTCCAAAAACTGCGTCAGCTTGCCGCTGCCGCCCGTGTAGCCCTCCAGGCACAGCGACGGATCGCAGCACAGCTGGCGCAGGCGCGTCAGCCCGGCGAGCACGGCCATGCGGCTCTGCCCGTCCGCAAGGCCGCCCGCGCTCTGCCTGCGCAGCGCCGCGGCGTGCGCCGCGTAGAGCCTGCGCTGCTCGGATGTCATCTCGCTGGTCATCACCGTCTCCACCTTCTCCGGCAGATCGGACAGCACGTCCTTCTTCATGCGCCGCAGGATGAACGGCGCGACGAGGATGTGCAGGTTTTCCCTGGCGCGCGCGTCCGCATGGCGCACGATAGGCGCTTCGAAGCGGTCTTTGAACTTCTTGTACGTGCCCAGATAGCCGGGCATCAGGAAGTCGAAGATCGACCAGAGCTCCGAGAGTCGGTTTTCCACCGGCGTGCCGGTCATCGCAAAGCGATGTGCGGCGCGCAGCGATTTGACCGACCTGGCGGCCTGCGAGGCGGCGTTCTTGATGGTCTGCGCTTCGTCCAGCAGCAGATGCGTCAGCGGGATGTCCGCATAGGCCTGCGCGTCGCGGCGGAGCTGGTCGTAGGAGGTGATGAGCAGTTCGGGCGCGTCCTGCGCCGCGATCGCCTGCGCGCGCGCTTTGGCGTCGCCCGTCAGGCTCGCGCACGTCAGATCCGGCGCGAAACGCTGCGCCTCCGTGCGCCAGTTGAGCTGGAGGGACGCCGGGCACACCACCAGCGCGCGCACGCGCTCGCCCTGTTCCCTGGCGTGCAGCAGCAGCGCCAACGCCTGCACGGTCTTGCCCAGCTCCATGTCGTCCGCGAGGATGCCGCCAAAGCCGGCGCCGCTCAGCGCGCACAGCCAGGAGAGGCCCTCCAGCTGATAGCTGCGCAGCGTCGTGCGCAGGCTTGCGGGCTGCGCCATGCGCGTCTGCTGCGCCTGCTCGATGCGCTGCGTCCACGAAGAGATCGCTTCGGGCGCGCGCAGCGCGATGTGCGGCCGCGCTTTGAGCGCCGCGTCCAGATACATGGCGCGGCTGGGGGCGACCTCCACGCCCGCCTCCGTCTGTTCGGCCGTCACGTCCAGCCCGTCGAGCACCTGCGCCGCGTCGGCGGCCTGCTCAAGCGCCTCGCCGCTGAGGAAGATGCCGCTGGTCAGCCGCACGTAGGCGCGCTTTTCCCGATAGGCCGAGAGCGCCTGCGCAAGCTCTTCCCGCGTGTAGCCCAGATCCGCCTTCAGCGTCAGCCGGTCGCCCTCCTGGCGCAGGCCGAAGGCCATCGGCCGTGGCTTGTGCACGTGCATCTGCGCGAGCCGCCGGCTCACGTGCACCTCGCCCGTGCGCTCCAACTGCGGGAGCCGGTCGCGCAGCAGCGCGAAGCACGCCGACTCCTCGCCCGAAAAGGCGTACTGGCCGACGCCTTCCTTCGTGGGGAACAGGCGCATGGCCGCCGCGCAGGCGTCCGCTTCCAGCGCCGCGTTGCGCCGGATGTGCGGATGCGTCTGGCCGGGGGCGAGCTCCACGCCGCAGTAATCGAGCGCGACCCGGCAGGTGAGCCGCCGGCCGTCGGCCGCGTCCACGTAGAAGCGGACCGCCGCCGGGGTGGGCGTGTGCGCCGCGAGGATGGCCTGCCCCTTGACAAGGCGCACGCTGTCCGCCGCCGGGAGAATCAGCCGCGTGCAGACGGCCTCCAACTGCGCTTCGCGCAGGCGCACGCCCTGCGGCCTTGCGCGGGCGATTTGCGTCAGCGGCGCGATGCGCGCATACGCGTCGCCCAGCGCGCAGCAGATCTCTGTTTCGCCCAGATGATACGCGCCCGCCAGCCCCGTCACCACGTCCTGCGCCTCCACCGTCAGCGTGGTGCGCTCCGCCTGCGCCGCCAGCTCGACCGGCAGCACGATATCCCCGCGCACGACCTTCGCGCGCCGCGATTCGCCGTTTTCCCCGCAGACCTCGACCTCGCGGCCGATCAGCAGGCGCATCGTCTGATCCAGCGCCGCGCCGAAAAGAGAAAGCTCGCCGCCGTTGGCGATGCGCGGATTGCCCGCGAGCATCACGATCTGGCCAAAGAGCGCGGCGTCCGCCTCGTCGAGCTCGGCCTCGCTGTGGGAAAACGTCAGCTCCCGGCCGTAGACCGCCGCCTCCCGGCGGGCTGCGCGCGACGCCAGCTCCGACATGCTGCGCACCATGTAGGCGCGCGTCCGGCCGATCTTCAGGCGCAGGCCCAACGACTCGGCGGACAGACGTCGCAGCACGGGATAGAGCCGGACCGGCGCGTCCTGCGGCGCGCGGCGCAGGGAGAAGGGCTGCGCGCCGTCGAGCAGGCCGTCGATCAGGTCGTCTTCGGACGGGCGCTCATCGATCGGCTGCGCGCCGACGCACACGGCGATCATCAGCGCGGCCACGTGGCGGCAGTATGCACAGCCCTGGCAATCGCACGCGCTGTACGCAAAATCCTGCGTCTCTTCGTCATAGCCGAACGCCGCCGCATAATCCCTGTCCGCCGCGTGCACCGTGGCGCTGCAGGTCAGGATCCCGTCCGCGCACGAGCGCGAGATGGGGCCGACCCGCCCTTCGCGCACGTAGACCCGGCCGCGCGCATAATTCGACGCGCTGCCGACCGCGTCGCGCGCCTGCAATAACGTGTACATCCGCGTCCCTCCGTCGTCCTTTGTCGCTTCATTATAACACACTTGCTCCGCGCCCGCCAGCCGTGCTACAATGGCGGCGTGAGAGGAGGGAGAAGATGCGCCTGTTCTTCGGCTTGTCCCTGCCGGACGGCGTGCGGGCCGTCACGCGCGCGTGCACGGCGCACTGCGAAGCGTCCATCCCCGGCAGGTACGTCTTGAGCGACAACCACCACGTCACGCTGGCGTTTCTGGGCGACGTGCCGCAGGCGCGGCTTTGCGATGCGCGCACGGTGCTCGCGCAGGCTGTCCGCGATTTTCCCGCGCCGCGCCTGGCGCTCGACGGCCTGTCGCACTTCGGCAGTCCGCAAAACGGCATTCTGATTCTGCGGGTGGCGAGCGATCCGCCGCTTGCGCCGCTGCACGCGCAGCTCGTCAGTGCGCTGCGCGAGGCCGGCCTGCCCGCCGATGCCGGCCCGTTTTCCCCGCACATCACGCTCGCCCGGCACGCCGTGATCCCGGATGCGCTGCCCGATGGCCCGGCGGCGCGCTTTACCGCCGCGCAGGCGCACGTCTTTTTGAGCGCGCGCGACGCCTCCGGCGTGCTGCGCTATACGCCGCTTGACACCGTCTCCTTCGCGCCGTGCCGCGCCATTTTCTGATATTTCACATGGGTATCGCAAACTTCGTTTCGATTCGACATGAAGATTTTTAAATTCGTATTGACAAATGTTACAAGTTGTAATAAACTGATGACGTAGTTGAGATGAAAGGAGACGCGTGCCCTCATGATGATTGCGTCAAAAAAGAAATGGATCGTGATGGCGCTGGCCATCCTCATGGTGTGCGTATGCGCCCTCGCTTCGGCGCAGAGCTATAGCCTCGGCGATGAAGCCGATGAAATCGAGAACATCCAGACTGCGCTCAAGAAGCTCAAGCTGTATTCGGGCGGCATCACCGGCCACTACGGCGAGAAAACGCAGGCCGCCGTCAAGCTGTTCCAGAAGCGCTTTGGCCTCAAGGAAGACGGCATCGCCGGCGAGGATACGATCGCCATGCTCTACGAGGAGACCGGCATCTCGTATTCGGAGTCTTCCGACTCCTCCTCGTCTTCCTCCGGCAGCAGCGACACGCTGCGCCACGGCAGCCGCAGCGACGCCGTGCGCCAGATGCAGGAGGATCTCACGACGCTGGGGTATTATAGCGGCAGCATCAGCGGCCACTACGGCACGCTCACCGAGGCCGCCGTCATGAAGTTCCAGCGGGCGAACGGCCTGTCCGCCGACGGCATCGCCGGCGCGAAGACGCTGGCCAAGATCGCCACGGCGCTGGGCAACAGCTCTTCCGGCAGCTCGTCCTCCTCGTCTTCTTCCTCGTCCGGCGTCACGCTGCGCTACGGCATGGAGGATTCCGAGGACGTGCGCACCTTGCAGCAGAACCTCAAGGATCTGGGCTATTACAAGGGCTCCGTCACCGGCGACTTCGGCCGGCTGACGAAGGAGGCCGTCTACAACTTCCAGCGCGCCAACGACCTGTCCGCCGACGGCGTGGCGGGCAGCAAGACGCTCTCCAAGATCGCCAGCGAGATGGCGGGCGGCTCGTCCGGTTCCAGCTCGTCCGGTTCCTCCGGCTCGTCCTCTTCGAGCCTGCTGGATACATCGGATACGCTGATGCTGGGCGATCGCAGCGACGAGGTGCTCAAGCTCCAGAAGATGCTCGCCGAGATGGGCTACTACTCCGGCAACCAGACCGGTCACTACGGCGAGATCACGGAGGAGGCCGTCATCACCTTCCAGAAGGCGATGGGCCTGACCGCCGACGGCATGGCGGGCAAGCGCACGCTCTCCGCGATCAACGCCAAGTACAAGAACAACGACACCGGCAGCTCGTCCGGCGGCTCGTCCAGCGGCGTGTCCGGCAACGACGTGCGCTACGAGAACTTCTATAACTGGCGCCGCAATTACGCCAACGGCGAATACTGCTCCGTCTATGATCCGGAGACCGGATACACGTGGACGCTGCGCATCATGACCAAGGACGCGCACATGGACGCCGAGCCGCTGACCGCGGAGGACACCGCCATCATGAACAAGGCCTTTGGCGGCGAGACCACGTGGACGCCCAAGGCTGTCTGGGTGACGTTCTCCGACGGCAAGACGTACATCGGCTCCACCCACAACACGCCGCACTCTCCGTTCCACCTCAAGGACAACAACTTCGACGGGCACCTGTGCGTGCACTTCCCCATCTCCATGGAGAAGGCGCAGGAGATCGGCCCGTACGCCACCAGCCACCAGGAGACCATCAACGAGGCCTGGGACAAGCTGCTGGCCCAGTATCGCTGACCCCATGCCGCAAGGATGCCCGCATCCTTGCGGCGTTTTTCGTATCATACTGATTTTTGATCAAAAGGTCAAATACAGCGCGAAGCGAAGAAGGGAGTCTGAAATCCCTCAGGCAGGTTTTAGGGCGGCAGCCCTGACGTCTTCCATGATCACGGCGTAAGCGGCGGGAACCGCAGCGGAGCGTAGCGACCATTGCGGTTCTGATGAGCCGTTTTCATCAAGAATGAGTATAAGGCCGCCCTTCCGCTTTGCTTGCCTGCGGGCGCGTGCGATGATATCGCCGGAACGTGCGCAGGAAGGGAGGAACGCGCAGACCATGAAGGACATCGCGCATCGTCGCGGGCAGCCCGGCCGCCGTGTCAAGCGCCATCCGCGGCGACCGTGACGCGCCTCCCTGCAAGCCGCCGCGAAGCAAAATCGACGCGGCGAAGCGGTCCGGCATTTCCCATGCGCGCAGCCGCGCGCGCGTGCATGTCAAGCGCCTTTACGCGAACGGACGCCCGGAAGGCAAACCCTCCGGGCGTCGCGTCATATGCGGCGTATGCTGTCCCGCGTTGTTCAAGCCGTGCCGCATGACACAATGGCGCTGCCGCGCGCTTCGCGGCGGTTGGAAGCGGGTTGGCGCGCTCAACCCTGCGTCATCGCGTCGATGAGCGCGGCGCAGGCCATGGGCTGCTGGCGCACGGCGGGCGCGGCGGCGCGCCAGATGGTCTCGACGGCGTCTGTGTAGTGCGCCTCCGGTCGGAAGCCGTCGGCCAGGCGCAGCGCGTGCACGAGCAGCGCGGCGGGCGAGGGAAGCTCGTCGTCGTAGATGGCGGGCGTGCGCGGGAAGAAGGACGCCGGATCGTCCTGCGTGTGCATGACCATCCCGTCCGGGCGGACGAATGCGTGCAGCGCGCCGCCCAACAGGCGCAGGCCGGTGTGCAGGTAGGCCTCGTCCTGCCCGCCCAGGGTGAGCAGCGCGAGTGCCAGCGCGGCGGATGCGCCGCAGGTGGCCTGCGCGTGCAGCGGACTGGCGGGTGCGACGGACGCGGGCATCGGCATGGGGCCCGGCGCGCCCGGCTGGCTGAGCAGGAAGGAGACGGCCCGCCGCGCGGCCTGCGTGTAGCGCGATTCCCCCAACCGCCTGCCGCATTCGGCCAGCACGGCGGCGGCCAGCGCGCAGGGTGCGGCAACCACGTCTTGCAGCGGGCTTTGCGGCGTGCGCGCCTGGCGCACGCGCAGCAGCGCGGGCAGCGCCCGGCGCAGGAAGGCGGCGTCCTCCGGCGTGAGCGACGGGGAGAGCGTCGGGTAGAGCGCGGCAGGCGCGTCGTCCAGCGCACGGCGCGGCGGCTCGGCGACGGGCGAAAACCGGCTGGGCGCGACGGCGGGTTCGGGCCGGGCGTGGCGGTGGAGCAGGCCGAGCAGGCGGCAGGCGCGCAGGCCGTCCTCGTTGCCCAGCGCGGCGCAGGCCTGCTCCGGCGTGAAGGCATAGGTCGATTTGGGCGCGAGCAGCGCGGGGGAAAGCCCGCCGCCGGGCAGGGCAAAGCCGCCCGCGAGCTGGTCGAGCAGGCGCACGGCCTCGCTGCGCCGCCCGTCGCGCAGCAGGATCAGCGCGAGCATGGCGTTCACGCCCAGCGGCTTTTCCGGCACGAAGACGCGCCAGTCGTCCGTCAGCGTCGCGTCGAAGAAGCTGCCGTCCAGCGGGTCGTAGAGCGCGGAGGCGAGCATGGCGTCCAGCGCCCGGTTGAGCGCGCCGTGCGCCTGCCTGTCGCCCCGCGCCGCCGCGTGCTGCCAGAAGCACAGCGGGCAGACGAGCGGCGTCTTGATGCCGCGAAAGCCGCCGCTGTGCGCGTCCTCGGCCGCGGCAAGCGCGCGGGCGAGGTCGTGCGCGGCGTCCTGCGGCGCATAGGGCCGGGCGGGCGAATCGGCGCGGAAGGAGCGGATGACCTGCGCGGCCTGCTGCGCCATCGCGGGTGGGTTCTGCGCAAGGCGCTTGTCCGCGTGGGCGAGCCAGACGTAGAGCCGCGAGGCGTCCAGCGGGAAGCCGTGCGGCGGCAGCGGCGCGGCGAGAAAGGGGCGCGCGTCGTCAAGCAGCAGCGCGCACAGCGGCAGCGCGCCCTCGCCGGAGAAGAGCGCGCCCGCGCGCCGGCAGAGCAGCTCCACGTCCGGCCGCTCGCCGATGCGCAGGAAGGCGGGCACGGTGCGCTCCATCAGCTGCATGCGCAGCGACGGATCGTCCGGCAGCGAAGGCGCGTGCGCGATGAGCAGAAAGACGGGCACGTGGCGGCGGCGCGCCTGGGCAAAGGCGTCGGCGCTCAGCGGCAGGAAGGACAGCGCGGGCGCGGCCGGCATGGGCGCGGCGGCGGGCGGCTGTACGCCGGGCTGCGGCGGATAGCCGGCGGATGGCAGAGAAGAAACGCGCATGCGATCCCATCCTTTTGAGGAAGATGGCATCAGCATGCGCGTTTTGATGCGGTTTTATGCCTGTGCGTCGCGGCGGAAGGACCAGCTGGCCTCCTCCAGGGCGATGTCGCGGTGCGTCACGTTGACCGTCTGGCCGAGCGCGCGCAGGTGCGCGCCCAGCGCCTCGCTGATGACCACGGAGCGATGCGCGCCGCCGGTGCAGCCGATGGCGATCATCAGCCGCCGCTTGCCCTCGCGCTGATAGAGCGGCAGGAGGTAATCGACCATGGCGTACAGGTGCGCCAGAAAGGCGCGCGTCTCCTCCTTGCCCATCACGTAGTCGCGCACGGGCGCTTCCAGGCCGGTGTACGCGCGTATGTCCTTGATGTAATAGGGATTGGGCAGGAAGCGGACGTCAAAGACGAGGTCGCTCTCGCGCGGGATGCCGCGCTTGTAGCCGAAGGACATGATGTCCGTGTGCAGCGCGCGTTGGCCCTGCGTCTGCGCGGTGAGCCGATCGACTGCGTCAAACAGGTCGCGGGGCTTGAGGCCGGTGGTGGAGAGAATGTGATGCGCGCGCTCGCGCAGCGGCTGAAGGAGCTCACGCTCGCGGGCGATGCACGCTTCCAGCGTCTTGCCGCGCTTCATGAGCGGATGGTCGCGGCGCGTCTCCTTGTAGCGGTCGATCAGCGTATCCGTGTCCGCGTCCAAAAAGAGGATGGAGACGCTGTGGCGGTCGCTGACGCCGTCGATGGCCTCTAGCACGGCCTCGGCGTTGAAGAGCGCGCCGCTGCGGGAATCGACGCCCAGCGCGACGGGCTGTTCGGGCTGTACCTTCTCGCACAGCGCGAACGCCTGCGTCAGCAGCAGCGGCGGCAGGTTGTCCATGCACTGATAGCCGATGTCCTCCAGATGGCGCAGGACGCAGGTCTTGCCTGCGCCGGATAGTCCTGTGACGATGAGAAATTGCATGCTCCGCTTTCCTTTCGTATGGCCGTCCGTCAGCCGTCTTCGCCCAGTATGCGCACCTCGGGTTCAAGGGAGACGCCCGTCTCCTCAAGCACCCGTGCCTTGACCTGATCCATCAGCGTCAGGATGTCGGAGGCGGTCGCGCCGCCGAGGTTGATGATGAAGCCCGCGTGCTTCTCGCTC
Source organism: uncultured Clostridia bacterium (assembly GCA_944333055.1). Lineage (GTDB taxonomy): Bacteria > Bacillota > Clostridia > Christensenellales > Aristaeellaceae > Ventricola. The sequence goes on from CALVKT010000053.1 coordinate 41,149, forward strand.
ACCTGCGCGTCGCCCACGCGCAGGCCGCGCAGGCCGCATTCATCGATCAGCTTGGCGGCGAACAGCCCGGCCGGACGCTTGAACGTGCTGCCCGCGCTGGGATAGTTGAGCGGCTGTTTGTCGCGCCGGGCGCGGCTGCATTCTTCCATGCGCGCGCGGATGACGGCGGGATCGGCAGGCGTCAGGCGCAGCGTGATGTCGGTGACGATGACGCCCGCGTCCATCATGGCGCTGTGGCGGTAGGAAAAGCCGAGTTCCTCGCGCTCAAAGGAGAGGGGGCGTCCGTCGGACAGGGCGACGGCGTCCACGCGGGTGACGACCTGCGACAGATCCGCGCCATATGCGCCCGCGTTCATGATCACGCCGCCGCCGAGCGTGCCGGGGATGCCCGCCATCTCGGCCAGGCCGCCGAGACCCTCGGCGAGGGCGAACTGCGCCGCCGCGCTGAGCGACACGCCCGCCTTGGCCAGGACGCAGTCGCCCTCCCGGCGGATCCCCGCGCAGTCGGAGGCGATGCGGATGACGAGGCCGCGAATGCCGCCGTCGCGCACAAGCAGGTTGGAGCCGTTGCCCATGAGCGTCACGGGCACGCCCGACTGCCTGGCAGCGCGCAGCGCGGGTGCAATCTCGCGGGTGTCGGCGATATGCACCAGCACGTCGGCCGGACCGCCGACGCGAAAGGTGGTATAGCGCGCCATGGAGGCGCTGGGAATGATGCGCTCCGGCGGGAAATTGGCCGCGACGAGCGCCTGAATCAGGGCGTTCATGGATGTCCTCCCATACTTGAGTGACATTATTGTACCCCAATATGCGGCGATAGACAAGCGAAAATTCAGGGCTGCGGCGTCGCCGCGGGGCCGCAGAGGAAGTCGATGAGCTGTGCGGCAGCGTGCGGTTCGAGCGCCTGCGGCGAGGCGCAGCACAAAAGCGCCTGACCGTGTTCGGGCAGATAGGGCCGCGCGGGCGGGAGCGACGCGCCGGCGAGGGCGTCTGAAAAGAGGTAGACGTCCGGCGCCGGATCGGGCAGCGCGCCCAGGTCGCCCGCATCCACGCGCACCACGCGCAGGTGCACGGCGGGATGCGCGCGCTGATAGGCGTTCAGCACATCGTTTAAGGAGGAGACGGTGTCCGCGTCCTGTGTGCTCAGCGCGATGCGCAGCAGCACGCGCCGGGGCGTGGAGAGGGCGTAGGGCGCGGAGACGGCGGAGAGGATCTCCGGCGCATACGTCAGCAGCAAGCACAGGACGAAGAGCGCAGCGGCGTGCAAAACGGACTTGAAAACGGGCTTGATCACGGGCATCACCAGAGCAGTATATGCGGCCGTGAAAAGGACGATCAAAAAAAGTTCAAAAAAATCAAAAAAGGTGTTGACAAACGTGCACGGGCGTAGTATACTAATTAAGCTGTCGCGCGAGAAAAGATCGAGCGACGGCGACCAGATCCTTGAAAACGATACAGAATCAAGAAGAACGCGAAAAAACAGTCAATTCGAAATGGGTATGAAACCTGAGGGGAACTTCAGGAATCAATACAGAATCAAACGCGAGAGTTTGATCCTGGC
>CALVKT010000054.1 GCA_944333055.1 uncultured Clostridia bacterium
TTTCCTTCCTTGAGTAAAGTTGTAGATCGGCTATGCGAGACGATATGTAATCTCTCTGCCGAGACAATCCAATCCATCTCAGGGAGAGATTGGATTATTAAGTGTTTTAATTGAAATTCAGTATTAATCCACCACAGCACCATTTCGACAAAGCTGCCGGAGATGTGGTTGATTAAGAAATCCTGCGGAATATCGGCATTGCTTTTCCTGTTTTGATCGACAAACTGGTTTTGTATCAATCCGTTTAAGCTGTCCTTGAAATACCGCAGAAAGAGTTCGCTGCTTTCGCAGGAAAGCAATTCCAGAATGTGGTTTTCATTCTCCTGCAGGTGTTGCAACAAGTGGCAGAACACAGACTCCGACGCGTTTGTGTCAGCATACAATCCGTGCGTGTGGGTGCAGTCCATTGCGCTGCTGATGATATGGCCGAAAAGTTCTTCGCATAAGGCTTTGAGCAAGTCGTCCTTTGTTCCAAAGTGCGCATAGAATGTTGTTCGGCCGATGTCTGCGGTATCGATGATCTCCTGCACCGTAATCCTGCTATAACTCTTTTCCGCCAGGAGCGCGCTGAACGCAGTAAAAATAGCCGCCCTCGTTTTCTGCTGTCGCCTGTCCATGATAACGCCTTTCGTACAATTTTTCAAAATTGTTCCATACGAAACACAGGGACGATATTGTCCGTTGCATTTCTCCCGGTTCCTGTCTACAATAAAAGAGAACAAAGTGTTTGGTATTAAATCGATTGTACGGAAAAAACGGACGATTGTCAATGACAAATCCGTTTGAAACGTCGTGCGGATTGGAGGAACCATGATGCTCAAGAAACTCAATGATCTTCTGGCCGGGCTTCCCATGACGATTGTGTCCGGTGTATTCCTGCTGCTGGACTTGGTCCCGCACTTGATCGAGGAGTTTGGCGGTGCGCCGGTGCAGCTTTCGTTTCTGCCGTTTGACCCGGCGTGGGTCACGATCTTTATCAGCGGCGTGCCGCTTTTGTATCTGGCAATATGGCGAATCATCCACAATCCTGGCATCAGCAAAATATCGTCTGCCCTTTTGATTTGTATTGCCATGTTCGCCGCCATCGCAGTCGGCGATCTGTTTGCGGCGGGCGAAGTCGTGTTGATCATGGCAATCGGCGCACTTCTGGAGGAAGCCACGACAAACCGGGCGAAAAAGGGCCTCAAAAATCTGATCAGCCTCGCGCCGGCAAAGGGACGAAGGATCATGGACGGGAAAGAAGACATGATACCGGCGGAGGCAATCCGGCAAGGGGATATTCTGCGCATTCTGCCCGGTGAAACCATCCCGGTTGACGGAACGATCATACGCGGCGAGACATCGGTCGACCAGTCCATTATGACGGGAAAATCCCTGCCGGTTGACAAGGGTGTGGGCGAAGAAGTGTTTTGCGGCACCATCAACCGCTTCGGTTCGATTGATATTTCGGCAACAAAAGTGGGCGAAAACAGTTCTTTGCAAAAGCTGATCCGCATGGTGCAGGACGCGGAGCATAAACAGGCGCCCATGCAGAGAATCGCCGACCGCGTGGCAAGCTGGCTCGTTCCGGTCGCCCTGCTGATCGCCATTCTCTCCTATGTGTTCACCGGGAATATCGTTACAGCCGTCACCGTGTTGGTCGTGTTCTGCCCCTGCGCCCTTGTATTGGCAACGCCGACCGCCATCATGGCGGCAATCGGGCAGGCGACAAAACACGGTGTGATCATCAAGTCCGGCGAAGCGCTTGAAAAGATGGGAAAAGTGGACACGATTGCTTTTGACAAAACCGGCACATTGACCTATGGCCGCCTGGATGTCAGCGATACGATTTCCTTTGATGCATCAATCCGTGAAGCGGACTTGCTTTCTCTGGCCGCTTCTGCCGAAGCCAGGAGCGAACACCCGCTTGGAAAAGCGATTGTGGCGCATGCCAGGGCAAAAGACGCCCCACTGATGGAATCGACCGATTTCAAAATGACGGCCGGCAGGGGAATTGCTGCGGAGGTGGACCATCGAAGATTGCTCTGCGGCAATGAAAAATTCCTCGCCGAAAACGGCGTTTCGATTGACGATAAAGTGCGGTCCACATTAGACCGGCTCCGCTCACAGGGAAAAGCCGCCATGCTTGTTGCGCAGGATCAGACATGTATCGGCGTCATAGCGCTTTCCGATGTGCTGCGCCCGGAAGCGAAAGACATGGTTTCCCGTCTTTCGAATATGCACACGCGCACCGTTCTGCTCACCGGCGACCATCAGAAAACGGCCGACTACTTTGCGCAGCAGGTTGGGATATCCGAAGTGCGGGCAGAACTGCTGCCGGAAGAAAAGGTGCGGAGCATTGCGGACTTGCAGGCAGAACGCCACAAGGTTTGCATGATCGGCGACGGTGTCAACGACGCGCCGGCTCTGAAAACCGCCGATGTAAGCGTGGCCATGGGAAGCATGGGCAGCGACATCGCCGTTGACGCCGCAGAAATCGCGCTGATGCACGATGATATTTCACAAATCCCGTATTTGAAGCGGCTGTCTGATGCAACGGTGAAGACGATCAAAGTCAGCATCACCCTGTCCATGTGCATCAACTTTGCCGCAATCGTATTGTCCCTCATGGAAATATTGACGCCCACGACCGGGGCGCTGGTACACAACGCGGGTTCCTGCTTCGTCGTGCTGATTGCTGCGCTGCTCTATGACAGAAAGTTTGAATGAGATTTCGACAGCCTGCGTTTGATTTTGACCGGCATATGCTGCGCTCGCCGCATACAACAAACGGGCAGGAGGCCTTTGACCTCTTGCCCGTTTGTTGTATGCGCTTCAACGTTCGCTTTTTTCATTCGTCACATCCACCACCCGAAGCACGCCGTTTTCCACGGTGAAGCGGATGTGATCGCCCGCAAAGCGCAGGCCGTACACGCGCGCGGGGTCGTCCTGATAGGCGGGGCGGGGGTCGCCGGCGAGCACGCCGCGCAGCGCCTGCCGCCTGTGTGCGTCGATCTTCTCTTCCAGCGCCGCCGGGAAATCGACTGTGAGCGCGTAGCCCGCCCGCTCGGCGGCGAAGCCGCCGCGCGCGTCGGGATGGCTGTCCACGTGCGGCAGGTACGGCTTGATGTCGTAGATGGGCGTGCCGCTCATCAGGTCCGCGCCGCCGACCACGAGCACGGGGCCCTGCGGCGTGCGCAGGCGCACGTCTTCCAGCGTCACGCAGGACAACCCCATGGGGTTCGGGCGAAACGGCGAGCGCGTGGCGAACCCGCCCACGCGCGCGTTGCCGCCCAGCCGCGGCGGGCGCACCGTGGGCGACCAGCCCTCGCGCGCCGACTCGGAAAACGCCCAGATCAGCCACAGGTGCGAGTAGCCCTCGATGCCGCGCAGCGCGTTCTCGTCGCGATACGCCGGCTCAAAGACGATCTGCGCGCGCGTCTGGGGCACGAGGCCGCTCTGGCGCGGGATGCCGAACTTCTCGTCAAACTCGCCGTACAATCGCGCGATGACCTTCATCTGATCAGCACCCCCGGCACCTCGACGCCAGAGTCGTTCATCGTCTGCATCATGTGGCGCTGCGCCGCCTGCCTGGCGCGCGCGCTGTCGCGCGCCGCGATCGCCCGGTAGATCTCCAGATGGCACAGGCTCGCGCGCCGGTAGCTGCCCTCCACGTAGTGCGTGTGCCGGTAGCCCGCGCTGATGGACTCGTGAATCGTGGGCAGCAGGCGCATCATCACGTCGTTGCCGGTGCACCGGGCGATCACGGAGTGAAACTCCGCGTCGTAGGGCGTGTAATTCTCTCCGTGCAGATAGGCGTTGTCCATCTTGTCCAGCAGCGCCTTCATCTGGCTGAGGTGTTCTTCCTGCCGCCGCAGCGCCGCCAGCGCGGCGACGCTGGGCTCCACCAGCAGCCGCGTCTCCAGCAGCTGCGCGATCAGATCATCCTGATCGGCAAAGCGCAGCCCAAGCGGGTCGTCCGCCAGCCCCGGCATGGCGCACAGAAACGTGCCCTGCCCCTGGCGGATATCGACGATGCGCTCCGTCTGCAAGATCTTGACCGCCTCGCGCACCGTCGAGCGGCTCACGCCAAAGCGCGCCATCAGCTCCACCTCGGCGGGCAGCTTGGTGCCGGTCTGCATCTCCTCCTGGATAATCATCTCCCGGAGTTGATCGGCAATCTGTTCGGGCAGCTTGCGCGCTCTCTTCACCGAATCCATGATCGCTCCTTTCCGGCATCCGTCCGGATGCGCATGATATACGGGGTGTGGACGGAGAACGGTAAAACGGGGGCACGTCGGGGCTGCCGCCCCAACCCCCGCTCGGTGCCCCGAACCCTGCAAGGGACCGGAGCCTGCCGCCGCCAGCGGCGGATGCAGGCAGGCGAAGCGTCGGGAATCGCAAGGAGCAACCGAAGGGTGCGACGATGCGAGTTCTCCGGCTCCCTTGACCCTTCTTCGCTTCGCGGCGCATGCGCCGCCGGGGGAATGACGGGCTTGTTCATCTGCCGTCTGAACATTATAGCACACGCCTTTCCTTTTCTCAAGGCGCGCGAAAGGCATGTAAAGATGTGTGAAGGTGTGCAAAGACGTGTAAAGACGTGCAAAGACGTGTAAAAAACCGCCTCCCCTGTGGAAAGCGGCCTGATTGCTGATTCACTTCCGGTCGTAGGGCTTGACCTCGACGCTCTGCCTGTCAAAGTCGATGAAGATCTGAAATGCGTAGTTCTCCTCGCAGGTGTCCCAGATCTCCACGAACCTGGGCGTCACCTCGATGAGGATCTCGGTGTCCTCGTGGGAGTACTTGTTGTAGCTGCCCCACAGGTGCTCCTTGTAGAGCGTCTCGAAGCGGCGGCCCGGCTCATCGACGACGAGGCCCCTGTTTTTCGCCACGCCCTCCACCTGCACGCCGCTCCAGCACAGGGCGACGTTCGGATTCCGATAGAGCTGCTGCGTCTTGCGGAAGTTCTTGTCCGTCTTGAACCAGATCTTGCGGTCATAGAACAGGCAGCTGACGTTGCGCACCATCACGTGGTCGTCAACCGAGCTGGCCAGCGCCATGATTCTGGAGACGCCGAGCTTGTCAAACATGATCTCAACGGCCTGATCGAACGTCAGGTTTTTGTCCGCGCTGAATTGCATCGCATATCCTCCTTGTCAAGCGGCGTGCGCGTCACTGAATGAACTTCTTGAGCGGCACGCTGATCTTCTTGTAGACGAGCATGGCGATGATGGAGATCACCGTCATGGAGATCAGGTTGAACGGAACGATCGAGAAGGCGACCATCGTCGGCACGTCGTCAATCCACGGGTTGACCGCGCTGCACATGTCCACGATGCCCTGCCAGTTCATGCCGTAGAGCTTGATATAGAAGGGGAATGTGATGAACAGGTTGGTGGCGATGGCCGTGAGCACGCCCACCACCGTGCCGATGACAAGGCCGATCGCCGCGCCCCTGCGCGTTCTGTGGCGGCGGTAGTAGAGCACGGCGGGCAGCACGTAGGCGCAGCTGAGCATGAATTTCTGCAACTCGCCGGTGAGCATCGTGCTCGTGCCCTTGAACACCAGCTTGAGGAGGATCTTGAGGCCGATGATCTGCACCGCGCCCGCAGGGCCCAGCACGTAGCCGCCGATGAGCTCAGGCAGATACGAAAAGTCGAACTCGGCGAACGGGGAGAGGATGGGGATCGGAAAGCTGAAGTACATCAGCACAAAGGCGACGGCGCCCATCATGGCCGCGATGGACAGACGGCGAGTGGTGGTTCGTTTCATAGAGCATGCCTCCCATTGAAAAAAATTCCTGAAGCCAAAGCAAAGCGGCCTCAGGAAGAATGATCGCAGGAAAAGCAAGCTCTCCGCGAAGTCGTCTTTTCTCATCCGGACTGTACCGTCGGTTCTGGAATCGCACCAGATCGGCCTCGCCGGGCGGCGAGGTTCATGGACTCTACCATCGGTCGGGAATTGCACCCTGCCCCAAAGACCATTCAGTTTGAACTTCGGCTTTACTATACGGCAATGAGAAAGATTTGTCAAGACGGCGCGCCGCTTTTTTTATCCCGGCGCGCGAAGCGCACGATTGGCTTTTTTCATGCGTCAGAAGGATTTTGCGGGAAACGCGCGAATATTGAATAGGATTGAATTTGCCTGAACAGGCAATTTTTGAAACCGGCGGAAAACCGCGCCGGTTTATCCCCAGACCTGTGGAAAACCAGGCGGGAAACTTTTCCGGTTTTCACAGGGTTTTCCACAGCCAAAATGCCGCCGGTTTTGGGTTTTGGCGGCTTATCCCCGTTTTCCACCGCCCTACGGCTACTCCTGCTGATCTTTATATGCTGCTACTACGCCATGGAGGTTGATGATATGCGTTTTTCCTGCAATACCAACGATCTGAATGCGAGCCTCTCGATCGTCAGCCGCGCGCTGGCCGTTCGCTCCCCCAAGCCCATTTTGGAAGGCATCCTCTTTGAATCCTGCGAGGACGGCCTGCGCATCACGTGTACGGATCTGGCGCTGGGCATCGAGACGGTGATTCCGGCGTCCTTCAGCGAGGAGGGCCGGGCCGTTTTGCCGGGCAAGCTGCTGTGCGAGATCGTGCGCAAGCTGCCCGAAGGCGTCTGCGACATCGCCGTTTCCGAGCGCATGCAGGCGACGATCCGCTGCGCGAGCATCCGCACGACGATTTCGGGCTTTGATCCGGTCGAGTATCCGGAGCTGCCGCAGGTGGCGGGCGCGTCCTTTGAGATGGCGCAGAGCACGCTGCGCGACATGATCAACCGCACGCTGTTCGCCATCGCGCTGGACGAGAGCCGGCCCATCCTCACCGGCTGCCTGATGGAGGTGAGCCGCATCGAGATGCACATGGTCGCGCTGGACGGCTTCCGCCTGGCGATGCGCACGGAGGCCGTCGACGGCCCGGAGCAGGACGTGGCCGCCGTGGTGGGCGGCAAGGTGCTCGGCGACATCGCCAGGATACTGGGCGACAGCGAGGAGCCGGTGCGCCTGTGCTTCAGCCGCAGCCACGTGCAGATGGACATGGGCGCGACGCACATCGTCGCCCGGCTGCTGGAGGGCGAGTTCATCCGCTACCGGCAGATACTGCCCCAGGAGTGGCAGACGCGCGTGACCGTGCGCCGGGGCGAGCTGAGCGGCGCCATCGACCGCGCGGGCCTCATCGCGCGCGAGGGCAAGAGCAATCTGGTCAATTTCCGCATCGACGGCGACCAGCTGACCGTCACATCCAACGCCGAAAACGGCGACATGGAGGAGCAGATCGCCGTGACCACCGAGGGCAAGGACCTGACCATCGCCTTCAACATCCGCTACATCACCGACGTGCTCAAGGCGCTCTCCGACGACGCGGTCTTCATGCGCTTTAATTCCAACGTGAGCCCGTGCGTCATCTGCCCCACCGAGGGGGAAAGCTACCTGTACCTGGTGCTGCCGGTGCGCGTGTTCAACGCATAAGAGAAGATGTACGTCCAATCGCTGACCCTGCGCAATTTCAGGAATTACGAGCGGGCGACGATCACGCCGGATCGCGGCGTGACCGTGTTCACCGGCTCCAACGCGCAGGGCAAGACCAACGTGCTGGAGGCCCTGCACCTGTGCTGTCTGGGCCGCAGCCACCGCACCGCGCGCGACGAGGAGCTCATCCGCTGGGGCGAGCACCGCGCGAGCGTGCAGCTCAGGACACACCACGCGGACGGCACGCACGACGTTGCCATCCTGCTGGACAAGACGCAGAAGAAAAAGAAGACCGTGCGCATCGGCACGCGGCAGGCGGAGCGCATCGGCGAATTGCTCGGCCACATGTGCGGCGTGCTCTTTTCCCCGGAGGACCTGTCCATCGTCAAGGACGGCCCGGCGGAGCGGCGCAGGTTTTTGGACATGCAGCTCTCCCAGCTTCGGCCGCAGTACTTCTACGGTTTGCAGCGCGCGGTGCGCACGCTCAACCAGCGCAACGCGCTGCTGCGGGAGATCGCGAAAAACCCGTCCCTGCTGCCGACGCTGGACATGTGGGACGAGCAGCTCGCGCAGATCGGCGCGCAGATCGCCCGAAACCGGCGCGAGGCCATCGCGTTTCTCGGCGAGGAGGCCGCCAGGGCGCACGCCTCGCTGACGGGCGGCCGCGAAGCGCTGCGCCTGCGCTACATCTCCCAGACGGAGGATGCGCCCGATAGCGCGGAGCGCCTGCTCTCGCGCATGCGCGCCGCGCGCCAGGAGGACCTGCGGCGCATGACCACGACGGTCGGCGTCCACCGCGACGACATGGGCGTGACCATCGACGGCAAGGAGGCGCGCACGTTCGCCTCGCAGGGACAGCAGCGCAGCGCGGTGCTCTCCCTGAAGCTGGCGCAGCTGGAGATGGCCGCACGCGAGACGGGCGAAGCGCCGGTGCTCATGCTCGACGACGTGATGAGCGAGCTGGACCCGGGCCGCCGCCGCCAGCTCATCGAGCGGATCGACCGTGTGCAGACGTTTGTGACGTGTACGGATCTGTCCGATCTGGCCGGGGCCAGGCAGGGCATGGTCTATCGCGTCGAGAACGGCGTCCTCCATGCCTGAAAAACATCTTGAAACCGGCGCGAAGCGAAGCAGGCAGGGTCTGGGGCCTGCGGCCCCAGCGTTTCCCCAAACATCGCATGGCGCGCCGAAGGCGCAATCATGCGCCGCGCTGTGCGGCTTCAAGCCGGCACGAAACGCCAAAGAGCCGGATTCAGGAAAATCGCCGTCAATGCGGCAATTCCCCAGTCCGCTTCGCGGACGCCGCCTTTGCGCGGGCCGTGGAAAGCACACCCGAAAAACGCCGGAAAATCGACATGCACCGCGCGATGGTCGCGCGGCGCGCCCCCGCGCATCCTTTTGGGCGAACGCCCATTTTTTCAGGCAGCGCCCGCAAAAAGAGGATGTGCACAGCGTTTTCCACATAAATCGACAAATTCTCCACAGTTATCCACACTTCTGTGGAAAACTCTGTGGAAAAGCTGCGGATAAGCGGCGGAAAACCCCCAAGACAGGCGCCGGCGCTTTCGGCGCCGGCAGTGCCCAAAAGGAAAGCGGCGCCTGCGTTTTTGGGGGATTGTCCGGAAGGCGGCATGCGGGGCGGGTTCTGGATTGTTCCAAAAGTGGAAAAGTGGCCGAAAGGAAACAGCATGATGGATCGCAATAAAAAGCGCGTGACGTATCGCGCGAGCGCGGGCACCACCCTGCGCGGATACGGCATGGGCGATAACCGGAAAAAGAAGAAGAAAAAGGTGCTGCCCCAGCAGCTGCGCCTGCTGCTCACGCTGGGGGCGCTGACGGCCGTGATCGCGGTGGCGGTATCCTTTGCGCTGCAGGGCACGGGGCGCGAGAGCGTGGGCAGCGTGACGCGCATCGGCGCGACGCTCTCCCAGAACGTGACGCCCTTTGGCGACAGCGTGATCTTCTACGACGGCACGACGCTGCACTGCATGGCCGCCGGCGGCGGCAACCTGTGGAGCTATCAGATCGGCACGAACGCCGATTACGACGTGGCGCAGGAGCGCATCGTCGCCTGGTCGGGCAACGACGTGTACATCCTCAACAGCCGTGGCCGCCTCATCTACAACAACAAGATGTCCGACACGATCCAGTTCGCCGGCGCGGGCAGCGAGCACGTGGCGGTGTTCGTGGGCGAGGAGGACAACGGCGTCGTCACGGTGATCAACGAGGCGGGCCAGATCGTGGACAACGTGACCATCAGCAACCAGACGCTGCTGGACATCGGCTTTTTCAAGGCCGTGACCTCATCCAGCGCGCAGGAGACGGAGCTGATGTGGGTGCTGGGCCTCAACACGACCGGCACCGTCATCTCCATGGAATTGCAGACGTTCCAGCCGGGCAAGCTCTCCACCGGCAAGAGCTCGCTGGGCGAGCACATCGCCTACAAGGTCTACGACGTGGACGGGCGGCTGGAGGTCGTCACCACGCGCCAGATCATGCACTACAACTATCGCGTGCTGGAGGAGGAAAACCCGACGCTCATCTACGGATACACCGTGGAGGACGTGCGCCAGAGCGGCAAGACGACCTATCAGCTGCTCATCCCCGCGCAGGAGAGCCGCGAGGGCGTGCGCATCAACAACGTGCGCCTGATGTACGACAACGTAGACCGCGTGCTGCACCTGCCCAGCGAGTGCCTGGCCGCGACGCTGGGCACCCATTCCGTCTACGGCTTTTCCAGCAACGCGGTGTACGTGTGTCCGTATGGCGAGACGGCCTTCCGCGCGCACGCGCTGCCCGTCAATGTGACGGCCGTGCTGGGCATGATCACAAACAACCGCGCGGTCGTCGCCTCCGGTTCGGAGATCTACGTGGTCGAACTGCCGCGCTGAGCGCAATCCTGTGAACAGGGAAAGGAATGGACATGAACATCATCGATATCCTGATACTCATCGTCATCGGCGTGAGCGTGATCTTCGGCATGTACCGGGGCTTCATCAACGGCGTGCTCAGCGTGGCGGCGCTCATCGGCGCGGCGGCGCTGGCCTTTGTGCTCAGCGGCGAACTGGCCGCCTGGCTGACGGGCAACGAGACGCTGGTCAAGACGCTCATGTACTACACGGACGCGGGCAGCCGCATCGGCAACCTGGAACTCTCGCTGCTGAACGTCTCGCAGGTGACGGAAAGCGCGCTGGCGCAGATTTTGCAGAGCGCGAACCTGCCCGACGCGTTCGCCGCCGCGTTTGAAAACGCGTTCGTCTCGGCGCGCACGTCGACGGCCTCGGCCACGATGACCGTCGCCGACCTGCTCAGCCAGACGATCGTCAGCGTATCCATCTCCATCCTCAGCTTCCTGATCTGCTTTTTCGTCTGCTACATCGTGGCGACGTTCGTCATCCACCTGATCGCCTACGTGTTCGAGCTGCCGGTGCTGCGCCATCTGGATGCGCTCATGGGCGGCGTGTTCGGCCTGGCGCGCGGCGTGCTGCTGCTGTTCATCCTCTTTGCGCTGCTGCCCATCGTGCTGGCCATCGCGCCGGTGCAGCAGGTGGAAGACCTGATCAACGCCTCGCGTCTGGCGCCCATGTTCGATAGCCAGATCATCCTCTCGATCCTGCAGATGGGCGCTGGAGCCTGAAAGGCGTGAAGCCGTCATGCGCCGCGCGCAGATGATTCATCACGATTTCAAACGGCACAAGGAGGCTTTCCGATGGAGGTATTCTACTACCGCTGCGGCGTGTGCGGCTACGTGCATCAGGTGCCCAGCTACTGGATGGGCTTCGCCGCGGAGGACGAGACGCAGCAGATGCACTTCGATCCCCGCACGCAGGCCGTGTGCGCGAATCAGACGCTTGATTACGCCGGTACCGGCGAGACGGACTGAGCGACGATGGGGACCGTTGGGGCTGCCGCCCTCTTGGGGCTCTGCCCCAAACCCCGCTGGGGGAGATGATCTCCCCCAGACCCCCACACTTCGCTTCGCGGCGGTTTGAAGCATTTTTCTACAAGAAAGGCGGATGTGTATGCCCTATGTCGATTTCCTCGCCCGCATGGCGGCCATTCCCGGCACGAGCGGCTATGAAGCGCCCATCGCCGCGGCGTTTGCCGAGGCGTTCGCGCCGCACTGCGACGAGGTGCACACCGACGGCGTACACAATGTGATCGCCGTGCAGCGCGGCAGCGGCGCGGGGCCCAGGATCATGCTCTGCGCGCACCTGGACGAGGTGGGCCTGATGACGCTGAACGTCGAGGAGGACGGCAGCGTCCGCTTCCTCTCGCTGGGCGTGGCGGCGCAGACGCTGCCCGCGCAGGCGGTGCGCATCCTCACGCAGGACGGGCCCATCCACGGGGTGATCGGCGCGGCGCCGCCGCAGATGACCGACGAGGCGGCGCGAAGGCGCGTGACGCCCGTCGATGAGCTGTTCATCGACACGGGCCTCGCGCCCGATGAGGCGAAGCGGCGCATCGCGCCGGGCACGTGCGTGCAGCTTCTGGGCACGGTGAAGCGGCTGCAAAACGAGCGGGTGACCGGCAAGGCGCTCGACGACCGCGCGTGCGCGGCGATCCTGCTGGACTGCGCCGAGCAGATGCAGCACAGGCGGCACGACTCGGACGTCTATTACGTGATCTCCGCGCGCGAGGAGCGCGATTCGCTGGGGGCGCTGGCGGCGGCGGAGCGCATCCGCCCGGACGCGGCGATCATCCTGGACGTGACGCACGGCGAGATGCCGGACTGCCGGCCGGGCGAGACGTATCCGCTGGACGCCACCGTGCTCTTCGCCGGGCCGAACGCGCACAGGAAGGTGACGGCCCTGCTGCTTGCGCATGCCGAGCGGCTGCACGTCAAGACGCGGATCGAGGCCGTCGGCGGCAATTCCTACACGGATGCGTGGGCGGTGCAGATCGGCTGCGAAGGCGTGCCCTGCGCGATCATGAGCCTGCCGCTCAAGTACATGCACACGACGGTGGAGATGGGCGATCAGGCCGTGATGCGCGATCAGGCGCACCTGCTGTGCGAGGCGGTCTGCGCGATGCGCCGGGGCTGGGAGGAGACGCTATGCTTTTGAGTGAGATGACCGCGCTGCGCGGGCCCTCCGGCTGGGAGGACGCGGTGCGCGACGCGATCCGCCGCGAGGCGGCGGCCATCCTTTACGGAAAGGGCCGCGTGTACACGGACACGATGGGCAATCTGTTCTGCTGCCGGACGGGCACGGATGCAGGCAAGCCGCGCGTGATGCTTGCCGCGCACATGGACGAGGTGGGCTTTCTCGTGCGCTTTGCGCGGGAGGACGGGCTGCTTGGGATCGACGCCGTGGGCGACATCGACCCGCGCTGCGCCGTCTCCAAACACGTGCTCGTGGGCGAAAACGCCGTGCCGGGCGTCATCGGCGTCAAGGCCATCCATCTGATGTGCGAGGAAGACCGGAAGAAGGCGCCTGATCTTCAAAACATGTTCATCGACGTCGGCGCGAAAGACAGGGAGGAGGCCGAGCGCCTCTGCCCGCCGGGCAGCTATGCGACGTTTGACGGCGCGTATGTGCCGTTCGGCGACGGATTCGTGCAGGCCAGGGCGCTGGGCAGCCGTGCGGGCTGCCTCGTGCTGCTTGACGCGCTGCGCGAGAGCGATTACGCGGGCGACCTCACCTGCGTCTTCACGGTGCAGCAGCACGTCGGGATGCGCGGGGCGCGCATCGCGGCGCGGCGCATCATGCCGGACGCAGCCGTCGTCGTGGAAGGCGCGGCGGCCTGCGACATGGGCATGACCGACGCGCACAGGCAGGCGGCCCGCTGCGGCGCGGGCGCAGTGCTGCCGTTCATGGACAGGCGCGCCGTCGTTCCCCAGCGCATGCGCGAGCTGGCGCTGCGCGCGGCGCAGAAAAGGGGGATTCCCGTGCAGACGCTGCGCGGCACGGCGGCTTCAAGCGGCGCGGGCGAGATCGAGCGCGTGGGCGCGCCCTGCCTGCGCATCGCCATCCCCTGCCGCTACGCACATTCGCCCGCAACGGTGTGCAAGCTGAGCGACATCGACGCGGTGCGCGATTTGCTGCTGGCCGTGCTTGAGGAAATCAACGAAGGAGCGGATCGGGTATGACATTTCTGAATGAACTGCTCGGCGGCTTCGGCCCGTCCGGGCACGAGGGCCGCGTGGCCGAGACGATCCGCGCGGCGATAGAGGGCTGCGTGGACAGCGTGCACACCGACGCCATGGGCAATCTGATCGCCGTGAGGCGCGGCGGCGGCACGGGGCGGCGCATCATGGTCAGCGCGCACATGGACCACATCGGCCTGGCCGTGACCGACGCGGACGAGCACGGCTTTCTGCGCGTGTGCGCCGTGGGCGGCGTGCACGCGGGGCGGCTGATCAGCGGGCACGTCGTCTTTGAAAACGGCGTGTGCGGCGTCGTCGGCGTAGAGGAGAAGGTCAAGGGCGAGGCGAAGGCGGTAGATCTCTACGTGGACATCGGCGCTTCCAGCCGCGAGGAGGCGCTTGCCATGGTGCGCATCGGCGACATGTGCGTGATGCGCCCGCGCGTGACGAAGCTGGGCGAACACCGCCTCGCCTCCCCGGCGATGGACGACCGCATCGCCTGCTACGTGCTGGCGCAGGCGCTGCTGTCGCTGCCCGATGCGCACGAGAACGAGATCGTGGCCGTGTTCTCCGTGCAGGAGGAGGTCGGGCTGCGCGGCGCGGAGGCCGCGGCGTTCGCGGCGCAGCCGGACATGGGCATCGCCGTGGATGTGACGGGCGTGGGCGACGTGCCGGAGCCCGCCGTGAAGCTGCCCGTGAAGCTGGGCGGCGGCGCGGCGATCAAGATCATGGACAGTTCCGTGATCTGTACGCCGTCCGTCGTGGCGATGATGGAGCGTCTGGCGCGGGAACACGACATCCCCGTGCAGCGCGAGGTGCTGCCCTTTGGCGGCACGGACGCGGGCGCCATCCAGCGCACGCGCGGCGGCGTGCCCACCGGCGCGATCTCCATTCCCTGCCGCTACATCCACAGCGAGGCGGAGACGGTCGATTTGCGCGACGTGGAGGCCTGCGTCGGCCTGCTGCGCGCCTGCCTGCTCGCCTGATCCAAGAAGGAGTTTTTTTGTCATGAAAGAAGTCATCAGGCTGACGAACAAGACGGCCGTCGCCCTGCGCAAGAGCGCGCAGCGCGTGCGCACGGCATACTTTGCCGCTGCTGTGATTCTGAGCCTTGCGCTGGGGGCGCTGGGCATCTTTCTGGGGCTGATGTGGCTGCCCGCCGTGCCGCTGTGCATCGCCGCCGCCGCGCTGCTGGATTGCGCGCTGATGATCGCCTCGCGCAGCCGCTACCTGAGCATGATCGGCCAGGCGATCTGCACGGAGGCCGCCGCGCGCGAGATCCGCGCGGGCTCAAGCGCGGACAGGCGGCGCGAGCAGGCGCTGCGCGATCTGATGCGCGTCAAGGAGGACGTGCAGGGCCGCGCCGCGCCCAATGCGCAGCAGGAGGCGGAGGAGGCCCCCGCGCCCGGCGTGCACCGCCGCCGCAGGAACACCCTTCAGCTCATCCGCAGCGGACAGTAAGGAGGCGGCCATGGCGGCTCTGCTCTATACGCTCATCTTCATGGCGGGCGGCGTGGCCATCGTGCGCGCGCAGCTCCCCGGCAAAAGCCCGCTCGTGCGGGGCTATCTGGGCGCGGCGCTGGGCGTGCTGCTGGAGATGCAGCTCCCGGCGCTGTGCGCGTATGCGCTGGATTTTACGCTCGCGGCCCACGCCGCCGCGCTCGCGCTGCTGGCGGCGCTCGTGCTGCTCAGCCATCGCCTGCGCGACAGGCGCGCGCTGCGCGCGATGCGCGAGGACGACGGCCGCATGCTCGTCACGATGACCGTCATCGTGCTCCCGCTGACGGCGCTCTCCGCCTATCTGCAATACACGCACATGCTCATGCCCGCCTCGGACGGCTCCTACTGGTGCGGCCAGTCGACGTATGGCGACCTGTGCATGCACCTCTCGTTCATCACGTCCATGCAGGACATGGCGTTCCCGCCCTCCTACAACCTGCTCTACGACACGCCGCTTCACTATCCGTATCTGGCGGACTCGCTGAGCACGACGATGCTCATGCTGGGCATGAACATCCAGATGGCCGTCATCTTCCCCGGCACGCTGCTCATGGCGCTGACCTATTGCGGCTACATGCTGCTGGCGCGGCAGGTGCTGGGAAACCGCCACAAGGCGGTCGCCGTGGCGGCGCTGCTGTTCTTCTTCAACGGCGGCCTCGGCTTCCTCTACGACTTTGACATGGCCGGCAAGGACAACTTTGAGAAGATCCGGGAGATCTTCACCGGCTATTACAAGACCCCGGCCAATCAGCCGGAGCTCAACCTGCGCTTTTCCAACGTCATCGCCGACCTGATGATCCCCCAGCGAGCGCTGCTGGGCGGCTGGGCGATGGGCATCCCGGCGCTGATGCTGCTCCTCTCCTCCGCGCGCGAGCGCTCCATGCGCCAGACGGTGATCCTGTCGCTCTGGGCGAGCTGCCTGCCGATGGTGCACACGCACACGTTCCTCGCGCTGGGCCTGTTTTCCGGCGGCTTCCTGCTGGGCAGGCTGATCCAGGACCGTGAGGACCGGCGCGGCGTGATCAAGCGCGCCGCCGTCTACCTGTTCATCGTGCTGGCGCTGGCGCTGCCGCAGGTGCTGGGCAACGCCGTCAAGCAGACGATTGAAGGCGGCTCGCTGCGCTTTCAGTTCAACTGGGTGAACAACTCCGGCGGGCGCGGCATGATCGACGGATATCTCTGGTTCTGGGTGAAGAACGTGGGCCTGCCGTTCATCCTGATGGCGCTGGCCATGCTGGAGGCGCGGCGCAGGGGATACCTCGACGTGGCGCTGGGCATGACGCTGCTCTTCATCGTCGCCGAGACGATCCTCTTTCAGCCCAACGAATACGACAACAACAAGCTCTTCTACATCTGGTACATGTTCGTGGCGATCCTCGCGGCGGACTACGGCTCCATCCTCATGCGGCGCATAGCGGGGCTGCGCGGGCGCTACGTCCTGTGCGCGCTGTTCATGATCGTCAGCACGCTGTCGGGCGCGCTGTCCATCGCGCGGGAGACGGTTTCCGGCTATCAGCTCTTCTCCGCCCACGCGGTGGAGGCGGGCGCGTGGATCGAGGAGAACACCGACAGGGACGCCGTGTTCCTTACCGGCCAGCAGCACATCAACCCGGTCTGCTCGCTGGCCGGGCGGCAGATCATCTGCGGCAGCGACCTGTACGTGTTCTTCCACGGGCTTGACTACCGCGCGCACGCGGACAACTGCCGGAATTTCTACGAGAATCCGGAGCTGTACGCGCACGTGATCGACGACTACGGCGTGGATTACATCTACGTGAGCGACTACGAGCGCGCCGAATTCGACGTCGATCTTGACTACATCGACGAGCACTACGACCTCGTGTATCAGAACCCGGACGTGCGCATCTACGCCGCCGGCGAGGAAGGAACATGATGGACAGGTTTCTCAGGTATTCGCTGGAACGCGGGCGCAAGATCCGCGCGGTGCTTTCCAGCGACGGCAAGATTCAGAATAAAAACCTGCTGGTGACGGCCATCGACGAAGACGGTCAGGGGTTTACGGCCCGGCTGCCGGGCAGAAAGAAGGACGTGCACATCCCGCTGGGCGACGTGCTGACCTGCGCGTACGCGCGCGGGGATCAGGGCGAACTGGAGAGCCTATGAACGAAATCGTCAGGGAGATCGCGCGGCGCGTGCACGCGTGCGGCGGGCGCGCGCTGCTGGTGGGCGGCTGCGTGCGCGACGGCCTGCTGGGCAGGCCGTGCTACGACATCGACTGCGAGGTGCACGGCCTCGCGCCGGACGCGTTGCGCGCGCTGCTGGGTCCATTCGGCGACATGGACGAGAGCGGGCGCGCCTACGGCATCTACAAGCTCAAGGGCGCGGGGGTGGATGTGGCATTGCCCCGGCGCGAGCGGCGCACGGGGACGGGCCATTCGGATTTTGCCGTGACGATCGCGCCGAATCTGACGCCCAAAGAGGCCGCCGCGCGCCGGGATTTCACCGTGAACGCCATCATGCGCGACGCGCTGACGGGCGAGTACGTCGATCCGTACGGCGGCATCGACGATCTGCGCAACGGCGTGCTGCGCGCCGTGCCGGGCGGACAGTTTGAGGAAGACCCGCTGCGCGTGCTGCGCGGAGCGCAGTTCGCCGCGCGCTTTCACCTGACGCCGGACGCGCACACGGTCGAGCAGATGCGGCGCATGCCGCTCTGAGGCCTGAGCGCCGCGCGCGTGATGGCGGCGACGAAGAAGGCGCTGCTGCATTCCGACGCGCCGGACGTGTTCTTCCGCGTGCTCAAGCGGGCGGACGCGCTCGCGCCGTGGTGCGCGGAGCTCTCCGCGCTCATCGGCGTCAGGCAGAATACGCGCCATCACCCGGAGGGCGACGCGTTTGAGCACACGATGCGCGCGCTGCGCGCGGCGGCACGGGCGCGCGACGAGCGCGCCGATCCGCTCGCCTTCATGCTCGCCGTGCTCACGCATGATCTGGGCAAGGCCGTGGACCGCAGGGCGCACGCGCAAGCGGGCGTGCCGCTGTGCGAAGCGATGCTCGCGCGCATCGGCGCGAGGAAGGCGGACATTCGCCTGAGCGCGGACATCTGCCGCCTGCACATGCGCGCGCATGACCTGTATCATCGCGGGCAGGATGAAGCCGTCAGCAACCTGCTCCTGGACGAAGCGCTCAGCGCGGACGATCTCGTGTGGGCGGCGGTGTGCGACACGCGCGGCACGGGGAGGTCCGGGGAGAAGGCGGCGCAGGAGGAAGCGTTTCTGCTGGCGCGGCTTGACGCCTATGCGCGCATCGCATCGGGGCCCATGCCCACGGCGCAGATGCTCATCGACCTGGGCGCGGAGCCCGGCCCTGCGCTCGGACGGATGATGCAAAGCGCGCGCCGGTATGCACTGTGCGGCGAGACGCCGCAGACGGCATGCAGGCGGGCATTGGAGGAGACCCCTTCTCATACTGATTTCTGATAAAAGGTCAAATACGGCGCGAAGCGAAGAAGGGAGTATGAGGGATGAAATCCCGGTTTTAGGGCGGCAGCCCTCACGTCTCCCAACGTTCCCAATGGCCCATGGCGCAGGGCGCGCCGAAGGCGCCATCATGCGCCGCGCCAAACTGCTTCAAACCGCTGCGAATCAAAGGCAACTCAGGAGAAACCGCGCAGCGGGTGCGGCCATCCCCCGGTCGGCTTCGCTGACAGCGCCTTGAGGGGCAGGGGAAGCCCGCGACGCGACCAAACCGACACCCATCATCACGCCCGAAGCGCGCGCAGGGCCGCGTCCTCCGGGCGCGTTTCTTTTTGCTTGTGTCCGCCCGCCGCCCGTCCCCATCTGTGGACAGCGCAAAACCCCTGTGTATAAACGCGTCAACTGTGGAAAAGTGGGCGGCTTTTCGCCCCTCAAAAAATTTTAAAAAAAGTTGAAAATAGACCTTGACTTTCTTTGACTTTTTAGTATAATATAGGTATCGCTTGAAAGAGAGCGAGGAAACATAAAGCGTAGCGACGGCCGAAAGGCCGCTGATGGGCCCGCGAGGCGCAAGGCCGGGGCGGGCAAGAGAATGGAGGTCTGTATGATGAGTGCTTATCTTCCCACTGTTTTTGCTGAAAACCTGATGGACGTGTTTGACGACTTTGACCGCAGCTTCTTCCGCGGCTTCGACCACATCGACCGCGCGCTCTACGGCAAGAACGCACAGCACATGATGAAGACCGACGTGCGCGAGACGCAGGACGGCTATGAGCTGGACGTCGATCTGCCGGGCATCGCCAAGGAGGACGTGAATCTGGCGCTTGAGAACGGCTATCTGACGATTTCCGCGCGCAAGGGCATGGAGAAGAACGAGGAAAACGACGCGGGCCGCCTGATTCGCCGCGAGCGCTACGCGGGCACGATGCAGCGCAGCTTTTACGTCGGCGAGAATGTGACGCAGGCGGACGTGAAGGCCGCCTATCAAAACGGCGTGCTCCACATCAGCTTCCCCAAGCGCGAGGCGGTCAAGGCGCCGGAGCGCAACACGATCTACATCGAGGGATGATCTCAGGCAGCATGAAGCGCCCCTGCGGCGCGCGACGGAACGAATCCGAAGCGCGGCGCAGGGGCGCCTTTTATTCGATGGGGAAAGCGGGACGGCGCGTTACCAGGCGAACTCCACGGAGTTGAGGTCGTAGCTCTTCTCCTGCAGGCCGAGGCGGCTCTCGATGAAGTTGATCGCCATCTGCGGCCACTGGGCGTACTGGGTGTAGGCGTCCACGTAGTTGCGCGTGCCCGTGCCCAGGCCCACGCCGTGCACGGCGTCCGGCGCGAGGTAGAAGCTGAAGTCCGGGAAGATGTCGGAGATATCGGACAGGTACGGCAGAATGCGGGAAGTCAGGCTGTCCTTCTGGCCCACAACGCCGAAGAGGGAAGGCAGGTTCTCGTTGACGGAGAAGTCGAGTATCTTGTCGTTTTCGGTTACAAACAGGCCGTAGATCGGGATGGCGATGGTCATGTCGGCGCTCTCGGCGTCTACTTCGTCACAGACGTAGTCCGGATACACGGTGTCCGGCGTGACGTGGCCGTACTGCTTGGCGATGGCGGACATGATGTTCGAGCCGCCGGCGGAGAAGCCGCAGGTGATGATGGTTTCCGTGTTGCCGATCCCCTTCTCATCGGCGTAGTAGCGGATGTAGCGGATGGCACGGCCCAGATCCAGCCACTGATCCTCTTCGGCGTAGGGGTTGACGCGGCGCTGGAGGACGAACGCGTTGTAGCCGTTCTCATTGAAGAACTCCGCGACCGGATAGCCCTCTACGACGTTGTTGCGGTGGGTGCTGCCGCCGCCGGCGATGATGATCACGTTGCCCTTGACGGCGCTCTGATCCTCGATCATGTAGGGATTGAGGAACGGACGGAAGCCCTCGTTGTCATAGGAGATCTCCCAGCCGGTCGTGGGCAGCGGGTCTTCCACGGCCATGTTCTCGCCCCAAATCTCCCAGACGGTGCTCTTGGGGTCGTCCACGATCTGCTTGAGCGCCTCGCGCTTTTGCGTGAGCTCGACGCACATGTCATAATGAGAGGCGTTGATGCCCGGCTCGGCCGCGCCGTCCACCTTTTCATACTGGGCGCGGGAGAGCTTGTGGAAGGTGACGTAGAACTGTTCAAAGTCGCCCTCGAAGGCGTGCGGATAGAACGCTACCTCGCGGGAGAGCTTGAGCTCCCGGGCGACCATCGCCTGCACTTCTTCGTCGGTGTGGGTCGTGGTTTCCGCCAGCGCGGCGCAGGCGCCGAGCGCCAGCATCGCGCACAGAAGCAGGCTCAGCAGTTTCTTCATGGTGTTTCGCTCCTTTCATGTCGTCGAATAGAAGGGGTGTGATTTGTACACTAGTATACAAATTCTCATGTCAGGATGTCAAGCGCTTCCGAT
Organism: uncultured Clostridia bacterium; assembly: GCA_944333055.1. Classification (GTDB taxonomy): domain Bacteria; phylum Bacillota; class Clostridia; order Christensenellales; family Aristaeellaceae; genus Ventricola. Next base: position 20,906 of record CALVKT010000054.1, read on the forward strand.
CAAATTTTGTAAGTTTTTTCCATGTGTGTGCAAAAGTCTGAACGGAAAAAAGCCCTCCGTCCGGCGCGCCTGGGCCGGGCGGAGGGCAGGGATCAGCAGAATGTGGCGATCGCGCGCCGGATGCGCGCGGCGGCGGCTTCCACCTTGGGCATGTCGCTGTCGATCAGGTTGGGCATCGGCTTGTGCACGCCGCCCAGATGCAGGCCCTCGTTGATCGAGAGCACCTTCTTGATCACCGCGTACATGTGGCCGTGGCAGGCGCACAGGTCGGCGATGATGCCGTTGACCTCGTGCTGGATCGGCCGGGCATCCGTGAAGCGGCCGGCCTTCACCAGCTCGTCCATCTTGAGGAAGAGCTCCGGCATGGCCGCGTAGGTGCCGCCGATGCCGCCGCATGCGCCGATGGCGCGCCCGGCGATGAACTGCTCGTCCGGGCCGTTGAACACGACGCAGTTTTCCCCGCCCGCGGCGACGAAGCCCTCGATGTCCTGCGTGGGCATGGACGAGTTCTTGACGCCGATGACGCGCGGGTTCTTGCGCATCTCGCGAAACAGCGGGAGGCTCAGCGCCACGCCCGCCAGCTGCGGGATGTTGTAGATGATGAAGTCGGTGTCCGGCGCGGCGGCGGAGATGTCGTTCCAGTACTGCGCGATGGCGTAGTCCGGCAGGCGGAAGTAGATCGGCGGAATGCTGGCGATGGCGTCCACGCCCAGCTTTTCCGCGTGCGCGGCGAGCTGGCAGCTCTCCTGCGTGTTGTTGCAGGCGACGTGCGCGATGATCGTGCACTCGCCCTTGACCTCCTGCATCACGGCTTCCAGCGTCAGCATGCGCTCCTCCTTCTCCAGATAGATGCACTCGCCGGAGGAGCCGCCCACGTACAGGCCCTTGACGCCCTTATCGACCAGATGGCGCGCGAGAAGGCGCGTGCGCGCCGCGCTCACGTGGCCGTCCTCGTCGTAGCAGGCGTAGAAGGCGGGAATGACGCCGTGATACTTCTGTAGATTGCTCATATGATTCTCTTTCCTCTCTTTGTCGGGCGCGCTGCCGGGGGCGGTCAGCCCTTGACGGCGCCCATGGTGATGCCGCGGGTGAAGAACTTCTGGAACATGAGGAAGACGGTGATGATGGGAATCGAGCCCAGCGACGCGCCGGCCATGATCAGCCCGTAGTCGGTGGACAGCTCGCTTTGCAGCTTGGCGATGCCCAACGAGATGGTGAGCACGTTGGTGTCGTTGAGCATGATCAGCTGCAGGAAGTAGTCGTTCCACGCGGTGATGAACGTGAAGATCGCCAGCGCGCCGATGCCCGGCTTGATCATGGGCAGCACGATCTGCGTGAACGTGCGCACCTCGCCCGCGCCGTCGATGCGCGCGGCCTCCAGCAGCTCGCCGGGGATGTTCTCGGAGAACTGCTTCATCAGGAACACGCCGAACGGCCAGCCGACCGTGGGCAGGATGACCGACCAGAGCGTGTTGTGCAGGCCCAGGAACGCCATCTCCTTGAGCAGCGGGATGAGGATGACCTGCTTGGGCAGCGCCATCGCGCACACGAAGATGGAGAAGATGACCGTGCGGCCGAAGAAGCGCTTTTTCGCCAGCGCGTAGCCGCCCATGGATGCGGCCACGCAGGTGAACGCCATGGATGCCGCGCACAGGAACACGGTGTTGAACAGCCACAAAAACGCGGGCTTTTCAAAGAGCTTCTGGTAATTGAGGAGCGTCGGCTCCGTCGGGAACCAGACCGGGATGCGGGCGTTGACGGCCTGCGGCCCCTTGAAGGAGCCGGTGATGATCCAATACAGCGGGAAGGTGAACAGCAGCGCCAGGATGATCAGCAGCACGACGCTGATGACCTGAAACGCCGTGACGCGGCGGACGCTGCGGTCCTGATTGCCGGAGCGGGGCTTCTTGAAGCGATGGGGAGTCGCCTTGACGGTTTCGCTCATGATGATCCTCCCCCCTTAACCGTTGTCGCTCTTGGCGAGCTTGAACTGCAGCGCGCTGAATACGGCGATGATGGCGGCCAGGACGATGCCCATCGCGCTGCCGTAGCCGTAGCGGCTGAGCTTGAATGCGTTGTAATAGATGTAGTACATGATGGTCTGCGTCGAATTGTTCGGGCCGCCCGACGTGAGCAGCTGAATCAGCGCGAAGCACTGGAACGAATTGATCGTGGTGATGACCAGGATGTACAGCGTGGTGGGCATGATCTGCGGCCACTTGATCTTCCAGAAGACCTGCAGATTCGTCGCGCCGTCGACCTCGGCCGCTTCGGTGAGGGAGGCGTCGACGTTGGAGAGCGCGGAGACGTAGAGCACGATCGGCTGGCCGACGGAGGTGGTCAGCAGGATGAGGATGATGCAGCCGAGCGCCGTATCCGCGGAGCCGAGCCAGTTGATGTTGCGGCTGATGATGCCCAGGTTTGTGAAGACGTAGTTGAGGATGCCGGTGTAGGGGCTGAACATCCACTTCCACACGACGGTGACGGCCACGGAGCCGGTGACGACGGGCAGATAGAAGATGCAGCGGAACAGCGAGGTATACCGGTCGTGCATGCGATAGATGACGGCGGCCACCCAGAGCGAGAAGATGCAGGTGACCGGCACGGAGACGAGCACGATGACCACGGTGTTGACCAGCGCCTTTTGGAAGATCGGGTCGGCGATGAGCTCGCGGTAATTGTCAAGCCCGACGAATGTGAAGTCGGTCATCGTGTAATTGAAGAAGCTGGTGAACAGGCCCATGCCCATCGGGAAGATCACGAAGCCCAGGAAGAACAGCAGGCTGGGCAGCATGAACAGATAGCCCGCGATGTTCTCCCTGCGCTGGTTCGCTCTGGACAGGGACGAACCACCCTTGACAGCTTTGGTCATGCGCTTTGCTCCCTTCGCATAGGCGAGGCCCCGCCCACAGGGGAACGGGGCCTCGCTGTTGATGTATGATCTTACTTGATGTTCGCGTTCACGTTCTCGGTGTACACGGCGACCTCAGCGGTCACGTCCCCGCCCGCGAAGATGCGCTGGAGCAGGTTCCACCACTCGGTGCGCTGGGCCGCCCAGCCCGGCGTGACCTGATAGATGTCGCCCAGGTACGGCATGAACACGCCGTAGTCCGCGTATTCCGCCTTCTCGGTGCCGGTGTAGATGTCGCCGAAGGAGGCGCGCACCGGGAAGAAGCCGGTGGCATACACGCTCTTGGGGCCCTGCTGCGGATCGTCGCAGACGAAGCGGATGAATTCCTTGGCGGCCGCGACCTTCGCCTCGTCGCCGTTGTCAAACAGGCCGAAGCCCCAGATGCCGCCGTCGAGCACCGGCACGCCGTCGTCGGAGGGGAAGGCCATGGCCAGCGGCTCGATGCCCTCGGCGATGGTCGCCTTGTTGGAGGCGGCGGAGGAAGCGTTCCAGCAGAAGCAGGTGGCGGTGGTGCCGTTGCAGAACAGCGCGATCGCGTCGCCCGCGACGATGCCCGGGTCGGCGGTCAGGATGCCTTCATTGACCATCTCCTGGAGCAGCGTCAGGCCCTTGATGCCCGCCTCGCTGCCGATGGTGTAGGCGGTGTGCTCCGCGTTGGCGAACTGCGCGCCGTAGAGGTTGTACACCAGCGCGCGGGTGCCCTGGTCGCCGCCCTGGCCGCCGCAGTAGACGATGCCGGAGAGATAGCCGGCGTCGGTCAGCGCCTTCATGGCGCTCCTGAACTGCTCGGTCGTCCAGGTGCGGTTCTCCTCGTCGATGTACTGAAGGGCGCCCGCCTTTTCAAACGCCGCGCGGTCGATGACCATGCAGTGCGTGGTCATGCACAGCGGATAGAGGTAGAGCTTGCCGTCCGCGCCGGTGCAGGTGGCCTTGAGCGTCGCGCCCGCCGCCGCGATGTCCGCGCTGGATTCCTCGGTCCACAGGTCGCTCAGGTCCAGCATCTTGCCCGCCGCGCCCCAGTTGGCCACCAGGCGCTCCGGGCCTTCCATGATGATGTCCGGGGTGGTGCCCGCCTCGATGGCGGTGGTCACCTGATCGTCGCCGGAGGTGTAGTCAAGGTACTGCACGCTGACCTTGATGTCCGGGAACTTCTCGTTGAAGTTGGCGATGATGCCGTCCACGGTCTCGGCATCGGTCCAGTTGCCGATGGGATACGTCCACAGGGTGATCTCGGTCTGCGCCAGGGCGAAGGCCGGCACCAGCAGCGCCAGACAGAGCACGAGAGCAAACAGTTTCTTCATGCGATACATCCTCCTCTTGATGGGTTTTGCGGCGCGAGCAGCCGCTTGCTGGCTTAAATGTACTACAAACTGGTAAAGATGTCAACACATTTATGGAAAAATTTTAAAAAAGTAGCGCAAAGTTTCCAAAATAAAGCCGACCTTGTCGGGAAATATGATTGACAGGCCGGGCGGGGGCGACTATAATAAATGTGCAAATATCATACAAAGTTGAACGTGTCGAGGTGGAGGATGAGAGCAATCAAAAAAGAGGACAAACTCTACATTCAGACGTTCCGGGAGATTCGCAGCTATATCATCCGCAACGGCCTGAAGCCCGGCGATCTGCTGCCCACGGAGATGGAGATGTGCCAGACGCTGGGCGTCTCGCGCAACGTGCTGCGCGAGGCGATCAAGAGCATGGAACTGATGGGCATGGTGCAGGCCTGTCCGGGGCGGGGCACGGCGGTCAGGGAGTTCAGCATGGACTTCGTGTTCCAGAACGTGCTGTTTTTCAACGTGGCCGGCGAGGACAAGCCGGTGCACGAGATGTTCGGTATCCGTCGGATGCTGGAGCTGAGCTACATGCGCCAGGCGTTTTACGCGCTGGAGAGCACGGACGTGGAGAAGATGCGCGACTGCGTGCGCCGCATGCACGAGAGCGCGCGCGACGACCTCGCCTTCACCCGCGCGGACCGCGACTTTCACACGGCGCTCTTCCGCCCGCTGGGCAACAGCGTGCTCGACTCGCTGATGGACGCCATCTGGGCGGTGGACGAGGGCTTTGAGCTGGAGAAGAAATCGCCGCACCTGGCCAGCTCCATCCCCAAGCACGAGGCCATCGTGGAGGCGCTTGAGGCCTACGATTATCGCGCCTTCGCCCGCGCGATGGAGGTGCATTTCTCCTCCGGCAAGTATCTCAAGGCCGATTCCTTTGAAGAATACGACTCATGACGCAGGAGGGCAATCATGACGAAACAGGAACTCTTTGATCTGATCCGGGGGACGATCGTCGTGTCCTGTCAGGCGACGCCCGGCGAACCCCTGTACATGAAGGATCAGTCCGTCATGTATCTGATGGCGCGCGCGGCCAGGATGGCAGGCGCGAAGATGATCCGCACCAGCTCCGCGCGCGACATCCGCGAGATCAAGGAGGAGACCGGCCTGCCGGTCATCGGCCTGATCAAGCGCGAATACCCCGGCTACACGGGCCGCATCACGATGACCATGCGCGAGGTGGACGAGTGCATGGATGCCATGGCCGACATCGTCTCCATCGACTGCACGTTCAATCCGCGCGGCGACGGGCTGACGCCGGGCCAATTTCTCGGTCAGGTGAAGGAGAAGTACCCCAACATCATCATCATGGCCGACTGCGCGACGCTGGAGGAGGCCGTGGCCGCCTACGAGGCGGGCGCGGATCTGGTGGGCAGCACGATGAACGGCTACACGCCCCAGACGAAGGACTGCAAGGGCGAGCCGAATTACGCGCTGGTGCAGGACATGGTCGCCGCGCTCCCCTGTCCCGTCATCGCCGAGGGCCGCGTGCACACGCCCGAACAGGCCAGAAAGATGCTGGAGATCGGCGCGTGGGCGGTCGTCGTGGGCGGCGCGATCACCCGGCCGCTGGAGATCGCCGGCCGCTTCATGGCCGCCGTGAAGGACTTTCACGCATGATTCTGGCCGTTGACATCGGCGGCACCGCCGTCAAGCTGGGCCTCGTCGACCGCGCGGGCGTCATCCACGCGCGCCATGAGGAGAGCGTCTGTTTTGATCAATACCGCACGCCGGTGATGACGACCGTCATCCGCGCGTCGCAGGCGTTTCTGGCGCGCACGGGCGCGCAGATCGAGGGCGTGGGCGTGTCGGCCACCGGACAGATCGACGACCGCGCGGGCGCGGTCATCGGCACGAACGGCACGATTCCGGGCTACGAGGGCGCACAGATCGCGCGCGACATGCGCAAAGCGCTGCGCGTGCCCGTCTACGCGCTCAACGACGCGAACGCCGCGGCGCTGGGCGAGTGCTTCGCCGGGCGCGGCCGGGGCATGGCGCACGTGATCATGGTCACGCTGGGCACGGGCGTGGGCGGCGGCATCGTGCTGGGCGGAAAGGTGTTCGGCGGCGCGCGCGGCATCGCCGGGGAGCTGGGCCACTTCACGCTCTATCAGGACGGGGAACCCTGCGCCTGCGGCAAGCGCGGCTGTCTGGAGCGCTACGCCTCGACCTCGGCGCTCGTGCGCCGCGCGCGGGCGGCCACGGGCGAGGCGGAGATGAACGGGCGCATCGTCTTTGCGCGCGCCGCGCAGGGCGATGCGGCGATGCAGGCGGTGCTCGATGCGTGGATTGCGGACATCGCCGCGGGCATTTCCGGCCTCGTGCACATCTTCAACCCGCAGATGGTGCTCATCGGCGGCGGCGTCAGCGCGCAGGAGGCGCTGCTCATCAAGCCGCTTCGCGCGCGCGTGCTCGCCGGCGTGATGCCGCGCTTTGCCGAGGGCCTGCGCATCGAGGCGGCCATGCTGGGCAACGACGCGGGCATGATCGGCGCGGCCAGGTTCTATCTGGACCGCAGCGCAGAGGAGGCGCAACATGAATAAGTACATCTTCGGCGTCGACATCGGCGGCACGGCCACCAAGCTCGGCGCGTTTTCCCTCGACGGGCAGCTCCTGTGCAAGTGGGAGATCCCGACGGACACCGGCGGAGGCGGCGGCAGGATCATGCCCAACATCGCGCGGGAGATCGTGCGCTACGCGGGCGACACGCGCAGCGTCGCCGCCGCAGGCGTGGGCGTGCCGGGCCCGGTGCGCCGGGACGGCTACGTGCGCCGCTGCGTGAACCTGGGCTGGGGCAATTTCAACCCCGCGCGCGACCTGTCCGCGCATCTGGAGGGCGTGCCGGTGTTCGCGGGCAACGATGCGAACGTGGCCGCCATGGGCGAATACTGGAAGGGCGGCGGCCGGGGCGCGCGAAGCCTCGTGTTCGTGACGCTGGGCACGGGCGTGGGCGGCGGCATCGTCATCGACGGGCACATGGTCTACGGCAGCACGGGGCTGGGCGGGGAGATCGGCCACATCGTCGTCAACCCGCAGGAGACCGTGCCCTGCAACTGCGGCCAGTACGGCTGTCTGGATCAGACGGCCTCGGCGACGGGCGTGGTGCGCCACGCGCAGCGCATCCTCGCGGCGAGCGACGCGCCCAGCGCGCTGCGGGCGATGGAGAATTTCACTGCGCGCGACGTGTTCGACGCGGCGAAGGACGGCGACGCGCCGGCCTATGAGGCCGTCGATACGTGCATGGGCTATCTGGGCAGGGCGCTGGCGATGCTCACCCACATCCTCGATCCGGATGTGTACATCATCGGCGGCGGCGTGTCGAAGGCCGGCACGTTCCTGACGGACATCGTGCGCAGGCATTATGAGCGGTACGCGGTGCTCTCCGAGCAGAAGGCGCAGGTCGCTTTGGCGACATTGGGCAGCGACGCGGGCATCTACGGCGCGGCGAAGCTCGCTCTGGACGCCGTGCGCTGACCTTCTTCAAACCGCCGCGAAGCGAAGTGGGGGTGCAGGGGCATCATGCCCCTGCCGGGGTTTGGGGCGGCGCCCCAAGCAGGTCCGGGCGGCAGCCCGGCGTTCCCCCGTCGCGCAGCGAACGAAAAGGATTTCAGAAAGCGATCTGCGCGCCTGCGGCGCGCAGTAGCGCCCCGCGGCCGGGGTGCGGAGCCGCGAGGAAACGATGCGCGCAGTTTTGCGGCAAAGCGCCCATCCAAGTCATGACCGACGAAACCTGGCGCGGGCGCGTCATACTCACGCTTGATGAAAACGGCTGATCAGAACCGCAATGGTCGTTACGCTCCGCTGCGGTTCCCGCCGCTTACGCCGTGATCATAGAAGACGTGCCGCCCTGAAACCGGGATTTCATCCCTCAAACGCCCTTCTTCGCTTCGCGCTGCATTTGACCTTTATCAGAAATCGGTATCAATTTTCCGGCAGCGCCTTTGCACCGGGAGGAAGGAGAGCGGGCGCAAATCACCTTCATCATCAAAGAAACGAAAACACGACGCCCGGAAGGCAGACCCTCCGGGCGTCGCGTCGTATATGTGGTGGACTGTCCGCGCTTTGCCGGTTTGAAGACGCTGGGGCTGCCGCCCCGGACACGGTGAGGGGCTTCGCCCCTTGCTCGCTTTGCGGCGTGCCACCGAAGCGCCGTGATCAGAAGAGCCCCACGATCCGGCCGTCGTCCGTCACGTCGATCTTCTCCGCCGCCGGGACTTTCGGCAGACCCGGCATCGTCATGATGTCGCCCGTCAGCGCGACGATGAAGCCCGCGCCCGCGCAGACCTTGAGGTTGCGCACGGTGACGGTGAAGCCCTCCGGCGCGCCCAGCAGCTTCGGATCGTCCGAGAAGGAATACTGCGTCTTGGCCATGCAGATCGGATAATCGCCAAAGCCCAGCCCGGCGAGCTGCTGCGCCTGCTTCTTCGCGCCCGGCGTCAGCGTCACGCCCGCGCCGCCGTACACGTTTTTGACGATCGCGTCGAGCTTCTGCTCGATGCCCGTCTCCAGCTCGTAGGCGTGGCGGAAGTGGTTTTCGGCCGTCTCGCACAGGCGGATGACCTCGCCGGCCAGCGCCATGCCGCCTTCGCCGCCCTTGCCCCAGACCTCGGAGAGCGCCACGTTCACGCCCAGCGCGCGGCACTTCTCCTCTACCAGCGCCAGCTCCGCCTGCGTGTCCGTCGGGAACCGGTTGACCGCCACCACGCACGGCAGGCCGAACGTCTCCCTGATCGTGCGCACGTGGCGCAGCAGGTTGGGCAGCCCGCGCTCCAGCGCGGCGAGGTTCTCCGTGCCCAGCTCCGCCTTCGCCGCGCCGCCGTGATGCTTGAGCGCGCGCACAGTCGCCACCACCACGACCGCCGACGGCGTCAGCCCGGCCATGCGGCACTTGATGTCGAGAAATTTCTCCGCGCCCAGATCCGCGCCGAAGCCCGCCTCCGTCACGCAGTATTCGCCCAGGCGCATCGCCATGCGCGTGGCCATGATCGAGTTGCAGCCGTGGGCGATGTTGGCAAACGGCCCGCCGTGGATGAACGCGGGCGTGCCCTCCAGCGTCTGCACGAGGTTCGGCTTGATCGCGTCCTTGAGCAGCGCGGTCATCGCGCCGGCGGCCTTGAGGTCGCCCGCCGTCACCGGCTTGTCGTCGTAAGTGTAGCCCACGATGATGCGCGAGAGGCGCGCCTTGAGGTCGGCGACGCTCGTGGCCAGGCAGAACACCGCCATCACCTCGCTGGCGACCGTGATGTCAAAGCCGTCCTCGCGCGGCACGCCCTGCATCCGGCCGCCCAGGCCGTCCACGATGTTGCGGAGCTGGCGGTCGTTCATGTCCACGCAGCGCTTCCAGGTGATCTTCTTGACGTCGATGCCCAGCGCATTGCCCTGCTGAATGTGGTTGTCGAGCATCGCGGCCAGCAGGTTGTTCGCCGCGCCGATGGCGTGAAAGTCGCCGGTGAAGTGCAGGTTGATGTCCTCCATCGGGACGACCTGCGCGTAGCCGCCGCCCGCCGCGCCGCCCTTCACGCCGAAGACCGGCCCCAGGCTCGGCTCGCGCAGCGCGAGCACCGCGCGCTTGCCCATCCGGCGCAGCCCGTCGGCCAGGCCCACGGAGGTGGTCGTCTTGCCCTCGCCCGCCGGCGTCGGCGTGATCGCCGTCACCAGCACCAGCTTGCCGTCCCGGCCGCCCTCGCCATGCAGCGCGCGGGGGTTCACCTTCGCCTTGTAGCGGCCGTACAGCTCCAGATCGTCCTCCTGCACGCCCGCCGCCTTCGCGATCTCGCGGATGTCCTTCATCTGACAGGCCTGCGCAATCTCGATGTCGCTCAAATACGCCATAGTTCTCCTCCTTGTCCGTGCGCCCATGCAAAAAGGGCGCACCGATTTGATCAGTGCGCCCAGACGGTCGGCATTCAAGCGCTCGCGCGCCGCGGTACTTCCTGTGGTGCGGTCCACTTCCGTCAGTCATACCGCTTTGACCGGCAGGGCGGAACACGCCGCTCCCGGCACACGCTGATCATACCATGCCCCGCGCGCGGCCGTCAAGAGGCATTTCTTTGCCCTGTCGGGCGTATTTCTTTGCCCTGTCGGGCGTATGTTGACAAAAAAAACACATAATTTTCCGAATCGCCGTTGAAATCCTTCTGTTTTTATGGTAAGATAAGGAAAATATACCCTCAAAATGGCGTTTTGGAATTCCATTCCTGCATTTTTTGAGGGACATCGTAAGGAGGCCTGTTTCAATGAACCGTGTCTTCAATTTCGCGCCCGGCCCGTCCATGCTCGCGACCGAAGTGATCGAGAAGGTGCAAAAGGATTTGCTGTGTTACGGCAGTACGGGCATGTCCGTCATGGAGATGAGTCACCGATCGAAGATGTATCTGGAGATCTTCGACAAGGCCGTCGCCGATTTCAAGGACGTGATGGGCGTGCCGGAGGGCTACAAGGTGATGTTTTTGCAGGGCGGCGCGACGGCCATGTTCGCCGCCGTGGCGCTGAATCTGATGCAGGGCGGCAAGGCCGACTACATCGACTCCGGCAACTTCGCGCACAACGCGCTGCTGGAAGCGCAGAAGTACGGCGAGGTGAACGTGGCGGGCTCCTCCCGCGCGGACAATTACGCGTATATCCCCGCCTACACGCTCTCCCCGGACGCCAGGTACGTCCACATCACCACAAACAACACCATCTACGGCACCCGCTACGACCGTCTGCCGGAGACCGGCGACGTGCCGCTGGTGGCCGATATGTCCTCGAACATCCTCTCCGAGGTCTACGACGTGTCCAAATTCGGCGTCATCTACGCCGGGGCGCAGAAGAACGTGGGCCCGGCGGGCGTCGTCATCCTGGTCGTGCGCGAGGATCTGCTGGGCCATGAGCTGCCCATCACGCCGAAGGTCATGAGTTTCAAGAAGATGGCCGACGCGGACAGCATGCTCAACACGCCCAACTGCTTTGGCATCTACGTCGCGGGCCTGACCTTTGAATGGATCAAGGCGCAGGGCGGCGTGGCGGCCATCGAGAAGGTCAACATCGAGAAGGCGAAGCTGCTCTACGACTGCCTCGACGAGAGCAAGCTCTTTCATGGCACCGCTGCGCCGCAGTACCGCAGCCGCATGAACGTGACGTTCGTCACCGGCGACGCGGACAAGGACGCCGCGTTCGTCAAGGCCGCCGCCGCCAAAGGGCTGGTGAACCTCAAGGGCCACCGCACCGTCGGCGGCATGCGCGCGAGCATCTACAACGCCATGCCCATGGAGGGCGTCAAGGCGCTGGTGGCGTTCATGCAGGACTTTGAGGCACACGACCGTTGAGGCGAAAGGAGGACGCATCCATGGAATACCGGATCAAAACGATGAACGCGATTTCCCCGGCGATCTACACGCAGCTCGACGCGCGCTACAAGGTTGCCGCCGACGCCGCGCATCCGCACGCCGTGCTGGTGCGCTCCGCCTCGCTGCACGACGCGCCCATCGAGGACAGCGTGCTGTGCATCGCGCGCGCCGGCGCGGGCTACAACAACATCCCCGTGGACGCGTGCAGCGAGCAGGGCATCTGCGTGTTCAACACGCCGGGCGCGAACGCCAACGCCGTGGCCGAGATGGTGCTGTGCGCCATGCTGCTCTCCTGCCGCGACATTGCCGGCGGCATCCAGTGGGCGCGCACGCTCAAGGGGCAGGGCGACGGCGTGGAAAAGGCCGTGGAAAAGGGCAAGAAACAGTTCGTCGGCCCGGAGCTGCGCGGCAAGACGCTGGGCGTCGTGGGCCTGGGCGCCATCGGCTTGCTGGTGGCCAACGCCGCCGTGCACCTGGGCATGCACGTCGTGGGCTACGACCCGACGATCTCCGTGGAGCACGCCTGGAAGCTCTCGCGCCAGGTGCGCCGCGAAAACTCGCTGGACGCGCTCTTTTCCGCCTGCGACTTCATCACGCTGCACGTGCCGCTCAATGACAACACGCGCGCCATGATCGGCGAGCGCAGCCTGTCGCTGTGCCGCAAGGGCGTGCGCATCATGAACTTCGCCCGCGGCGGCCTGGTGGACGATGCGGCGATCATCGCCGCGCTGGGCGACGGCCGCGTGGCCTGCTACGTCACCGACTTCCCCAACGACGCGCTCATCGGCCTGCCGGGCGTCATCGCCATCCCGCACCTGGGCGCCTCCACGCCGGAGAGCGAGGAGAACTGCGCCGTGATGGCTGCCGCGCAGATTCGCGACTATCTGGAGAGCGGCATCATCCGCAACAGCGTGAACCTGCCGGCCATCGACGTGGCGCCGGTGAACAAGCCGCGCCTGCTGTGCATCCACGAAAACGTGCCCAACGTGCTGGGGTCGATCACCGCCGCCGTCGCCGGCTTCGGGCTGAACATCTCCGATCTGGTCAACCGCTCGCGCGGCGCGATGGCCGTCTCCGTGGTGGACATGGACGAGATCCACGCCCGCGCGCAGGACTCGCTGTGCGAAAAGGTGCGCGCCATCCCCGGCATGAAGCGCGTGCGGCTGCTGGGTGTGTGACGATCCGCGGCAAGGCGTATGTGAGAAAAAGCCGCGTGCCCATCGCGTGAATACGACGAAACCCTCCGCATGACGGCCGTCATGCGGAGGGTTTTTCATGCCGGAAGGAAGGGCGCCGGAACCCGCTGTCCCGGCGCACTTTTCCCGTCACGGCTTTTTGATCCGGTTGAGCTTCGCGTTGAGCGCGAGCAGCTCTTCCTTGGTGAACTGCACGTGCATCATGCCCAGCACCGTGGTCATGCGCAGCACGGTGAAGCCGTTCATCATCTGCATCATCGCGTCGTTCATCTGCAATTCACTGCTCTTGGCGCTGCCGCTCTGCAGCGGATCGAGCAGCGAGGACTCGATGCAGGCGCGGCCCTCCGGCGAGCGCAGGATGTCGCCCAGCTTGTCGTTGAGCGAGAAATAGCCCTTGGGCGCGGTCACGTCGAACCAGTTGAGCACGGCGCCCTTTTCCCGGAGCCTGTACGCCTCGTTGAACGTCTCCACCTTGCGGATGACGCTCTCGTCGCGGCACGCGCCCGCCACGGCGGTCAGGTGCGTCTCGCCCTCGTTGGGCACCTCGAAGCGGAAGAAGTGGTCCGCCGCCGTCCGCTTGCCCAGGCTTCGCCCGTCGGCGAAGAGCTCCACCTCCGGCTGGTTGCTGTAGACGGTCACGCGCGTCGCGTCCTCCACGCGATCGACGTAGCGCTTGCCGCAGATGTGCACGAACGGCTCGTCGGAGAGCCACGCCTTGTAGGCGTAGAACGCGTCCTTCTTGTACGCGCGGTCAAACGTGACGAGGCCCTTGTGGTTCTGGCCGTTCTCGCCGCCCTCCGCGCGGTTGTCCGCGCCGAAGTCGAACATGTTCCACACGTGCGTCGCCCACAGGTAGGGCCGCGTGTAGAGCTGCTTGATCAATTCCTCGTGGTAGTACGCCTGATACTCCTCGGTGTAATCGCCCTGCATCGGCTCGGACGTGTGCCAGTTGAGCGCCTCACAGCCGTACTCCGAGACGCCGATGGGCACGTTTGGCAGCTCGCGGTGGAAGTTGTCCAGCCACGGGCCGTTCATGCTCGTGTCCCCGCCGTACCAGCCGAAGTAGTGGTTGTAGGAGACGACGTCCGGGATGCGCAGGTATTCGGCGTGGATGTCGCACATGGACACGGCGGCCACGGTGGTCAGGCGGGTCTTGTCCATCTCGTGGCACAGGTCGTTGAGCGCGCGGTGGTTTTCGATCATCGACGCCTCGTCGCCGGCGGTCATGGTGATCTCGTTGGACAGGCCCCAGACGACGATGGACGGATGGTGGTAGTTCTGCACGATGAGTTCCTTCATCTGGCTGATCGTGTTCTCCCGGCCGCCCGGCATATGGCAGGAGATGTAGGGGATCTCCGCCCAGACGACCATGCCGTAGGCGTCGCACAGGTCGTAAAACCGCTGATCGTGCTGATAGTGCGCCAGGCGGATCGTGTTGGCGCCCATTTCGGCGATGAGCGCCATATCCTGCTCGTGATGCTCCGGCAGCAGCGCGTTGCCCACGCCCCAGCGGTCCTGATGGCGGGAGACGCCGCGCAGCGGATAGCGCTCGCCGTTGAGGATGAAGCCCTGCTGCGCGTCGATGGCGAACGTGCGGCAGCCAAAGCGCACGCGGACCGCGTCGATCGCCTCGCCGCCCTCCAGCAGCTCGGCGGTCATCGTGTAGAGGTGGGGATCGCGGCGGCCGTGCCACAGGCGCACGCGCTCGATCGTCATCTCCGCCTCGCTCGATTCGCCCTGCGCCTGCGCCACGACGGCTCCCGCCTGATCGCGGATGGTGAAGCGCAGCGTCTGTCCTGGAAGGCGGCCGGCGATGAACGCCTGCACGTGTACGCGTGCGCTGGCGCCCGTCACCTCAGGCGTCACCTTCACGCCCGATCCGCCGTGGTAATCGAGGTCAAAGTGCGCCTGCGGCACGCCGATCAGGTTCACATCGCGATACAGGCCGCCGTAGAACGTGAAGTCCGCCATCTGTGGGTAGACCGTCTCGCTGGGCGCGTTGTCCACGCGAACGGCGAGCAGCGTGTCGCCGGTGCGGTTGACGCTTTCGGTGATGTCCACGCGCCACGTCGCATAGCCGCCATCGTGGTGCGCCAGATGGCTTCCGCCGACGTAGACGTCCGCGGAGGCGTTCGCGCCCTGAATCTCCAGGTAGAGCCGCTCGCCCTCCGGCAGCTCCTCGGCAGAGAGGGTCTTCACATAGGTGCACGCGCCGCGGTAGAAGTCCCCGCCGCCGTCCTGCCCGTCGATGGCGTTCCACGTGTGCGGCAGGTTCACATAGTAGGCCGGGGACGGCATGGCGTCCACCGCCGCATCCTTCGCCATGGTGAAAGCCCACTTTCGGTTGATGTTTGCGATTTGTCTCATGGTCGTTCCTCCATCTTGGTTTGCTCCAAAGCTATCCCTGATGCGCAGCATTTCGATGCGCACACCGTCAATTCCTTCCTCTTCCGGGGATCAGTCAGTGGATTCTCTTTCCCGCTTTTCCCGGAGCCGGGCGACATTTTCCGCCACCTGCCGCTTGTGCAGCGGATACCACAGCCCCAGCACCAGCGCCAGCAGCGCAAAACCCAGCGCCGGCACGAGCGTGGTGATGGCGAATATGCCGTCGAGCACCTGCGGCGTCTGCCCGCCGTCCGCGCCGGAGACGTAGCCGATGGCCGTGAGCAGCCAGCCGGTCAGCCCGGCGGAGGCCGCCTGGCCCAGCTTGCGCGCAAAGGAATACAGCGCGTACACGGAGCCGTCCTCGCGCACGCCGGTTTGCAGCTCCGCATGGTCGATGACGTCGGTGATCAGCGCCCAGGAGACCATGGTGAACATGCCCAACCCAAGCCATTCCAGCGTCTGAAGGCCGATGAACGCCCAGACGCTTTGGGGGCGCAGAAAATAGAGGAGCACGCTCGTGGCGCACGCCAATACGCTGGACACCACGCTGACCTCCGCCTTGCCAAAGCGCGCGGAGAGCGGCTTGGCCACCGCCGCCGCCAGCAGCATGTCCGCCGTCATCGCCACGGTGGAGACGGACTGCGCGCCCGCGTTGTTGTAATAGTCCGGGAAGATGTAGCCGCTCATGTTCTGCATGGTCAGCTGCGAGAGCAGCACGAGGATGGACGCCGCGATGATCGAGATGAGCGCGCGGTTTTTTACGGCGGCGCGCAGCATGGAGAGCGTGGAGGTGCGCGGCGCGTCCGTGCGCGGCTGCTGCACGACGCGCTCGGTCGTCAGCGCATAGCACAGCAGATAGCAGACGATGGACAGCAGCGAGAAGATGCCCGCCGCCAGCGTCACGCGCGAGCCCACGAGCACCTCCGCGCCGTCCACCTTCGTATAGGCGATCATGGGCAGCAGCACGCCCACGAACAGCCCGGCCAGCGTCGCGCCCACCGAGCGGAAGGTCGACAGGCTCTGCCGGTCGTCCGGCTCGGCGGAGATCGTGGAGGCCATGGAGCCGTAGGGGATGTTGACCGCCGTGTAGAAGATCGAGCCCCAGAGGATGTACGTCACCGCCAGATACGCGACCTTCGCGCCGTAAGGCCAGTCGGCAAGGGCGCTCTGGTACATGAAAAAGGAGGCGACCGCCACCGGCACGCACATGCGCCGCAGCCACGGCTTGAATTTGCCCACGCCCGGTATCACCCGGCTGCGGTCGCACAGGCGGCCCATGGTCACATCCGTGAACGCGTCCACGAAGCGCGCGACCATCATGATCGTGCCGACCACGCCCGCCGAGACGCCCATGACGTCCGTGTAGAACTTCATGAGGATCATCGTGGAGAGGATAAACGTGAAGTCGTTGCCGAAATCGCCGAAGAGATAGCCGACCTTGTCCTTCCAGCCGAACGGCCGGGTCTGCATTTCCTGAGACATGCTGCATCCGATCCTTTCTCGTTATTGTCCGTAGTGTGACCAGCATGCGGCATTTTGATCAGCATGAATTTGCGCGCCGCGCGCGGCGCAAAAAAAACGGACCGTTCCAAAGGGAACGATCCGAAGCGGATGTATACGGATTTCCGATAAAAAGGTCAAATACAGCGCGAAGCGAAGAAGGGCGTCTGAGGGATGAAATCCCGGTTTCAGGGCGGCACGTCTTCTATGATCACGGCGTAAGCGGCGGGAACCGCAGCGACCATTGCGGTTCTGATGAGCCGTTTTCATCAAGAACCAGCATTACTTCTCCGTCACCATCTTCTTGAGGTCGGCGACGGCGGCCTTCATCTCGCCGCCCTCCTCGATCATCTTGCTCACCTTTTCGCAGGAGTTGATGATCGTGGAATGGTCGCGGCCAAACGCGTCGCCGATGCGCGGCAGCGAGAGGCCGGTCATCTCGCGCGTGAGATACACCGCCACGTGGCGCGCCAGCGCGATTTCCTTCTTGCGGGAGCTGCCGCGCAGCAGCGCGCCCGACAGGCCGTAGTAATCGGCCACGCAGTCGATGATCAGATCCGGCGTGATGCGCTTGGGATCGCGCACGACGGCGATGTCGTGCAGCGCGTGGGCGATGACCTCCTCGCTGATCTCGCAGTTGTTGAGCCGGGCGTAGGCGTTGACGCGGATGAGCGAGCCCTCCAGCTCGCGGATGTTGCTCTCCACGCGCTGGGCGATCATTTCGAGCATCTCGTCGCTGATCTCGATGCCCTCGTTTTCGGCCTTCTTGCGCAGGATGGCGATGCGCGTGTCCAGATCGGGCTTCTGGATGTCCGCGATCAGGCCCCACTCAAAGCGGGAGCGCAGGCGCTCTTCCAGGCGCGCGATCTCCCTGGGCGGCTTATCGGAGGAGATGATGATCTGCTTGCCCGCGGAGTGCAGCGCGTTGAACGTGTGGAAGAACTCCTCCTGCGTGGAATCGCGCCCGGCGATGAACTGGATGTCGTCGAGCATGAGCACGTCCACGTTGCGGAAGCGGTTGCGGAACTCCACGTTCTTGTTGTTCTTGATGGCGGCGACCAGCTCGTTGGTGAACGTCTCGCTGGGCAGGTAGAGCATGCGCATGTTCGGGAAGTGATCCTGAATGAAGTGGCCGATGGCGTGCATCAGGTGCGTCTTGCCAAGGCCCACGCCGCCGTAGAGGAACAGCGGGTTATACGCCATGCCCGGCGCTTCCGCCACCGCCAGCGACGCCGCGTGCGCAAACCGATTGGACGAACCGACGACGAACGTGTCGAACGTGGACTTCGGGTTGAACGTGTTGACGCCCTGCATGGGCTTTTGCTCTTCCTTTTTCTGGCTCTCCTGCCAGGCGATGCGCTCCTTGACGCTCATCAGCTCCAACGTCATCTCCCGCCCGGCCACCTGCGATACCGCCTCGGTGATCATGGACAGATAGCGCGCGCGGATGGTCTTCTCCGTGAACTCGCTGATGACCTCCAGCGCCAGCTTGTCGTCCACCACGTACACGGGCTTGAGCGGCTGGTCGATCCAGGTGGTATAGGAGACATTGGCCAGCTCCTCGCGCAGCAGCGCCTTCGCCTTGTCCCAGATTTCGACATGATCCATACGGTTTTCCTCCGTCTCTGACATCCTGTGTGCCTTCTTTTATTCACATATCCTCAGGATAAACCTGTGGAAAAGCTGTGGATATCCACACGCGTTTCCACAGGATGTGGAAAATATCCCCTGTTCTGTGGATAACTTTTTCGATAGCGTTCCTATCATATCAAAAAAAAGCCTTGTTTTCAAGGCTTTTTCGGCGCGCAGCCGCTGTGTAAAAATGAATTTTATCCACAGGCATCCTGCTGAGCGGGGGAGGATTATCCACAATATCCTGTGGTCGCTGTGCACAATCCAACACAATTCATCCGAATAACTGGCGCAATTCCGTCATTTTCCGCGCAAAAACGCCGGATGTGCGCGCAAAATAATTTCACAGAAAGCCGCCGTCCACCGTGAGCGTCTGACCGGTGATGAACGACGCATCGGGCGAGAGCAGAAAGGCCACGGCGCGGGCGACATCCTCGCCGGTGCCCAGCCGCCCAAGCGGCGTCTCCCCGGCGAGCTGGCGTCGTGTCTCCTCGCTGTGCGCCATCATCATGCGCGTGTCGATGACGCCGGGCGCGACGCAGTTGACGCGCACGCCGCTGGGGCCCAGCTCCTTGGCGAGCGCCTGCGTCAGCGCGATGAGGCCCGCCTTGCTGGCGGAATACGCCGCCTCGCAGGACGCGCCGCTGCGCCCCCAGATGCTGGAGATCGTGACGATCGCGCCTTCCCGCCTGGTGACCATGCCCGGCGCAAACGCGCGGATCGCGTAGAACGCGCCGGAGAGATTGACATCCAGCACGCGATGCCACTGTTCGTCCGTCATGTCGGTGAGCAATCCCGTGTGCGAGACGCCCGCGCACAGCGCCAGCGCATCCACGCGGTGATACAGCGCGAGCACGCCGTCTGCCATCGCCTGCACGGCGCGGCTGTCGGCCAGATCGCAGCACAGCGCGTGCGCGTCCAGGCCCTGCGCGCACAGCTCCGCCTCCAGCGCCTGCGCCGATTGCATGCCGCGGTGCGCGTGCAGCAGCACGGTGTATCCGCGGCGGGCCAGCTCGCGCGCGCAGCTCGCGCCGATGCCGCCGGACGCGCCCGTCACGAGCGCAATTTTCTTCGCCATGTCGTTCCTCCTGCTTGACGGACGGACCGTCAGGGGTTATCATGAATCCGTCTTCATTATACATCATCGCCGGGAGGTTGACCATATGGGCCTGCAAATCTACGCCGGAAAGGGCTTTGACACGCAGAAGGCCGAGCGCTTCTTCAAGGAGCGGCGCATCGCCTATCAGCGGGTGGACGTGCTCAAGTACGGCATCGGCAAGCGCGAGCTGGAGAGCGTGGCGGCGGCGGTGGGCGTCGAGCAGCTCGCCGACCGGGAGAGCAAGGCGTTTCGCGAGAGCGTCATCGCCTACACGCAGAGCCGGGAGACGATCCTTTCCGGCCTGCTGGAAAAGCCGCAGCTGCTGCGGCTGCCCATCGTGCGCAACGGGCGGCAGGCCACCGTGGGCTACTGCCCGGACGTCTGGGCGGCGTGGATTGAGAAGGGCATCCGGTAAACCCGAATGCCGTCATACGACGAAGGGCAGAAAAAGGACGCGCGGCGCCATGCCGCGCGTCACAGCGCATCGTGTGCGCATCTGCGGGGATGCATGGAGGGCCTTCTTATTGCGCCGGGCGCAGGCAATCGGCGGAGATGTACTGGCCGCCCGCACAGCGGGCCCACTTGCTGCCGTCGTGAGCGTAGCGCCACGCCATCACGTGCACGCGCGTGCCGGGCTGGATGAAGCCCGACGCGCTGCCGCCAGGCGCTGTGCGCAGGCGCACGCGGCCGTTGGCGTCCACGTGATAATCGGCGCCGACGGCGATCTCGAAATACTTGACGGAGACATAGGCCGTCTTGTCCCGATAGGTGGTCTTGAAAAAGCCGTTGACGACCTCGTCCGGATCGGCGTCGATGACGTCGCCCGTGTGCAGGATGCCCCATGTCGCCGCCGAGGACGACGCCTGATGGCGGACGTTGACGTACTGTCCCTGCTTCACGATACAGGTGAGTGATTCGGCCTGAGCGCCCGGCACACCGCAGAGCAGGCACACGGCCAACAGCATAGCCGCGCAGGTCATTTTCCCATTGTATGTCATGGCGATACCCCCTTGCTTTGATACATCGTATGACGCAGGGGGCGTGAATATACGCATGCGTGTGGAAAACCTTTGCTGCAACCGGCGCGGCCCGACGGTTCCCGCCTCCGGCAGCCGGTCCGACCCCATCAAACAAGGAGAAACCTGACCATGCTTCCTGAAGGATTCGTCTACGTCCGCGACGTCATCCCCGACATCATCGAGGACATCCGCTACGCGGGATGTCACAACTTCATGGGCTGCCCGGCGGACGGCTATCTCGCCCCGCGCGCGGTGCTGCGCCGCGAGGCCGCGCTCGCGCTGCGGGATGCGGCGCGGGCGTTCGCCGCGCAGGGGTACGGCCTGCTCGTCTACGACGCCTACCGCCCGCAGCGCGCCGTCGATCACTTCGTGCGCTGGGCGAAGGATGAACGCGACACGAAGATGAAGGCTGCATTCTACCCGGCGCTTGACAAGGCCGAACTCTTCTCCCGCGGCTACATCGCCGCGCGCTCCGGCCACTCGCGCGGGATGTCGGTCGATCTGACGCTCACCGCGCAGGGCGCGCCGCTTTGCATGGGCGGCGTGTTTGACGGGTTCTCGCCCGTCTCCGCGCACGATTACGCAGGCCTCACCGATGCCCAGCGCGCCAACCGCCGCCTGCTGCGCACGGGCATGGAGGCCGCGGGCTTTGCCGCGTACAGCCGGGAGTGGTGGCATTACACGCTGCCCGGCGCGGGGGATGTGTACTACGACTTTCCGATTGAGTAAAACTCAATCGCCTCCGCAGTGAGTTGAACTGCATTTATGGCTTGACAATCCGGCAACGCGCCGGTACAATAAGAGGCAATCGTGCATCGCTTTTACAACAAAAGGCCATGAAGGAACCAAGACGCTTTGCCTGACCTCAAGAGAGCCGGCGTGCGGTGCGAGCCGGCGGCAGCAAGCGGGATAACTCACTCCGGAGCCGCCCGCGCGAGGAGCGCGGGACGTATGCCGCCGCGTTAAGGCAGAAGAGGGTGTTTCGCCGCGCGCGAAAGACCGAATCAGGGTGGTACCGTGTGGCTGAAAGGATGACGCCTCGCCCCTGCGAAGAGCAGGTGTGCGGGGCGTTTTTATTCTTTAAAATTGATCAAAGGAGGACATGACGGATGGGTATGACGATGACGCAAAAGATCCTTGCGCGCGCCGCGGGCGTGGAAAGCTGCCGGGCGGGCGAGCTGCTCATGTGCAAGCTCGATTTGGTGCTGGGCAACGACATCACCGCGCCGGTGGCCATCAACGAGTTCAAGAAGATGGGCGCGACGCGCGTGTTCGATCCCGCGAAGATCGCGCTGATTCCCGACCACTTTGTGCCCAACAAGGACATCAAGTCCGCGACGATGGCCAAGCAGATGCGCGACTTCGCCAGGGACCAGCAGATCGTGCACTATTACGAGGTCGGCCGCGTGGGCATCGAGCATGCGCTGCTGCCGGAGCAGGGCATCGTCGCCCCGGGCGAGGTCATCATCGGCGCGGACAGCCACACCTGCACATACGGCGCGGTCGGCGCGTTCTCCACGGGCGTGGGCTCCACGGATATGGCCGTGGGCATGGCGACCGGCGAGTGCTGGTTCAAGGTGCCTGAGGCGGTCAAGGTTGTGCTCAAGGGCAAGATGAAGCCCTGGGTCTCCGGCAAGGACGTCATCCTCCACCTGATCGGCGAGATCGGCGTGGACGGCGCGCTGTATCAGTCGCTCGAATTCACCGGCGAGGGCGTCAGGGAGATCGACATGGACGGCCGCCTGACGATCGCCAACATGGCCATCGAGGCCGGCGCGAAGAACGGCATCTTCCCGGTGGACGAGGTGTGCAGGGCGTATCTGGCGGAGCGCGTCAGCCGTCCGTATACGGCGTTTGAGCCCGACGAGGACGCCGAGTACGCCAGGGTCGTGGAGATCGATCTGGATCGGCTGGACATGACCGTCTCGCTCCCGCACTTGCCGGAGAACACCAGGCGCGCGCGCGACTGCACCGATCTGGCCATCGATCAGGTCGTCATCGGCAGCTGCACGAACGGCCGCATGGCGGACATGCGCGTGGCTGCGCAGATTTTGAAGGGGCACAAGGTCGCGCCGTATCTGCGCTGCATCGTCATCCCCGGCACGCAGCAGGTGGTCAGGACCTGCGTGGAGGAGGGCCTTGTGGACATCTTCATCGACGCGGGCGCGATCTTCACCATGCCCACCTGCGGCCCGTGCCTGGGCGGCCACTGCGGCGTGCTCGCCGACGGCGAGCGCGCGGTATCCACCACGAACCGCAACTTTGTGGGCCGCATGGGCCACACCGGCAGCGAAGTCATCCTGGCGAGCCCGGCGGTCGCCGCCGCGTCCGCGATCATGGGCCGCGTGGCCACGCCTGAGGAGGTCATCTGATATGAAAGCACAGTCCACCGTCATCAAGTACGGCGATCACGTCGATACCGACGTCATCATCCCCGCCCGCTACCTGAACACGACCGACCACGCGGAGCTGGCTTCCCACTGCATGGAGGACATCGACGCCGATTTCAAGGCGAAGAGCCGGACGCGCCGCATCATCGTCGCGGGCCGGAATTTCGGCTGCGGCTCCTCGCGCGAGCACGCGCCCATCGCCATCAAGGCCAGCGGCATCGAGCTGGTCATCGCCGACAGCTTTGCGCGCATCTTCTACCGCAACGCCATCGACATCGGCCTGCCCATCGTCGAGTGCCCGGCGGCAGCCGCCGCCATCCGCGACGGCGACGAGGTCGAAGCGGATCTGGACAGCGGTACGATCACCGACGTGACCACGGGCGAGACGTTCACCGCCGCGCCGTTCCCGCCGTTCATTCAGGAGATCATCGGCTGCGGCGGCATCGCCAACTTCGTCAGGAAGAAGGTGCAGGCGTGAAGCGGGCGCATATCGTGACGCTGCCGGGCGATTACATCGGCCCGGAGATCACCGCGCAGGCGGTGAAGGTGCTCCAAAGGGTGGCAGAGAAGTACGCCCACGCGTTCACGTTTGAGGCGTGCGCGCTCGGCGGCGCGTCCATCGACGCCTTCGGCGTGCCGCTGACCGACGAAACGCTTGCCAAGTGCAACGCGGCGGACGCCGTGCTCATGGGCAGCGTCGGCGGCCCGAAATGGGACGGCGTGGAAGCGGCCCGCCGCCCGGAGAAGGGATTGCTGGCGCTGCGCAAGGGCATGCAGGTGTTTGCCAACCTGCGCCCGTGCACCATCCACCCGCAGCTGGCGGGCGCGTGTCCGCTGCGCAGGGACATCATCGAGAAGCCGATCGACATCATGATCCTGCGCGAGCTGACCGGCGACATCTACTTCGGCAGGCGCTGGCGCAGCGAAGACCGCAAGGCCGCCACCGACGAGATGGCCTACAGTGAGATGGAGGTCGAGCGCCTGGCGCGCATCGGCTTTGAGATGGCGATGAAGCGCCGCAAGAAGCTCTGCTCCGTCGACAAGGCGAACGTGCTGGAGTGCTCCCGCCTGTGGCGCGAGACGGTGGAAAGAATCGCCGGGGAGTACCCGGAGGTCGAGGTCACGTACATGTACGTGGACAACGCGGCCATGCAGCTCATCCTGCGCCCGAGCCAGTTCGACGTGATGATCACCGGCAACCTGTTTGGGGACATCCTCTCCGACGAGAGCGCGGCCATCGCGGGCAGCCTGGGCATGATGCCCTCCGCCAGCCTGGGCGCGGGCACGCGCGGGCTGTATGAGCCGATCCACGGCTCCGCGCCGGACATCGCGGGCCGGGACATCGCCAACCCGCTGGGCACCATCCTCTCCGGCGCGCTGCTGCTGCGCCACAGCCTCGGCCTGCAAGAGGAGGCGAAGGCGATCGAGGCGGCGGTCTCGCAGGTGCTCGATGAGGGATACCGCACGCGCGATATCCTGAGCGCGGGCTGCACGCAGGTCGGCTGCACGCAGATGGGCGATCTGGTGGCGGCGAGGATCTGATAAGTTTCTTCAAGCCGCCGCGAAGCGCCGCGGCAATCAGTCACGCTTCGCATGGCAGCGCTTTGCACAAGGGGCCTTCAAGGCGCGATGGCGCCAAGATGTCCGAAAGGACATCTCTTTTTTTCACAAAACCGATCAGACGACGAGAGGAGAAAACCGATCATGGGTTCTTCGTATATCCCGGCGGACTACAAGCCGCACCTGACGCTCTATCAGACGCAGCGCGCCATCAGCCTGATCAAGCGCGTGTTTCAGGATTCGCTTTCCCATGCGCTGCATCTGGAGCGCGTGTCCGCGCCGCTGTTCGTGGAGCCGGGCTCCGGCCTCAACGACAACCTCAACGGCGTGGAACGCCCGGTGCAGTTCGACATCCCGCACGCGCAGGCGCAGGCGGAGGTCGTGCACTCGCTGGCCAAGTGGAAGCGCATGGCGCTCTACCGCTACGAGGTGGAGCCGGGGCAGGGCATCTACACGGACATGAACGCCATCCGCCGCGACGAGGAGCTGGACAACCTGCACTCCGTCTACGTCGATCAGTGGGACTGGGAGAAGGTCATCACGCAGGAGGCGCGCTGCCGCTACACGCTGCACGAGTGCGTGCGCAGCATTGTCAACAGCATCTGCGACACGCAGCTGGCCGTGCGCGGCATGTATCCGCAGCTGTGCGACACGCCGCTGCTGGAGCGCAACGTGACGTTCATCACCGCGCAGGAGCTGGAATACCTCTACCCGGACAAGACGCCCACCGAGCGGGAGAACATCTTCACGCAGCGCCACGGCACGGTGTTCATCCAGGGCATCGGCGGGCAGATGGAGAGCGGGCAGAAGCACGACGGCCGCGCGCCGGACTACGACGACTGGACGCTCAACGGCGACCTGTTCTTCTGGCATCCGCCGCTCGCGCGCGCGATGGAGATCACCTCGATGGGCATCCGCGTCGATCCGGAGGCGCTGGATCGCCAGCTGACGCTGGCGGGCTGCGACGACCGCCGGACGCTGCCCTTCCACCGCATGCTGCTTGCCGGCGAGCTGCCGCTGACGATGGGCGGGGGCATCGGCCAGAGCCGCCTGTGCATGCTGCTGCTGGGCAAGGCGCACATCGGCGAGGTGCAGTCCTCCATCTGGGACGCGCACACGCATCGGGTGTTTGAGGAGGCGGGGATCACGCTGCTGTAAGAAAAGGCATCAGGAGGGAGCGCGAAGGTATTCCGGCGTCGGCATTTTCCGAAGAAAAAAGAACGAGGCTACAGGACGGGAAATTTCCTGTAGCCTCTCTGTCTTTTTGGGATCTGCGCGGACGCTGTTGAAGCAGAAAAGCACATGTTTCGCGCAGGCCTGCACCGTAATTCAGTCGGCTGACTGCGGATCGACCGGCACATACACGTTTGCCGCTGCAAGCATTAAAGTGGGCTGATTGATGCCGGCATAGGCGTGAATTCGATAGATGCCGCTGCCCCAGTGAGACGCAAGATCGACGGAGCACATCCAATGGCCGTTCTCCTCCTTGGAAGCGGGATGAAAAATGAGATCGTCCTGACCGTTTTCATCGCTCCATACGGGGAACCACACGTTTGAATACTGGTTTTCACTGATCAGCGTGATGCTCAGCGTAGCGGAATCTTCCGACAGCGATGACAAGATCTGATCACGGCTGAAATCAGCGGTATTCGTGCCTTTGGCGGCAATGTATTGCATCAGACGCTGGGTAAAAGCGCTCTGTTCATCCATGGAGAGGTTATCTATCACGCAGTTTGCTGTGCTGATCGTCAACGAAGGTTGGTAGCTGATGGTGCTGTACGGGACAGTTTCGTGTTCGTTGGCGCTGAAAAGGCTGGTTCCAAGGAAGAAATTGGGTGCAGAGATGTCCAGATAGTCCAGAATGGTCGGCGCAAAATCCAGCGTATTGCGGCCGTGCGCATCCAAACGCTCTGTCTGAATGTCCTTGTGATAGATGTAAAGCGGAATGCTGTCCACCTCGATGCACGGACGCGAATACGTTGGAAACGCGTGCCGGAAATCATTGTCAGCATAGGTGGCGTGATCCGTTGTCAGGATCAGGACTGTGTTGTCAACCAATGCGCTTTCCTGAAACCTGCGCAGAAACAAACCGAACTGCTGGTCAAAGTTGTAGAATTTATTGAGGACAGGATCTGTGCCGTCGCCATATTGCGCATCAGGGCTGTTCAGGGAAACATGGGTGCCAAACGTATAGATGGCCGTACAACGTCTTGGAACGACCTTGACGTCGATCTGAATTCTTTCTCCTGGATGCGTCATTTTCTCGTAAGGTTTGGATTGGTGTTTTTTCTTGGCCGCCGTCGGTTTGATCAATCCTTCACGACGCATGCAGCGAAACAGACTTTCAACGGTGCGGGCATAGCCTCTTTTCTTCAACCGATACCACAATTCGGTGAGTCCGAGCTTGGGATTCCGGCGGCGCATGTCACGAATGAGTTTGATCTCTTCCTCCGTGTGCTGTCTGGGA
>CALVKT010000055.1 GCA_944333055.1 uncultured Clostridia bacterium
CGAAGAGGCTGCGCGCATCGCCGCCGAGGAGGAGGCTGCGCGCCTTGCTGCTGAGGAAGCCGCGCGCATCGCCGCCGAGGAGGAGGCGGCGCGCCTTGCCGCCGAGGAAGCCGCGCGCATCGCCGCCGAGGAAGAGGCTGCGCGCCTTGCCGCCGAGGAAGCCGCGCGCATCGCCGCCGAGGAGGAGGCTGCGCGCCTTGCCGCCGAGGAAGCCGCGCGCATCGCCGCCGAGGAGGAGGCTGCGCGCCTTGCTGCTGAGGAAGCCGCGCGCCTTGCCGCCGAGGAAGCTGCGCGCCTTGCCGCCGAGGAGGAGGCCGCGCGCCTTGCCGCCGAGGAGGAGGCCGCGCGCCTTGCTGCCGAGCAGGCAGAGCAGGCCATCGAGCAGACGGCGTACGTCGCGCCGCTGGCGGAATTCATCAACGTGTACTACGGGCCGTATGAGTCGCCGGAGAACGTGCTCATGCAGGTGGGCGCGGGCGACGTGCTGACGGTGATGGCCCATGAGACGGACGGCGCGGGCCGCCTGTGGTGGCAGGTGCAGGAGTACCGCACCGATGCGGTCGGCTACGTCCCGGCGGACACGGTCGAGGCGACCGACGAAGAGACGTTCATGCAGTTTGCGCTGCGCGCCGAGGAGGAAATGGCCGCCGCGCAGGAGCAGCCTGTTGAAGAGCAGCCCGTCGAGGAGCAGCCTGTTGAAGAGCAGCCTGTCGAGGAACAGCCCGTCGAAGAGCAGCCCGTTGAGCAGCCGGCCTTCGTCACCTCGCCGTTGGTCGCGCTGAACGTGTACAACGGGCCGTATGAGTCGCCGGAGAACGTGCTCATGCAGGTCGCTGCGGGCGACGTGCTGACGGTGATGGCCCATGAGACGGACGGTGCGGGCCGCCTGTGGTGGCAGGTGCAGGAGTACCGCACCGACGCGGTCGGCTACGTCCCGGCGGACACGGTCGCGGCGACCGACGAAGAGACGTTCATGCAGTTTGCGCTGCGCGTCGAGGAGGAAATGGCCGCCGCGCAGGAGCAGCCTGTTGAAGAGCAGCCCGTCGAGGAGCAGCCTGTTGAAGAGCAGCCCGTCGAGGAGCAGCCCGTTGAGGAACAGCC
This sequence comes from uncultured Clostridia bacterium, assembly GCA_944333055.1. Taxonomy (GTDB): domain Bacteria; phylum Bacillota; class Clostridia; order Christensenellales; family Aristaeellaceae; genus Ventricola. The sequence goes on from CALVKT010000055.1 coordinate 1,102, forward strand.
TGTCGAGGAGCAGCCTGCCGAGGAGCAGCCCGCCGAACAGCCGGCCTTCGTCACCTCGCCGCTGGTCACGCTGAACGTGTACAACGGGCCGTATGAGGCGCCGGAGAACGTGCTCATGCAGGTCGCCGCGGGCGACGTGCTGGTCGTGACGGGCCGCGCGCTGGACGACGCGGGCCGCCTGTGGTGGCAGGTGCAGGATTATCGCACCGTCTCCACCGGCTATGCGCTGGCGGATGCGGTGGAGGCGGCGGACGAGGCGGCGTATATCGCCTTCGTGCAGCGCGTGGAGGACGAGAGCCAGCCGGAGGACGAGCCGGTGAAGCCGGAGGACGCCGGGCCGCAGATCGAGCTGCCGGGATACGTCGCGGCGGCGCAGGAGAACACGGCGCTGTATGATCAGGCGGGCGGCGCGCAGGCCGTCGCGCAGGTCGGCATGGGCGATGTGCTGCCCGTGACCGGCTACGCGCAGGACGGCGAGGGCCGCACCTGGTGGCAGGCGCAGGATATCCGCACCGGCCTGACCGGCTACGTGCCGCAGGAGGCCGTCGTCGAGGTGGACGAGGCGTCCTACACGGCGTTCGTGCAGCAGCTGGAGGCGGAAAAGCAGGAAGAGAATCAGCCGCAGGAGGAAGAGCAGCCCGCCCAGCAGCCTGAGACGGTGCGCTACGCGGTGACGAGCAACGGCAACAGCGACATCAACCGGCTGCGCGAGCAGCCCGAAGCCGACGCGGCCGTGCTGGCCGAATACGCCAACGGCGAGCTGGTCATCTACGGCGAGCCGTCTGAGGACGGCAAGTGGTATCCCGTGACCGTCGTGCGCGACAACATGCAGGGCTACATGCGCGACTACCTGCTCACGGCCATCTCCGATGTGGACGCGCAGGCGCGGCTGGCGGACATTCTGGCGAGCAAGAACGAGGACGCGAACGCTTCGGCGGAGCCGGAGACGCCGGACATCGAGACGCCGGACGTTGACACGCCGGATGTCGAGACATCCGAGGAGGGGACGCCGGACGGCGGGGAAACGAACGCGCAGACCCCGGCGGACGTCGCCCTGATCGGCGAATTCCCGGCGTATGCCATGACGCTGGCCCAGGAGAACAACGCGATCATCGTGCTGCGCACGGCGCCCGGCGGCGATCTGCCGCAGGACGGCGCGGTGCCCATGATCCGCGAGCCTTCGCCGCTGGAGCTCAGCGAAGTGCAGGTCGATGCAAACGGTCAGGGCTGGTACCTGGCCCGCAACATGAACAACGACGAGACGGGCTACATCGAGGCGGCCAAGGTCGAGCAGGTCACGAAGGAAGAGGCCGAGGCGGCGATCCAGACGGTCGTCAGCGTGATTCCGCCGGTGCCCAGCGATGACGAGAACGGCGGCGCGCAGGACGAGGCGACGCCCGATCCCGACGCCCCGGTGACGGAGGCAACCCCGACGCCCGAAGTGACGGACACCCCGCAGACGCTGACCGAGGGCGACATCTATCACTACGGCCGCAACACGGGCCGTCAGGTGGCGCTGCGCGAGAGCCCGAGCACCAATGCCGATCTCTACTATCGCATGGAGGCGGGCACGGTCGTCTGGGTCATGAAGATGGAGGGCGAATGGTGCTACGTGCGCACGGACCGCGGCGAAGGCTACATGAAGGCCGAGTTCGTCGAGCTGATGGGCGTGCAGGAGGAAGCGGCATACCGCGCCACGCTGGACGACCCGGAGGTCGCGCCCGAGACGCCCACGCCGGAGCCGACCGCCACGCCCGTGCCCGAGACGCCTGCGCCGGAGGTGACGGCTGAACCGACCGCCGATCCAGATGCCGATCCGACGGCGACACCCGCGCCGCAGCAGATCAGGAAATACGCCGTGGTGATACGCGTGGACGCCGCGATGCGTGAGGCCGCGGACGACGCGTCGAACCAGCTGGCGGTGTTCGCGCAGGACGACGTGGTCTACGCGGTGCACAGCGAGATGGACGCGCTGGGCCAGGTGTGGACGCTCGTGCAGGCGGGCAGCCAGTGGGGCTACATGCATGCGGACGCGCTGCGCGAGATGACCGACGAGGAGCAGGCGGCGTATCTGGCGGCGCAGGAGGAGGCCAAAGCCACGCCGGAGCCGACCGCAGAGCCGACGGCGGAACCGACCGCCGCGCCGACCGATTCGGCGGAGACCATGACGCCGGAACCGACAGCGGAACCGACGGCGGAGCCGACGCCGACCCCGACGCCCGCGCCGCAGCAGATCGACCGCTACGCCGTGCTGACGGGCGAAAATGTGCCGCTGCACGCCGATACGAACGACGCTTCGTTCTTGCAGACGGTGCTCGCGCAGGGCGACGTGGTCTACGCGATGCACAGCGAGATGAACGACGCCGGCGAGATGTGGACGCTCGTGCAGGCGGGCAGCCAGTGGGGCTTTGCGCGCGCGGACGCCATCCGCGTGATGACCGACGAGGAGCAGGCGGCCTATCTGGCCGAGCTGGAGGCGGCCAACGCCACGCCGACGCCGACCATCGAGCCGACGGCCACGCCGGAGCCGACCGCCACGCCCGCGCCGCAGCGCCTGGACATCTACGCGCGCGTGATCAACGACGGCACGCCGCTGCGCGGCAACCCCGATCCCAACGCGTTCCTGCAGACGGTGCTCAACGCGGAGACGGTGGTCTACCTCTTCCAGACGCAGATGGCCGAGGACGGCATGATGTGGTATCTCGCGCAGTACAACGGCCAGTGGGGCTACGTCCGCGCCGACCTCGTGCGCCCGATGGGCGAGCAGGAGACGGCAGACTACCTGGCGCAGCTGGAGGCTGAGCTCGCCACGCCGACCCCGATGCCGCAGGTGACGCCGGAGCCGGTCGGCCCGGATTCCACCAGCGCCTATGCCAAGCTGATCAAGGACAAGGTGAACCTGCGCCGCACGCCGTCCGCGTCCGGCACGTCGCTGGACCGCGTGCCCATCAACACGCTGCTGCTGGTGCTGGGCACCGAAAGCGACGGCACGTACACCTGGTATCACGTGACCTACAACGACAAGGAAGGCTACATCCGCAGCGACATGGCGCAGATGCTGACCATCGCCGAGCTGACCGCGTACTATCAGGAGCAGATGGAGCAGGCGCAGAACGCGAACAAGCCCTCCAAGACGCCCAACAAGGACAACAACACCAGCATCACCATCAACGGCACGCCGCTGCAGGATCTCATCCCGGTGGACGGAAGCTGGACGAACAACGTGATCTCCGGCATGCCCAGCTATGCGACGGCCACGCCGGACCCGAACACGACGCCGACCCCGCAGCCGCCCGCAAAGACCGCTGCGCTGATTCGCAGCAGCGGCGAGATCACGGTGAGCAATGTGCCGGCGCTGACCGAGAGCGGCACGTTCTCCGTCTACGGCAAGACGAAGGCGTACACCTCCGTCACCGCGACGGTCGAGATGACCGTGGAGACGGCCGCGACGGCGGAGCCGCTCACGCTGGGCGCGCGCCTGGTGCCCGCCGCGATCGCGGAGAGCGCGCAGACGGTCAAGCGCACCGTCGGTCAGACGGTTTCCGACGCGAACGGCCTGTTTGAGATGGACGTGACGCTGCCGCAGCCCGGCGAGTACATCGTCGAGTTCGCCACGGCGGAAGGCGCGTATGCGCAGTACGGCGTGACCTACGACACCGGCGCGACGCCGCAGCCGACCGTGCAGCCCCTGCCCACCCCCATGCCGGTGGTGGAGGAGGACGGCGGATTGAACATCTGGCCGTTCGTCATCGGCGGCGTGTTCATCCTCGTGGCCGCCGCGGTCTACGGCGTGTACATCTACCGCCGCCGCACCGAGGAAGAGGAGGAAGAAGAGGAGGACGAGGAGGACGAAGCCGGCATGCGCATGGAGCAGCTGAACATGCAGCGCCAGCGCCGCGCCGAGTCCGCCGCGCAGGCCGCGCCGCGCACCGGCGCGCAGGTGCCCGACTACATGCGCGATGCGCAGCAGGAGAAGAGCCCCTACGCCAGGCCGAAGACGCCCGCCGCGCCGCAGGCCCCGGTGAGGCCGACGGCCCCGAAGGCTCCGGTCGCCCCGAAGGCTCCGGTCGCCCCGCAGGCTCCGACGGCCCCGAAGGCTCCGGTCGCCCCGCAGGCCCCGACCGCTCCGCAGGCTCCGGCTGAGCCGCAGGATGCTTCGGATGCGCCGCGCCGCCGCCGCCGTCCGCCGAACGATTCCAACGCGTAAGAAGGGCCTGACCGCCCTGGCTTGAACCCATCATCCCCTCATCCGGCGCGCATGCGCCGGATGTCCCCCGCGCATCTTTCGGCAGAGCGCCGCGAAGGGAGGGGCCGGCTTGGAACCAGTGGTTTCCAACGCGCCCATCATCCCCTCATCCGGCGCGCATGCGCCGGATGTCTCCCCGCACTCCTTTTGGCAGAGCGCCGCGAAGCGAAGCAGGGAGTCTGAAATCCCTCAGGCGGGGTTTGGGGCGGCAGCCCCAACGTTCCCCCGTATCCCCGTATCCCCCGGCCGCCCGTTCTTCGGAATGGGCGGCTTTTTCTTGCGCGGCGCGGGGCGGCATGGTATCATAGGGCTGTAAGCCCAAGGGAGGAAGACGCATGATCAAAAAGGCGGTGCGCGTGGCGGCGCTGTGGCTGACGCTGGCTGCGCTCGTGTTCATCTATACGGATCGGGACGAATACACCTGGTCGTTTGAGGGCGAGGCGCTTTCGCGCGTGCTGCTCAGCGAGCGGCAGGCGCAGGCAAACGAGGCCGCCGCGCAGGCGGACATGGCGCAAAAGCAGGAGGAGGCGCGCGCGCGCGAGGAGGCGAACCTGCGCAGCCGGGAGGAACTCTACGGCGACGCGCCCAGAACGCGCGACGCCGTCGACGATGCGCTCGGCCTCAACCTGATGTGGGGCGCGTATGAGGTGACGGTCGCCTATGACGCCGGGATGCCGCTGCATCTTCGCGCGGTCAGCGCGCTGCGCCAGTCCTTCATCGTGGACGGCGCATGGACGCTGAACGCCGGTTCGGGCGAGACGACCGTGGCCTTCACGCTCACGGACGCGGCGGAGCAGGTGGCCTTCGCCTGTGACCTGCCCGAAGGCGCGCAGATTCACCGCATCACCGTGCACAAGGCGGGCGCGGGCGTCTTTTCGCGCGATCTGGCGGCGTATGCGGCGCTGCTGGGCGGCGTGCTCACCGCGCTGCTCGTGCTTTCGTGGGATCGGCGGCCCGTGGGCCGCGAGCGCCGCCGCGACGCCATCTGCGTGTGCATGATCGCGCTGTTCGCCGGCATGCCGCTGCTCTGGCGCGGCGTGTACGACGGGCACGACCTGTTCTTCCATCTCGCGCGCATCGAGGGCATCGCCTCCGGACTGCGCGCCGGCCAGTTCCCCGTGCGCATGCACGCCTCCACGCTGCTTGGCTACGGCTACGCCGCGCCGCAGTTCTATCCGGAGCTTTTTCTGTACATCCCCGCCGTGCTGCGCAACCTCGGCGTGTCGCTGGCGGCGAGCGTGCGCGTGCTGGAGATGCTCATCAACCTCGCCGCGGCGGGCGTATGCTACGCCTGCGCGCGCAGTTTCTTTGGCGAGCGGCGCATCGCGCTGGGCGCGTCCGCGCTCTACACGCTTGGCAGCTATCGCCTCGCCAGCCTCTACGCGCGCGGCGCGCTGGGCGAAAACCTGGCGATGATCTTCTTCCCGCTGCTGCTGCTGGCCGCCTATGAGGTGCTGCTGCGCGATGCGCGCCGCTGGCCGCTGATGGCGCTGGCCATGTCGGGCATCCTCATGAGCCACCTGCTCAGCACGCTCTTTGCGGCGGCGCTGTGCGCGCTTTCCGCGCTGCTGTGCGCCCGGCGGCTGCTGCGCGAGCCGGGCCGCATCGTGGCCTGCATCAAGGCGGCGCTGCTCACACTGCTGTGCTGCGCGTGCTTCCTCGTGCCGTTTCTCGATTTCGCGCGGGCGGGCATCCACACGAGCGTGGCCGTGCAGGCCGACGCGCACATGCTCACGCCCGGCGCGTTTTTCGTCGGCTTCCCCGGACAGGACGGCACGCTGCCCTACGAGGCGACCGACTTCGCCTACACCGTGGGCGTGGTGCCGGGGCTTGGCATCGTGCTGGGCTGCGCGCTGCTGCTCGCGCGGCTGTACATGCGCCCCGCCGCGCCGCGCCGGGAGGACAAGCGCTGCGGCGCGCTGCTGGCGATGGGTTGCGCGCTGCTGCTGTGCGCTACGGACGCCTTCCCGTGGTCGCTGTTGAACAGCCTGCCCCGCCCGTATTCCATGTTCGTCCAGCAGATCCAGTACCCGTGGCGGCTGGTGGGCGTCGCCATGCCGATGCTCGCCTTCGCCGCGACGTGGGGCTATCTGCGCGAGGAACGCGGCCGCACGCACGCGCTCCTCGCCGTCTGCGCGCTGTGCGCGGTCTTTGCCGGGTACGGCATGCAGGTCTTCGTGCAGGACGTGCCGCTGCTTGAGAAGGAGGACTTCTGCGACACGCGCATCGAGCAATACGAATACCTCTACGAGGGCACGGAGAAGGGCGCGCTCGCGCCCGGCCAAATCGTCGCGCTGGACGCGCCGGCATACGCCGTGCGCGACTATGACAAGCAGGGGACAAACCTCTCCTTCACGCTGGACGCGCCGCAGGGGCTCTCCAGCCTCGAATTGCCGCTGCTGTATTATCCGGGCTATCGCGCCACGGCCAACGGCGAGACGTGCCGCGTCTCCGTCGGGGAGAACAACGTGATCCGGCTCTACGGCGTGCCGGGCGGGGAAGGCGTGCGGATCTGCGTGTGGTATGAGGCGCCCGCGATCTGGACGGCGGCGTGCTTTGTCTCGCTGCTGGGCGGCGCGTGGCTCATCGCCGCGCTTTCGCGCATGCGGAGGCGCGGATGAGCCGCCCCGTCGTGCGCATGAGCGTGCGCGCGGTGGTGGAGACGACGCTGCACGCGCACGACCTGACGCCTGCGGGCGACGCCGCGCAGCGCATGCAGCAGGGCGCCGTAGCCCACCGCAGGCGGCAGGCGGGCGCGCAGGAGACGGCGTATCGCAGCGAGGTGGCGCTCAGCGCCGACTACCTGGGCGGGGCGCTCGTGCTGCGCGTGACGGGCCGCGCGGACGGCGTCTTTGCGCGCGCGGACGGCGCGACGGTGATCGAGGAGATCAAGCTGGGCGCGGCGGATCAGCCGCTCGTGCCCGCGCACATGGCGCAGGCGGCGATGTACGGGCACATGCTCTGCGCCGGTCAGGCGGAGGCGGGCGTCTGCCTGCGCGTGCTCTACGTGGATGCGCGCGGCGAACGGCTCGCCGCCTATGAAGAGGAGAGGGACGCGGCGTCTCTGCGCGCGGAGTTTGAACGCCTGTGCGCCGCCGCCGCCGCATGGGAAGAAAAGAAGCTCGCGCGCCGCGCCGCGCGGGACGCGTCGCTGTCCGGCCTGCCGTTTCCCTTTGAGGCATACAGGCCGGGGCAGCGCCGGTTTGCGGCGAACGTGTACGTCGCCCTGCGCGAGCGCAAGCGGCTCTTTGCGCAGGCGCCCACGGGCATCGGCAAGACGATGGCCGCGCTGTATCCGGCGCTGCGGGGCATCGGGGAGGGGCTGTGCGGCCGCGCCGTCTTCCTGACGGCGCGCACGACGGGCCGGCGCAGCGCGCTGGCCGCCATGGAACGCCTTGAGCGCGCGGGCGCGCGCGCGATGACCGTGGAGATTACGGCCAGGGACAAGATCTGCCCGAAGGAGACGCGCGACTGCCGGCCGGATCGTTGCCGGCTGGCCGAAGGCTTTTACGACCGGCTGCCGGACGCGCTGGCGGAGGGGCTTGAGATGAGCCGGCTGGATCGCGCGGCCATCGAGGCGCTCGCCGCGCGCCATGGCCTCTGCCCGTTTGAGCTGTCGCTGGAACTGGCGGCGCTGTGCGACGTCGCCGTGTGCGATTACAACTACGTCTTCGACCCGCTGACGGCGATGGACAGGCTGCTCGCCGGGCCGGGCGGCGCGTGCCTGCTGGTGGACGAGGCGCACCAGCTGGCCCCACGCGTGCGCGACGCGTACTCCGCCGAAGCGGGCCTCGACGCGCTCCTGCCCCTTCGCCGGGAGGCGGGCCGCGCGCACGGGCGCAGCAGCGCGCTGTATCGGGCGCTCGGCGGCGCGGTCAAGGCGCTGCGCGCGCTTGCGCAGCAGGAGGACTTTGAAGGGCTGCAATCGCCGCCCGAATCGCTGCTCGCGGCCCTGCGCCGCGTGCAGGAGGCGGCGGGCGCGCAGCTGGCGCAGGGCGGCGGCGCGGCGGCGATGGAGAGCTTTTCGCTGGCCTCGGCCTATGTGTTTGCGACCTCGCGCTTTGACGCGCGCTACGCGCTGCTCACCGGCGGCGGCGCGAAGCACGCGAAGGTCGAGCTGGTGCTGCTGTGCGCCGCGCCGGAGATCCTCGCCTGCACGAAGCGCGCGCGCGGCACGGTGTTTTTCTCCGCGACGCTCGCGCCGTTTGATGCGAGCTGCCGCATGCTGGGCAGCGAGGAGGGCGACGCCTGCCTGCTGCTGCCCTCGCCGTTTGATCCCGCACAGCTCGCGGCGCGCATCGCGCCCATCGACCTGCGCTACGCCAGCCGCGAGCGAACCGCGCCGCAGGTGGCCGCTGAGATTGACGCGCATCTCGCCGCGCATGCGGGCAACACGATCGTCTTCTTCCCGTCCTACGCATACATGGCGCGCATCGGCGCGCTGATGGAAGCGGCGGGCATCGACTGTGCCCGCGAGCGGCAGGGGATGGCCGAGGAAGAAAAAAACGCCCTGCTCGCGCGGCTGGAACAGCCGCAATCGGGCGGGCGGACGGTGCTGCTGGCGGTGCTGGGCGGCGCGTTTTCCGAGGGCGTCGATCTGCCGGGCGAGCGGCTCAAAAATGTGATCATCGTCTCCACCGGGCTGCCCAAGCCGGACGCGCGCCTGCAGGCCATGCGGGCGTACTACGATCAAAACGGCGAGGACGGCTTCTTCCTGTGCATGACGCTGCCGGGCATGGTGCGCGTCATGCAGGCGGCGGGGCGGCTCATCCGCACGGAGGCGGACACCGGTGCGCTGCTGCTCATCGACAGCCGCTATCGCGCGCGCGGCGTGCGCGCGCTGTTTTCCGGCACGCTCGTGGGCGACGCGCTGGACGCATCGGACGCCGCGCGATAGGCGGCGATCATCGCTTGCAGCGGGTCATGCTCGCGCGCGGGGCGCAGCAGGAGCAGCGCGTCGATCGTGCGGCGCATGCCCGCTTCCCCGCGCGGCACGTAGAGGCTTTCGCAGTCGTCCCGCTCGGCGATGAGCGCGCGCAGCAGCGCGCGAAGCTGGCGGCGGTCTTCCATGACGCTCCCCCCTTTCTCTCTTGAGCATAGCACGGACGCGCGCAAACGGCAAGCTTGAACAATGCGGCGGCCTGTGATAGAATAATAAAGATTACGAACACTGTTTCCGGAGGAACACATCGATGAAACGCCTTCCCATTGCCCTGCTGATGATGATCTCGCTGTTTGCCGGCTCGGCCTGCGCAGAGGCCATGCCGATCAACCCGAACCTGACATACGAAAGGCTTGCGGAGGATGAGGCCATGCCTGAGCTCGTGGACGTGCTCGACGAGGCGACCGACCCGGACGACGCGCAGGCGGCCCAGAGCTGGCCCAGGACGTTCACCGTCACGCTGGCGGGCGATACGACGCTGGGCTCCACGGACGATCTGCGCAAGCGGGACGACTGCTTTGAGCGCGTGGCCGAGGAGAAGGGCTACGGCTGGTTCTTCTCCGGGCTGACCGATCTGTTCGCCACGGACGACCTGACGCTCGTCAACTTCGAGGGCACGCTGACGGAGGCGACGGAGAAGAAGGAGAAGAAATTTAACTTCAAGGGGCCGGCGGAATACACCGATATCCTGACGCTGGGCAGCGTGGAGGCGGTCACCATCGCCAACAACCACACGCTCGACTACGGCACGCAGGGCCGCGAGGACACCATCGCCAACCTGGAAGGCGCGGGCATCACCGTATCGGGCAACGGCATCCTGGGCGTCTATGAAAAGGACGGCGTCAAGGTCGGCATGACCGGCTACTGCTTCCCCTACACGGACGGCAAGAAGGACATCAGCGCGGACGTGGAGGCGCTGCGCGAGATGGGCTGCCAGATCGTCATCGCGTCCTTCCACTGGGGCAGCGAGTACCGCGAGGACTTCACCGCCGAGCAGCGCAACATCGGCCGCGCGGCGATCAAGGCGGGCGCGGACATCGTCGTGGGCCATCACCCGCACATCGTGCAGGGCATCGAGCGCTACGAGGATTCCTACATCCTCTACTCGGTGGGCAACCTGGTCTTCGGCGGCAACGTCGATCCGGACGACCGCGACGCTTACGCCGCGCGCGTCACGTTCACCGTCCATGAGGACCACGCCGAGGCGCCGCAGGTGACGATCGTGCCGCTGCGCCTGACGGCGCTTGAGGATGGCACGGACTACCGCCCCGTGATCGCCGAGGGCGAGGAGGCGGACCGCATCGTGAATCGCATCCTCAGGCGCTCCTACAAGATGGACGATTTTGAAAACGGAACATGGTAAGAAAGGTATGAGACACGATGGCTTCTCATTTTGCGCTGTTTGTGGATCTTGAGAACTGCGGCGGCAAGAAAAGCATGCTCATGGATGTCATCGAGCGCGTCAAGATCCGCGGCGACATCCTCATCGGCAAGGTCTACGGCTACACGGACGTCTACAGCGACCTCAAGGAGACGCTGCTTTCCAACACGTTCACCGTGGTGCCCAGCCTGCGCTACGGCCGCAACCAGAAGAACAACTCCGACATCCAGCTGGTCATCGACGCGCTGGACGTCGCCTACCGCAACGAGCTGATCGACAGCTTCTGCATCGTCTCCGGCGACAGCGATTACGTGCCGCTGGTGGGCAAGCTCAAGAGCATGGGCAAGTTTGTGCTGGGCATCTCCCGCAGCGAGGCGGCGAGCAACGTGTTCATGTCCGCCTGCAACGAGTTCCAGTTCCTGGAGAGCGTGGCCAGCGGCAAGGAGCGCTCCGTCAGCCAGGTCAGCGACGCGCTGACGCTCTCGGATGTCAACGATCTGATCGTCACCATCCTGCGCGAGAGCGACGGCGGCGAAATGCTCGCCTCCGAGGTCAAGAGCGTGCTGCTGCGCCTGCGTCCGAATTTCTCGGAGAAGAGCGTGGGCTTCTCCACGTTTGGCAAGCTGCTTGCGCGGCTCAAGGAGCAATACGGCTCCTTTGAGATCCAGAGCGAGGAGTACAACCTGATCCTGCGGCTCAATCAGGCGTATGCGGCGGTGGAACAGCTCACGCGCGAAAACTACGTGGGCGTGTTTGCGCGCATCCTCTCCGCCTACAAGGAGGACGGATTTGACCGCGTCAACCCCTCCATCCTCAAGTCCGCCGTGCAGGCGCTCTATCCGGACTTCACGGAGCGCCAGATCGGGCTGCGCCGCTTCTCCGATGTGCTGCGCACGCTGGAGCGCGAGGGGCTGCTCAGGCTCAAGACCGACGAGGGCGGCAACATGCTCGTGCACATCCTGTAAGGGGAAGATCATGAAACGGATTGTTTTGATGCTGGCGGCGCTGCTGCTGCCCTGCGCGGCCTGCGCGCAGACGATCACCATGCCGGAGCAGGGGCTGACGTTTGACTATCCGGAGAGCTGGCTCGTCGTCTCGCCCCAGTTGGCGATGATCTACGCGCCGCTGCTGGAGGAAAACGGCATCGACGCCTCCGCGCTCAGCGAGGAGATGGAGGCGCAGGGCGTGCGCTCCCGCGCGTATCGGGAAGACTTTGCCCAGCACATGAGCGTGATCACGCGCGCGGACGACCTCTCCGGCGAAATCTTCGACATGGACGGCGTCACGGAGGACCAGCGCCGCGAGCTGCGCAGCAAGGCGGAGAACAACGACCTGTGGGAGACGACGGGATACCGCGCGCAGGACGTGGAATGGCATAAGGAAGACGGCGCGTACTGGCTCTACATCCACTACACCCGGACGTACGCCGATGAGATCATCGGGCGCGGGCTGCGCTACGTGACGGTCAAGAACGGCATGTATGTGATGCTCGACTGGCAGATCGACAGCGGGCGGTTCGGCAACCGGGACATCGCCGCCTTCCGCGCCCGGACGCACGACCTGACCGTCGAGCAGATCGCCGAAGCGCCGGTGCGCACCGTGCGCCTGACGGCGGAGATCCCGCAGGAGACGACGACGGCGGACTTTGTGATCACCGGCAAGACGACGGCGGGCGCGACGCTGGTCGCCCAGGCGCCGGACGCGCAGGGCGAGATGCAGGTGCTCTCCGTGGGCCAGGCGGGCAGCGGCGGCAGCTTCTCGCTGCTGGTGGAGCTGGAAGCCGAGGGCGCGTATGACATCACGCTCACTGCGAGCGTGGAGGGCATGGCCGACGCGATTGCCGGCGGCACGATCACCTACAGCGCCAAGACGCTGCCCGTCTCCCTGGGCGGCATCCAAGAGGACGGCACGCACACGGTGACGCAGGACAAGACCGTCATTTCGGGCACGACGCTGGCGGGCGTGCAGATGCAGCTGGTGACGCCCTTCGGCGTCGCCAAGAAGCGCGCGGGCAACGACGGCAGCTTCTCCTTTGAGCTGACGACGCAGGATGAGGGCGAATACCGCTACACGCTGATCCTCGACAAGGACGGCTTCGACCAGCGGCGCTATGCCTTCACGCTCGTGCGCGTGATGACGGACGATCAGGAGAAGGCGGCCGTGCGCGACACGGCGGAGAAGATCGCCTACAGGACGCTCCAGCGCGATCTGCCCGATAACCGCGGCAAGGTGATGAGCCTCTACGGCCCGGTCATCGAGGTCAGCGGCAGCGGCGATACGCAGTACATCCGCATGCAGTTCAACAAGGGCGCGGACGGCGTGTGGTACAACCCTGTGATCATCGTCGCGCAGGAGGACATGGGGGCGAAGGTGGGCGACATGATCACCGCCGTCGTCGAGGTCGCAGGCGTCTTTGAGGAGCAGGACAGCCAGGGCGAGCCGGTCATGATCCCGCGCTTTGACCTGCTGTTTGTGGACAAGGTCGAGTGAGGCCAAAGTGCTTGAAACCGCCGGGAGGCGAGCATAGGGCAAGGGGCGAAGTCCCTTGGCGGGTCCGGGCGGCAGCCCGGCGTTCCCCGGGCGCGCGTCGGCGCGCTGCGGCATGGGCACAACACCGCATACAAAAAAGAGCGAGCAGCATAGCCTGTTCGCTCTTTGTGCGCTTTGGGACGGCATGCGCGCCTTACGCCAGTTCTTCCAGCAGCGCGCGGCAGCAGGCGTCGATCTCCTCAAAGGCGATGTCGAAGCGGTCATTGTACCACGGGTCGGCGATGTCGCCGTCCGAGCCGATGCAGGACTTGAGCTTGCGGACCTTGCCCCGCGGGTCGCCGCCCAGCAGCCGCAGCGCGTTGCGCACGTTCATGCCGTCCATGCACAGCAGCAGGTCGTAGTCCTCGTAATCGCGCGCGGTGAGCTGGCGTGCGCCGCGCCGCTCGCAGGGCACGCCGTGGCGTGCGAGCTCCGCGCGCGCGGGCGGGTAGACCGGGTTGCCGATCTCCTCGCGGCTGGTCGCGCAGGAGGCAATGGCAAAGCGCGATTCCATGTGCCGCTCGCGCACGAGCTGCTTCATGATCATCTCGGCCATGGGGCTGCGGCAGATGTTGCCGTGGCAGATGAATAGTACTTTAATCATCTTTTCATATCTCCATTTAAGTCTTGTATTTCTTCTCACACGCTTGATATTTCAGGGTTTTCCGACTTTTGAGTTTTCCTTTGTTTTCAAGGTATCTTCTCAAATCTTCTCGTATTTTCTTATGTTTTTCCCTGCAATCTTGGTAAATCCGTTGGTAAAGCAAGCGTCCTTACCAACGGGCTTTTTTAACTATTCGCTATCCGATATACTTCTTC
>CALVKT010000056.1 GCA_944333055.1 uncultured Clostridia bacterium
ATCGAGAGAAAACTTCGGGCGCTTGTTTTGCGTGCAGAAAAAAAGGGGTTAAAAGAAATCTCTGAATTAACAGGGTACCACTATGTAACAGTCAGCAATATCATTTCGCAGTATGTGAATAACGGTACAAACGATTCGTTCAGCGGCAAGAAAACAAAGAACTCAAGAAGCTGTTCGATGCGCTGCGCGAAGGCGCCGGTATGCAGGACCTGTGCATAGACGGCACGTACATGAAAGCGCATCGCGCAAAGAGGGGATGCGGAGGAAAGCCTAAACAGCCTGTTGGCATGCGCCGCAGGGGAAGATCCGCTCAAATGCATGCGGTAGTCGATGGATGGGGAATTGTATTGAGGCTGACTGGCGGAGAAGTTCATGACAGTGCGATGAAAAACAGGCGCGCCGCTTCCCCGGCATGGTCCATTTGGCGGCGTGCCTCGTTTGGCTGTATAATGTCCCTGGTTTCGGACTGTAGAAACAGGCTTTGGCATGGCCAATCGGGGAGTTTCGGCGAGGCTGCGGAGCATAAAAATGATATCACAACGGGGCCGTCTCGCGAAGAGACGGCCCCGTTGTCCTTACTCCAGCTTTGCGCCTGCGGCCAACTCTGCGTAAAGGCCGCCCTGCGCGATGAGCTCCGCGTGCGTGCCGCGCTCCAGAATGCCGTGCTCGCCGATGACGACGATCTCGTCGGCGTTCTTGATCGTGGAGAGCCGGTGCGCGATGACCAGCGTCGTGCGGCCACTGGCCAGCCGGTCAAACGCGGCCTGAATCTTGCGCTCGGTCGCCGTGTCCAGCGCGCTGGTCGCCTCATCGAGGATCAGCACGCGCGGGTTCTTGAGGAAGATGCGCGCGATGGAGATGCGCTGCTTCTGCCCGCCGGAGAGCAGGATGCCCCGCTCGCCCACCAGCGTGTCGTAGCCGTCGGGCATGCGCAGGATGTCCTCGTGGATCTCCGCCTGCTTCGCCGCCTCGATCACCTCGTCCATCGTCGCGCCCGGCCGGCCGTAGAGGATGTTCTCCCGGATCGTGCCCGCGAAGAGGAACACATCCTGCTGCACGATGCCGATGGCCGCGCGCAGGTCGGCGAGTTTCACGCTGCGGATGTCCTGCCCGTCGATGGTGATCGATCCGCTGGTCGCCTCGTAAAAGCGCGGGATCAGCTGGCAGAGCGTCGATTTGCCGCCGCCGCTCGGGCCGACCAGCGCCAGCATCTCGCCGGGCCGGATGTGCAGGTTCACGTGCTCAAGCACGGCGGCCTTCTTCTGGTCGTAGGTGAACGTCACATCCCGGAAGGCGATGTCGCCGCGCACGTCGGCAAGCGGTTTCGCGTCCGGCGCGTCCGTGATGTCCGGCTGCTCGTGCATGATCGCCCGGAAGCGCTGGAAGCCCGCCATGCCCTGCGTGAACTGCTCCGTGAACTGCGTCAGCTTGCGGATGGGGCTCTGCACGCTGGCGACGTACATGTTGAACGTGACCAGCGTGGCGATGTCCATCCGCTCGCGCATGATCAGATAGCTGCCCACGGCGATGACCGACAGGCTCATCATGTTCATCATGAAGTCCGTGCCGGAGAAGAAGCCTGCCATCGTCCTGTAGTAGCCCTTGCGCGCGTCCACGTAGGCGTCCGTGCAGCGGGAGAACTTCTCGATCTCCCCGGCCTCGTTGCCAAAGGCCTTGGCCACGCGGATGCCGGAGATGCAGCTCTCGATCTGCGCGTTGATCTCCGCCGTGCGCTGCTTGACGGCGCGCGAGGCGTTCATCATTCCGCGCCTGCGCAGCGCGACGAAGACGACGATCACCGGCACGGCGACCATGAGCACCAGCGCCAGCTGCGGCTGGATGTGAAAGAGCACGATGAAGGAACCCAGCAGCGTCACGGCGGAGATGAACAGGTCCTCCGGGCCGTGGTGCGCCAGCTCCGTGATGTCAAAGAGGTCGGTGGTCACGCGGGCCATGAGCAGGCCCGTGCGATTCCTGTCGTAGAAGCTGAAGCCCAGCTTCTGCATGTGCGCGAAGATGGCCGCGCGCATGTCCGCCTCGATGCGCACGCCCATCATGTGGCCCAGGTACGCGACGAACCACTGCGCCGCCAGGCGCATCAGGAACAGCGCGAGCATGACCAGCAGCGTCAGCACGAACGCGCGCGTCATCTGATCCGGGATGTAGACGTAGAGCACGCGGCGGGTGAGCACCGGGAAGAGGATGTCCGCCAGCGAGATGAGCAGCGCGCAGCCCATGTCCTGCAAAAAGAGCCGCATGTGCGGCCTGTAATACGCCGCGAACTCGCGCAGCGCGCCGCGCCGGGGCGCGGCCTTTTCCTCAAAAGCGGGGTTTGGCATGACGATCTCCTGTTCTATTCAATCACACGACGGGCCGAATCCAGCGATCCGAGCGCAGGCGGCGCAGGTAGATGAACACCTTGAGCACGTCCTCCACCAGATACATGATCAGGTAGGTCGCCGGCACGCTCAGGTGCAGCCAGAGTCCGGCGGCGGCGGTCAGCGGGATGCCGATCAGATAGGCGACAACGCAGTCGACGATCAGGCCGTAGCGTGTGTCGCCGCCCGCGCGGAAGATGCCCACGACCATCATGTAGGGCAGGTTGCGCATGACCATGTCGAGGCCGTAGATCAGCAGCACGGCCTGCGCGTCCGCGCGCACGGCGTCGGAGACGCCGAAGAGCGAGAGGATGGCGCCGCGCAGCAGCACGACGCCCAGGCCGATGACCGCGGAGAGCGCCACCGTCAGGTGCAGGTGCCGCCACGCGCAGCGGCGGGCCTGATCGATCCGGCCCTGGCCGATGAAGCTGCCGGTCATCACCGCGCAGGAGGAGCCCAGGCCGAAGATCGCCACGCAGGTCAGATCCTCGATGGAGCGCACGACCGTGATCGCCGCATACGCCTGCGTGCCCATGTGGCCGTAGATGGCGCTGTAGAGGAGGTTGGCCAGCGCCCACGTCGTCTCGTTGATCATCGCGGGCGCGCCCACGCGCGCGTATTGCGCGATGAACGCGCGGTCAAAGCGCAGCAGCGCGGCGCGCGGCGCGCGGATCATCGTGCGTCCGGCGTAGCCTGCGACGAAGATGACCGCCGCATCGACCGCCGAGGCGATGACCGAGGCGATGGCCGCGCCTTCCACGCCCAGCGCGGGGAAGCCGAGCAGGCCGAAGATGAGCACGGCGTTGAGCGCGATGTTCACCAGCACGGAGCACAGCGCGCCGGCAAACGGAATGACGACCTGCTGCGTGCTTTGCAGCAGCGTGCCCGCGCTGCGGCGCAGCGCCTGGAAGGGATAGGCGAAGGCGATGATGCGCAGATAGCGCGCGCCGGTCTCGACGGCCGCCGGGTCGCCGGTGAACAGGCCGATGATCGCCTCCGGGAAGCACAGCGCGCCGAGCATGAACACGGCCGCCGCCGCGAGGTTGCCCACGGTCATCAGGCCGTATGTGCGGTGGATGCCGGGCGTGTCCTCCGCGCCGAAGTACTGCGCGATGAACACGGACGCGCCGCTGGTGAAGCCGAAGAGTACGATGCCCATGAACCACGTCCACTTGCCGGCCATGCCCACGGCGGCCAGCGGCAGATCGCCCAGGCGGCCGACCATCACCGTATCCACGAGCGTGAAGGAGGAGAAGAGCAGGTTTTGCAGCGCCACCGGGATGGCGATGGAGAGCATCGTGCGGGTGAAATGCTGTTGCATGGCGACCTCCAATCAGGTTGCGACGACCTGGAACACGGGGCTGTGCTCCGTGATGAACGGGCCGTCCTGGATGAAGAAGAGCATGCCCGTGGCGGGCGTCTTGAGCACCTCGCGCACGGAGCCGTCCAGCGGGTTGAGGATGAAGGCGAGCTGCTCGCCGCGGCGCACGTGCGCGCCCGCGTACTTCACCCGGCGCAGCAGGCCGGAGGATTTGGAGGTCACGGAGAGGATGTCCCCGTTGGTGATGACCATGGATTTCTGCTCCTGCATGGCCTCGCTGCGGATGATGCCCCGGCCGTTGAGGAAGCGGATGATGGCGCGCAGCGTCTGTTCCGCCGCCGCCTCATCGATCTCCTGCGTCTTGCCCGCATAGAGCGAATACGCCTGCGTGCCCGCCTGCTGCCAGCAGTAGTTGAGCGTCGCCTGATCGGAGATGCGCGGCACGCGCACGTAGACGTAGGGCAGGCCGAACTCGCAGCCCAGCTCCGGGTTCTGGCGGCCCGTCTCCATCATGCGCACGTGCGGCACGAAGGAGCCGGGCTGATAGAAGCTGGTGAGCTGCACGCCGTAGTGATACGCCTTGAGCTTGTCAAAGAGCGCGCCGGCGATCCGATCGGTCGTGGAGCCCTCGGCGTCGCCGGGGAAGCAGCGGTTGATGTCCGTGTTCTCCGGCGCCCACAGGCGGCTGCCCGCGTTCATGGACAGGCTGATGGCCGTGGGCACGACCAGCACGCTCTTGCCGGGCATCATGCCCCCTTCGCGCTCCACCTCGCGCAGATAGGCGACCAGCCGCGCACAGACGTAGAGCTGCTGCACCTCGTCGCCGCGCAGCGCGCCGAGCACCGCGCAGCTCTTCTCGCCCTTGCCGAAGCGGTAGCCCATGATGTCCATGTCGTCGCGGAAATACGACGGCACGGTGAAGATGACATCCTTTTTCATGCGCGCTCCTTTCTGAACAGGCGGGCGATCAGCGTGCCCGGATAGACGCAGGAATAGCGGCGCTGGGTGAAGACGAGGCCGCCGGCAGGGGCGACCACGGTCTCCACCGTCTCGCCTTCCAGCGCGTCGATGATCACGCCCAGCACGTCGCCCGCTTCCACCTGCTCGCCGATGCACTCGACCGGCACGTACATGCCCGGTCGCGTACAGGTCACGCGCGCCACGTCCCGGGCGCCGTGCATCACGGGCACGGACGCCGGCGGGGCGACCGTCTCGCCCGACCACATGCCCATCTCCTTCATCTTGCAGAAGATGCCCGATACGACCTGATCGGATGCCCGCTGCGTGCCCTCCGTGCGGCTGTCCGCCTCCAGGCCGATGGCCTTCGTGCCCGCGCGCATCAGCGAGCCGGTCAGCGTCGCATTGTAGGCGGGCTTGTCCGGCAGCACCCAGATCACCTCCGGGCAGAGCGCGCGCGTCTCCTCGATCATCGCCTCCGCCTCGTGCACGTGCAGCCGCGCGCCGTAGATTTCGGCGGCGATCTGCGGGCAGGCGTGGATGTCCAGCACCAGGTCCGCGCCCTTCATGTCCTCCAGGATGTGGTGGCAGATGATCTCCATCACCGTGCCTTCCGGCGAGCCGGGGAACGAACGGTTCATGTCCAGCTGCGTGCTGGAGGGCAGCGTGCGCTTGCCCAGATCCAGTCCCAGCGGGTTGAGCATCGGATAGATGTCCAGCGTGCCGTGCAGGTGGTGCGGCTCGTTCTTCACGCGCCGCGCCACATCGTAGGCGATGAGCTGGCCCGTCTTTTCGTCGCCGTGGATGCCCGTGGCGATGCACAGCCGTCCGCCCGCGCCGTCGTCGCTGCGATAGCGGCAGCGCCGGACCGTCCAATTCTCGCCGATGGCCAGCGATACGGACGCGATGGACGTGATCTCCTTGAGGATTGCCAAGTCAATCCCTCTCTTTCAAAACGGGAAGTTGCATCATGCCCCCGATTATTCATACAGATCCTATCATAAAACGTGGAAACATGCAAGCCAAAACGCATCTTTCCAATCGATTCAAATCAAATATGCAGGGGGCTTTCCTGAAAGCGGCGGATATGTTAAACTATGGTTACGGGGCGCGCCGGCAGGGACGCGCACAGGACGGAAGATCCCATTTTGCCCGGACGACGGGCATCAAAAGGAGTTCAAGCACATGAAGATCGGCCTGTTTACCGACACGTTCTATCCCGAAATCAACGGCGTGGCGACGTCTGTGTTCATGCTCCACCGCGAGCTCACCCGCCGCGGGCACGAGGTGCACGTGTTTGCGCCCAAGTGCCGCGGCTGGGAGGAATACCAGCAGGACACCGTGCACTACATCGCCTCCGCACCGCTGCTCGTGCTCAAGGACCGCAACTGCGCCTTCCCCACGCCGCTGACGAGCTGGGAGGCCACGAAGCTCGACTTTGACATCGTGCACACCAACAGCGAATTCGTGATGGGCCACTTTGGCCGCCACGTGGCGCGGGCCAACGACAGCGCGCTCATCCACACCTACCACACCATCTGGGAGGAATACACGTATTACATCACCCACGGCGTCGCGGACGAGGCCGCCCGCAAGGTCGCCCGCAAGTACAGCCAGTGGTGGTGCAACCGGTTTGACCGCATCATTGCGCCCACGGGCAAGGCGCTGGGCCTGCTCTACGACTACGGCGTGCGCGCGCCGATGGACGTCATCCCCAGCGGCATGGACATCGCACGCTTTGCGCCGGAGCGCCACGACGCGGCGGAGCGCGCCGCGCGCCGCGTGGAATGCGGCGTGCAGGCCGGCGAGCGCGTGCTGCTGAACATCGGGCGCATCTCGCGGGAGAAGAATCTGGAGCAGGTCGTGCGCGTGTTCCCGCGGCTGCTGGCGCGCTGCCCGGACGTGCGCCTGGTGAGCATCGGCGAGGGCCCGATGCGCGAACCGCTGATGCGCGCGGCGCAGGAGCTGGGCGTCTCCGGCCGCGTCACGTTCGCCGGGCCGCGCCCGTGGGAGGAGATCGACCAGTATTACGCGATCGGCGACGTGTTCGTCAGCGCGTCGCGCAGCGAGACGCAGGGGCTGACCTACGTGGAGGCGATGGCCTCCGGCCTGTGCGTGTGCGCCGTCAACGACGCGTGTCTGGACGGCGTCATCCGCGACGGCGTCAGCGGCATCCTCACCGAGGGCGACGACGACGCGCTGCTGGACGGCCTGCTGCGCGCCTTCTCGCCGGAGGGGAAGCGGATTGCCGCGAATGCGCCCGAATGTGCCAGGCCCTTCGGCATGGAAGCGTTCGCCGCGCGCGTGGAGGCGTGCTATGAAAAGACGCTCGCCACGCTGCGCGACGCGTGAGCGGGCACATGACGGCCCCCGGCGCGGACGCTCTGCTCTTCTTTGCCGGGCATGAGCGGGCGTTTCCGCTGTATCTTTCGCTGCACGAGCGGCTTTGCGCGGCCTGCCCGGAGGCCGCCGTGCGCGTGCAGAAGACGCAGATCACATACGGCTGTCCGCGCGTGTTCGCGTGCGTCTCCTTTGCGCGCGTCAAGCGGCGCAGCGAGCTGCCGGAGGAGTATCTCGTGCTGACGCTGGGTCTGAATCAGCCGCTGCATACGCCGCGTGTGGCCGTGAAGACCGAGCCGTATCCGGGGCGATGGACGCACCACATCGTGCTCAGCCGGGAGGAGGAGCTGGACGCGGAGCTGATGGACTGCATCGCGCAGGCCGTCGCCTTCGCCCGCGCGCGCCGCAGGGCGTCAGAAAAATGAGATCCGGCGAGCGGGGCTTGCGCAAAGGGCGCGCGCCGCGCACAAATCGGGCGGGGCGGGAAAGTTTTCCCGGCCCGCCCGTTGCGCATGTCGGATTCACCGGCTCGGCGTGAGCAGGCGGCGCGCCTCAAAGCCCTTGGAGAGGTTGCCGCTCAGGCGCAGATGCCCGGCGAGGAAGAGCTTGTCGGCGGTGACGAAGCCGCGCGCCATGTCCAGCAGGTTGTCAAAGCTGCACTCGATGAACGCCTCGGCGTCCCCGCGCGGTTCGGGCCGGACGTAGAGTTGGCCGTCGGCGAACTCCACGTGGAAGAAGCCCGCGCCCCGGCCGACGATCTCGATCTGGATGAGGCGGTGGTAGTCCTTGCGGACGGACTGCGCGCGCCGCGCGCGTCCGATGCGGTCGTTCTCCTCGTAGCAGTGCTTGAGCTGATCGAACGCGTCCTGGAAGGAGATGTATTCGCCCACGCCCGCGCTGCCGCAGATGTCGCTGTACATGCGCTGGTACTGCTGGGCGCTCTTGTCCCAGGAGAAGTCCTTCTCCATGCAGCGCTTGCGCAGCGTGTCGAACATCTCCTCGTTGCTGAAGTAGAGCCTGACCGCCTCCTGAATGGCGAGGTAGAGCGCCTTTGCCTGATAGTCGGCGAAGGCGAAGCCGTCGCCGATGCCGTCGAAGGCCTTGTAGGCGCGCACGGAGTCCTTGAGGCCGCCCGTCTCATGGACGATGGGCACGGTGCCGTAGCGCATGGCCATCATCTGGGAGAGGCCGCAAGGCTCAAAGCGGGAGGGCATGAGGTACATGTCCGCGCCCGCGAAGATCTTGCTGGCCATCGGCTCGTTGTAGTCGCTGGAGAAGCCCAGCTGGCCCGGCCAGTTCTGTCTGGCCCAGTTGAAGTAGTCCACGTACTTCTGATCGCCCTGGCCAAAGACGATCAGCTGCACGCCCATCTCCATGAGCTGGGGCAGGATCTGCTTGATGAGCTCGATGCCCTTCTGCTCGACCAGGCGCGCGACGCTGGCCAGCAGCGGCCACTCCGGCTCCTCGGAGAGGCCGAACATGCGCTGGATCTCGCGCTTGCACAGCGCCTTGCCGGAGCGGTCGCGCGCGTCGAACTTGTAGGGGATCAGCGGATCGCAGGAGGGATCGTAGTGCTTCACGTCGATGCCGTTGAGGATGCCGTAGAGCTTGTGGTTGACCATGTCCACCACGCCCTGCAGCCCGCAGCCGAACTCCGGATAGTGCAGCTCGCGCGCGTAGGTCGGGGAGACGGTGGAGACGGCGTCGGCCATGAGCATGGCGCCCTTCATCAGGTTGATGTCCTGGCGGCCCTCGTATTCATAGCCGAGGCCGCCGTCGTACCAGCCGTCCGGCAGGGCGAACGTGCCGGTCAATTCGCTGCGGCCGAACTGGCCCTGATAGGCGATGTTGTGGATGGTGTACACGCTCTTGATCGGCTTGAGCTGGTCGCGCAGCACGGCGTCGTTCTTGAGGTAGATGATCGCCAGCGCCGTCTCCCAGTCGTTGCAGTGCAGCACGTCCGGCACGAAGGAGAGCTGGCCGATCAGGTCGATCACCGCGCGGCAGAAGAACGCAAAGCGCAGCGAATCGTCGCCATAGCCGTAGAGGCGCGGGCGATGGAAGAAGTGTTCATGTTCGATGAACCAGACGGTCACGCCGTTCAATTCCCCGCGGTGCAGCGCGTATTCGATGCGCCGCTCGCCCAGCCGGCAGACGCAGGACTTGACGAACGTGATCTCGCTTTCGTAGCGGTCACGCGTCATCTTGTAATACGGAACGATGACCTCGATGGCGTCGCCCGCCTGCTTGAGCGCGGGCGGCAGCGAAAAGGCGACGTCCGCCAGACCACCGGATTTGCTGAAAGGCGCACATTCGCTGGTGACAAACAAAATGTTCATGGGAAAGGTCTCCTTTCATGGGTGGGATGACGCCGCCGGGAGGCGCGCCGCGATGCATCACGCATCAAAATGCAAGCGGTCATACCTATCAATATTTTATAGAGAATGGCAAAAAAAGTCAACGATTCTGAACAAAAATACGGGAAAGAATTGTGAAAAAAGGCACGGGACGGCGCGAAAAGAAAAGATGAATTGCGCGCGTTTTTTCTTTACAGGCTTGGAAAAACCCGATACAATAAGGGCAGAAAAGCCGCAGAGGAGGAGGGGCGCACGTGCCGGTGAACATGAAGCGGATGATCGCCGATACCTTTGTCGATCTGTCTCGGACGCGCAGCCTGGACAAGATCACGGTCAAGCATCTGGTAGAAGCCTGCGGCATCTCCAGGCAGAGCTTTTACTATCACTTTCAGGACATCATGGAGGTGATCGAGTGGATTGTGGAGCAGGCGATGCAGGACACGCTGCGAAAGAGCCTCGCTGCGCGCGATCCGCAGGCGGCCATGACGGTGCTCATCGGCACGCTGGCGGCGCACTGGCAGGAGGTCGAGCGCCTGCTCCATTCTCAGCGGCGGGAGGAGGTCGAGCGGATTCTGCACGCGATGTTCCTGGATTACGTGCGCGCATATGCGCACGCGCGGGCAGGCGAACGCGGCGCGACGCCGCCCCCGGCCCATGCGCTGCACTTCTGCGCATACGGCATTGTCGGCGTGGTGCGCGAGGCGCTGGAGGCGGGCGTCTGCGATGAAAAGGTGCTCGGCAGGGAGCTGATCGCCCTGATCTACAGGATGATGCCGGGGGAGCAGACGGGCGGGGACGCCTGAGCGCGGGCGATTCCGGCAGCCTTCCCCCGGCCGGATGGACAGGGATTTACACACAACCGTATGACAGACGGCGCGATGTGTCAAGTTTTTTGACACATCGCGTTTTTGTCAGGACAGTTTTCGCGCATTGTCTATGGCGCGCGGGCGGCGCGCGGCGTATGATGAGGACAAACCACGAAGGGAGGGACGCTATGGCGCAGAGAACCGCGCTCCTGGACTGCAAGCTCGCCGAGATGGAGAAACAGTACGGCCTGCTGTACGCGCGCACGGCGGCTGCCCAGCGGCAGGACGCGCACCAGGTGCGCCAGACGCTCAGGCGTCTGGAGGAGGAGATGGCAAAGAGCGACGCGATGCTCGCGCACAGCGTGGCGCGCAGCCATTCCCCGGCCGTCCGCGCGCTTTCCGAGGCGCAGCTGCACTACTGCCGCGAGATGGAACGGCTGTCCGCCACGCTGGAGGAGCAGATGCACGGCGGCGCGCAGGGAAAGGCAGAGGCCGCCGCGCTCTACGCCGAATACGCGCTCGACTTTGCCACGCAGTCCGCGCGCTTTGCGCTTGCCGCCGCACTCAGGGCCATCGAGGTGCAAAAGCGCATGGAAGAAACCGAAACAGAAAACGAAAGGACGAAAGAAACGGAGGAGCCGCATGAATGAAGTCAAACACCCGAAGAAACCGCTGATCTATTACTACATCATCGCCATGCTGATCGTCTTCCTGCTCAACTCGCTGGCGCTGCCCTACATCGCCAAGCGCTCCATTCAGACGGTGGACTACGGCGAGTTCATGGAGATGACGTACGCGCAGGAGATCGGCAGCGTCGATATCCAGGACAATCAGATCCTCTTCACCAACAAGGACAACACGCAGATCTTCCGCACCGGCCTGATGAACGATCCCGATCTGACGGAGCGCCTGTATGAAAACGGCGCGACGTTCTCCAGCGAGATCGTCGAGGAGATGTCCCCGCTGCTCAGCTTCTTCCTGAGCTGGGTGCTGCCCATGGCGGCGTTCATCGCCCTCGGACAGTTCATGAGCCGCAAGATCATGGACAGGCAGGGCGAGCCGAACGCCATGTCCTTTGGCATGGGCAAGTCGAACGCCAAGGTGTACGTCCAGTCCTCGGAGGGCATCAAGTTCTCCGACGTGGAGGGCGTGGACGAGGCGGAGGAGAGCCTGCAGGAGATCGTGGACTACCTGCACAATCCGAAGAAGTATCAGGAGATCGGCGCGACGATGCCCAAGGGCGTGCTGCTCGTGGGCCCGCCCGGCACGGGCAAGACGATGCTGGCCAAGGCGGTCGCCGGCGAGGCGAACGTGCCGTTCTTCTCGATCTCCGGCTCGGAATTCGTGGAGATGTTCGTGGGCATGGGCGCCTCCAAGGTGCGCGACCTGTTCCGCCAGGCGAAGGAGAAGGCGCCGTGCATCGTGTTCATCGACGAGATCGACGCCATCGGCAAGTGCCGCGACAGCGGCAAGCTCGGCGGCAACGACGAGCGCGAGCAGACGCTCAATCAGCTGCTCACCGAGATGGACGGCTTTGAAGGCTCCGGCGGCGTGATCATCCTGGCGGCGACCAACCGGCCGGAATCGCTGGACCCCGCGCTGCTGCGCCCGGGCCGCTTCGACCGGCGCGTGCAGGTGGAGCTGCCCGACCTG
>CALVKT010000057.1 GCA_944333055.1 uncultured Clostridia bacterium
ACCTCCAGCTTGTTGGGGTGCACGTTCACATCCACCATGGCGGCGGGCATCTGCACATTCAGCACACAGATGGGATAGTGACCGACGGTCACGTGCTCGCGGCAGCCGTCCTCAAGCGCCTGCGTGAGCAGCGGGCTGCGAATCGTGCGCCCGTTGACGATGAATGTCTGCCTGGCGCGGTTGGAGCGCGAGAGCTGTCCGACGCCCACCAGACCCGACACGCTGACGCCGCCCTCCGCGCGCACCGGCGTCATCTCGCCGGCGACCTCGCGGCCATACAGGCAGAAGACCGCGCTGCGCATGTCCCCGTTGCCGGAGCTGGCGTAGATCTGCTTGCCGTTGTGCATCAGGCGGAAGGAGATCCCCGGATGCGCGAGGATCATGCGCGCGACCACCTCGGCCACGCGCGCGGCCTCCGTCACCGGCTTTTTGAGGAACTTGAGGCGCACGGGCGTGTTGTAAAACAGCTCGCGGGCGACGACCGTCGTGCCCTGCGGGCTGGCCGCCTCGCCGATGCCCTTCATCACGCCGCCCTCGTTGACGGCGCGCGTGCCCGTCTCCTCGCCCGCGTGACGCGTGGTCAGCGTCAGCTTGCTCACGGCCGCAATGGACGCCAGCGCCTCGCCGCGAAAGCCGAGCGTGCGCAGGTCGAACAGGTCGTCCGACTTGCGGATCTTGCTCGTCGCATGGCGCTCAAACGCCAGGCGGACGTCGCGCTGCGGGATGCCCTTGCCGTTGTCGGTCACGCGCAGATAGGCGATGCCGCCGTCGCGGATCTCCACCGTCACGCAGGTCGCGCCCGCATCCAGGCTGTTTTCCACCAGCTCCTTCACGGCGGAAGCGGGGTTTTCCACCACCTCGCCCGCCGCGATCTTGCCGATGATCTCCTCGCTGAGCCGGATGATCGGCCTGTCTTCCAACGCTGCTCCTCCTTTCCCGTGCCTCACGCGCGGCGCGCCTTTTCGCGCAGCGCGAAGAGCGTGTTGAGCGCCTCGATCGGCGTCATCGCCATCACATCCAGCGCGCGAATCTCCTCCACCAGATCCATCGCAGGCGCTTCAAAGAGATTGACCTGCCTGGGCTTCTTTTCCGGCTCGTCGTCCAGGATGTTCTGTCCGATGCTCGACTGGCTGACGTCGTTGGCCTCCAGCCGCGCGAGAATCTCGTGGGCGCGCATGATCACCGGGCGCGGCATGCCGGCCAGATGCGCCACGTGGATGCCGAAGCTCTTGTCCGCGCCGCCGCGCTCGATCTTGCGCAGGAAGATGACATCCTCGCCGTGCTCCTTGACGCTGATGCGGTAGTTGACCACGCCGGAAAGCCGCCCTTCCAGCTCGCTGAGCTCGTGATAGTGCGTGGCAAAGAGCGTCTTGGCGCCGATCTTCGCCTTGTCCACGAGGTATTCCACCACCGCCCACGCGATGCTCAGGCCGTCGAACGTGCTGGTGCCGCGCCCGATCTCGTCGAGCACGATCAGCGAGTCCTTCGTCGCGCTGCGCAGGATGTGCGCCATCTCGTTCATCTCGACCATGAACGTCGACTGGCCGCTCGCCAGGTCGTCCGACGCGCCCACGCGCGTGAAGATCCGGTCGACGATGCCGATGCGCGCGCTGTCGGCGGGCACAAAGCTGCCCATGTGCGCCATCAGCGTGATGAGCGCCACCTGCCGCATGTACGTGCTCTTGCCGGCCATGTTCGGGCCGGTGATGATCAGCATCCGGTTGTCCTGATCGTCCATCAGCGTGCTGTTGGGCACGAACTGCTCCTCGCCGCGCAGCCCCGCCTCCACGACGGGATGGCGGCCGTTTTCGATATCCAGCACGCCGTCGGTGGTGATCTCCGGGCGGACGTAGTGGTTGCGCACCGCCGCCACCGCCAGCGAGAGCAGCGCGTCGAGCGTCTTGAGTCCGACCGCCGTCTTCTGGATGCGCGGGATCTGCGCGGACAGGCGGTCGCGGATCTCGATGAACAGCGCCTGCTCCAGACGCACGGCCTTCTCCTGCGCGCCCAACACGCTCTCCTCGATCTCGTGGAGCTCCGGCGTCATGTAGCGCTCGCAGTTGGCCAGCGTCTGCTTGCGCGTGTAGCGGTAGGGCACCTGATCGTAATTGGACTTGGTGACCTCGATGTAGTAGCCAAAGACCTTGTTGTACTGGATCTTGAGGTTTTTGATCCCGGTCAGCTCGCGCTCCTTCGCCTCCAGCTCCGCGATCCACTGGCGGCCATGCGCCGAGGCCTCGCGAAGCTTGTCCAGCTCCGCGCTGTACCCGTCGCGAATGTAATGGCCGTCGCTCATGAGCATCGGCGCATCCGGGTTGATCGCCCGCTCAAGCAGGTCAACCACGTCGTCAAGCGGCGCGAGCCGGTCGAGCAGTTCGCCGAGCATGCCGTCCTGCGCAAGGCCGCTGACGGCCGCGTGGATGGCGGGCACGTGCGAGAGCGAGTCGCGCAGCGCGAGGCAGTCCTTGGCGTTGATGCTGCGATAGGAGATCTTGCTGAGCAGGCGCTCCACGTCGTAGACCTGCGTGAGCTCCTCGCGCAGCAAGTCGGCCGTCATGTCCGCACGCGCGAGCGCCGAGACGGCGTCCAGCCTGCGGTCGATCTCTTCCTTGACGGCCAGCGGCTGCTCGATGAAGCTGCGCAGCATGCGCCCGCCCATCGCCGTGCAGGTGTAATCCAGCACGCCCAGCAGCGACCCATGCTTCTGGCGGGAGCGCATGGTCTCCGTCAGCTCCAGATTGCGCCGGGCCGTGTGGTCGAGCGTCATAAAGCGCCTGTCAAAGTAGCGCGCGATGGTCGTGATGTGCTCCAGCGCGTTCTTCTGCGTCTCCTGCAAATACTTCATCAGCGCGCCCGCCGCGCGCACGCCCAGCTTGATCTCCTCAAGCCCCAGCGCCTCCAGCGACTGCACGCCAAAGTGCGCCAGCAGCGCGCTCTTCGCCTTGGCATACTGGAAATGGACGCTGCTCTCGATGCTAACGGGCATCGCCGTCACGCCCGCGGGCAGCTCGGCATTGGCGATGATCTCCCTGGGCGAAATGCGCGCCAGCTCGTCCTGGAGCCGCGTGCCCGCCTTGTCGATCTCGTAGGCGAAGAACTCGCCCGTGGACACGTCCGCAAAGGCGAGGCCGGCCCGATTGCCGTCCAGGCAGACCGAGAGCAGATAGCTGTTGCGCCTGTCCTCGAGCATGGACTGCTCGATGACCGTGCCAGGCGTCACCACGCGCACGACGTCGCGCTTGACGAGGCCCTTCGTGGTCGCCGGATCCTCCATCTGCTCGCAGATGGCGACCTTGTATCCCTTCTCGATCAGCCGGTTGATGTACGTCTCCGCGCTGTGGAACGGCACGCCGCACATGGGCGCGCGCTCCTCCATCCCGCAGCTCTTCCCCGTCAGCGTCAGTTCCAGCTCCCGGGAGACCAGCTTGGCGTCCTCAAAGAACATCTCATAGAAGTCGCCGAGCCGAAAGAACAGGATCATGCCGGGATACCTGTCCTTCATGTCCAGATACTGGCGCATCATGGGGGTCATCTTCGACATGTTTCAGCCTCCGTGTACAGGGTCGTCTCAGTGGCAGCCGGAGCAGCCGGAGCAGTTGCCGGAGCAGCCGCCGCTCTGGGGCAGCTCGCCGGTGATGATGTACTCGAGCACGCTGTTCACCTGATTCATCATCTCGGAGAACTGCTGGCGCGCGGCCGTCATCGCGTCGACGGCGGGCATCGCGTTGAGCTTCTGCTGGATCTCGTCCATCTCCTTGCCGTAGGCGGAGATCGTCTCGGCGTCCGCATCGGGCCGGCACATGATCTCGCCCAGCTTGTTCTTGAGCTCCATGTAGCGGCCCATCGCCTCGGCCACGGCCGGATCGCTCATCGCCTCATGCTCGGTGCGCTGCACGTTCTTGTATTCCTCGGAGGCGACGATGGCCTCGCCCAGCGCGCGCGCACATTCTGTAACCTTGCTCATGATGATGTTCCTCCTCAAATGGTCGTTTTAGTCGATTTTTTCTCCGCGCAGCGTGCTTTCGCCGGCGGAGGTGATCTTCACCCGGACGATCTGACCGATCAGGTCGTGACTGCCCGGAAAGTTGACGGTGATGTTGTAGGCGTTCTTGCCCGCCATCTGGTGTGCGTCCCGCCTGGACGCCTCGTCCACCAGCACCTCGTGCACCTGCCCGACGTAGGCCGCGTAGTTGCGGTGGGTGATCGCCTTCTGGACCGCGATGAGCTTTTGAATCCGGCGGGAGGAGACTTCCTCCGGGATCTGATCCGGCATGTCCGCCGCGCGCGTACCGATGCGCGGAGAGTAGATGAACGTGAACGCGCTGTCGTAGCCGACCGCCTCCACCAGCGAGCAGGTGTCCTCAAACTCCTCCTCCGTCTCGCCGGGATAGCCCACGATCAGGTCGGTCGTCAGGCTCATGTCCGGCACCTTTTCCCGGATGGCGGCCACGCGCGCGAGGTACTGCTCCCGCGTGTAGCGGCGGTTCATGGAGACGAGCACGCGGTTGCTGCCGTGCTGCACGGGCAGGTGCAGCGCGTGGCAGATGTGCCTGGAGTTTGCGATCACGTCGATCAGCTCGTCGGAGATGTCCTTGGGGTGCGAGGTCATGAAGCGAATCCGCTCGATGCCCACCTCGTCAAGCTGCGCCAGGAGCTGCGCGAAGCTGATTTCGCCCTCCACATCGAGGCCGTACGAGTTGACATTCTGTCCGAGGAGCATGATCTCCTTCACGCCGTCCGCCTTGAGCGCGCGCGCCTCCTCGATGATGCGCGCGGACGCACGGGAGCGCTCCCGGCCGCGCACATACGGCACGATGCAGTACGAACAGAAGTTGTTGCAGCCGTACATGATCGTGATGTACGCGTGGTGCGGGCTGCTGCGGCGCACGGGCAGATCCTCCGGGATGCTCCCCTCGTCCTCGTCGAGCACCTCCACGACGCGGCAGCGGCTTTTCACGGCCTGCAGCATCAGCTGCGCAAACCGGTACAGGTTGTGCGTGCCGAAGGCGAGGTCCACAAAGGGATACTGCCTGAGGATCTGCTCGCCCATGCCCTTTTGCTGCATCATGCAGCCGCAGACGGCGACCATCAGCTCCGGCCTCTCCTTCTTGAGCTCCTTGAGCCAGACGACGTTGCCCAGCGCGCGGCGCTGCGCGTTGTCGCGCACGCAGCAGGTGTTGAAGATCACGAAATCCGCCGTCTCGCGGCTTTCGGCCTTCGTCATGCCCATCTCGGTGAGCATGCCCTCCAGCTTCTCGCTGTCGTGCGCGTTCATCTGGCATCCATAGGTGACGACGCAGTAGGTGTGCGGGCGGTTTTCCATCGCCGCAAACTCGTGCATCAGCGCTTTCTGGTGCGCGATCTCCTCTGCGGGCAGTTCAAGGACTTCCAGTCTCTTCATCGTTTATTCCTCTCGCTTGAGCGCCACGGCGTCCGCCGGAAGCGGCGCGCCTTCGCCCATCTGTTCGATTTCAAATCTCTCCGCGTGCCTGCCGGGCACGGCGAGCGCATACACCTGCGCGCTTTCCTCGCGCAGCGCCATCGCGCCCAGCGCCTGTGCGGCGGGCGGCGCGCAGCGGATGAGGAACGGGCCGCGCTGCCCGGCAAGCATCATCCGTCTCGCCTGACGCAGCGCGCGGCGCGCCACCTCCCCGGCGCTGAGCACCTCGCCCGCGCCGGCACAATAGCTGCATCCCGTGCGCAGCGCCTTGCGCAGCGACGCCTGCGCCCGCTTTCGGCTCATCTCCATCAGGCCCAGCCGCGTCAGCCCTTCCACGCGCACCTGCGCGCGGTCGCGCGCGGCGGCCTCGCGCATGCGCTGCACGAGCGCCTGCCGGTGCGCTTCCTCGCGCATGTCGATGAAATCGGCGATCACGATGCCGCCGACATCCCGCAGGCGCATCTGCCGGGCGATCTCATCCGCGGCCTCCATGTTCACGCGAAGCGCCGTCTCCTCCAGATCGTGCCCCAGCACCATCTTGCCCGAATTGACATCGATGACCGTCATCGCCTCGCAGAAGTCGATGATCAGGTAGCCGCCGCACGGGAGCCAGACGCGCTTTTTGAGCGCCTTGTCAATCTGCGGCTCGATGCCAAAGGCGTCGAAGATCAGCTGGCGCGACTCGTCCGCGCGCTCGATGCGCACATGCGCGTCGATGCCGCCCGCGCGCTGCGCATGAAGCAGCGCCAGATGGGCCGCTTCGCTGCTCACGACGATGCGCGAGAGATCGCGCAGGTCACGCGCAAGGCGCATCGTGAGCGTCGGCGGCGCGTCCAGCAGGCCGGGATGGGTCATGCCCGCGGCCTTCTTCAAAACCGCCTGCCAGCGCGCGTAGAGCGCCTGCGCTTCTTCCTCCAGCTGCGCCTGTGTGACATCGCCGGACGCCGTGCGCACGATCAGCGCGCAGCCCGGCGGGCAGATGCGCGCGCCCACGTCCAGCAGCGCCTGGCGCAGCGCCGGCTCCCGGATCTTCCTGGAGATGCGCACGCCGCTGCCGCCCGGCACGAGCACCAGCCGGCGCCCGGCCATATTCGGCTTGTCCGTGACGCGCAGGCCCTTCGTGTCCGTCGCCTGCTTCGCCTGCCCCTGCACGATGAGCATGTCGCCGCAGCGCGGGAGCTCGTCCGTCAGCGGCAAAAAGGCGTGGCGCTCCATGCCGATGTCCACAAACGCCGCCTTGAGCGCAGGCTTGACCGCCTGCACCCGGCCGTAAAACAGGCTCTCCGCCTGCCCGGCGTCGCACTGCGCCTCCCCGTGAAGCTCGCAGAGCACGCCGTCCTCCACGACGGCCGCGCGCGCGTAGCCCGGCGCGTCGTCGATGATCAGCTCCCGGATCATAGGTCCATCAGCGGCACGGGGCGGCCGTCCGCCTCGCCGTAGAGCTGCGTCCTGCGCACCTGGCAGTTCGGCAGCGCCGCCTGCGCGTGCGCGCACAGCGCCGTGAGCATCAGATCCGGCTTGAGCGTCGCCTGCTCCACGAACGACACGCGCGCGTCGAGCACAGCGGTATCGGTCTGTTCGTCATACGCCGCCGTCAGCTCGTGAATCATCGGACGGATGTTGACCATCGCCTCCTGCTTCTTCGACTTGCGCAGCGCCATGATCTCCGTCTCGCCGAGGAACGCGGGCACGTCGTCCGCGATCCGCCTCGCATCGCCGCCGCGCAGCGTCACGCGATAGCGCGCCGTGCGCAGCGCCGCGCTGGCCTTGGGGAAGCGGTCGTCGACCAGCCGCACGCGGGAGACCGCCAGCACGGGCGGCAGCACGCGGTTCATGGCCGATAAGCACGCCTCCTCGGTCGTCTCGCCGCTCAGGGCGACGTCCAGCACTTCGGCGTCGCCCGGAATCCCTGCGGAGAGCGCGGAGGCAAAGTTCATGATGATGTGCGGGTTGAAGCCGTTGGAATAGGCGACCGGCAGGCCGCTCCTGCGCAGCGCGCGCTGCATGGTGCGCTGCAAGTCCAGCAGGCCCAGATGGCGGACGATCTCGTCCTTCTTAAACGATACAAGCATCCTCATCGTCCGTCGCACGCTCCTTCAAACCGCTTGAGTCCGCAGCCCTGACAGCCCTTGCGGCAGTCCGGTGTGGGCTGCGCCTGCATCGCGCGCTCGCGCTCACGCCACAGGTACTGCTGCGTCACGCCCGCGTCGATGAACGCCCAGGGCAGCAGCTCGTCCTTCTCCCTGCGCCGGTTCGCGTAGAACGCCGGGTCGACGCCCGTCTTTTCAAAGGCCTCCATCCACTTGTCAAACTTGAATTGATCGGACCAGCCGTCAAACCGGCAGCCAAGGCGCCACGCCTCCTCCAGCGCGTCCGCCGTCCTGCGGTCGCCGCGGGCGAACACGGCCTCCAGGAACGAGACCTGCGGCTCGTGCCAGTTGAACGCCACGCCCTTGATGCGCATGATGCGGCACAGGTGGCGCTGCTTCTCCTCAAACTGCTCGATGGTGTCCTGCGGCTCCCACTGGAACGGCGTGAACGGCTTGGGCACGAAGCACGACGCGCTGCAATGCACGCGCAGGCCCTTGGCGCGCAGGTGTCTGGGCGTCTTGAAGTACAGGCGCACGACCTTGCTCGCCAGATCGGCGATGCCGTCGAGGTCCTCATAGGTCTCCGTGGGCAGGCCGAACATGAAGTACAGCTTCACACTGCTCCAGCCGCCGGCAAACGCGTCGGTCAGCGATTCGACCAGGTTTTCCTCCGTGATGCCCTTGTTGATCACGTCGCGCAGGCGCTGCGTGCCCGCCTCCATGGCATACGTCAGGCTGGACTTGCGCACCTTCTGCGTCTCCTCCAGCGTCTCCTTGAGGTTGCTGTCCAGCCGCAGGCTCGGCAGGGAGAGCGCCACGCGCTGCTGCGCAAAGCGCTCCATCAGCGCATGCGCGAGCTGCGGCAGGCAGCTGTAATCGCCCGTGGAGAGCGAGGAGAGCGTGATCTCCTCATAGCCCGTCTCGGCGACCAGCTTGTCGGCCAGCTCCATCAGGCGCGCCATGCTGCGCTCGCGCACGGGCCTGTAGATCATGCCCGCCTGACAGAAGCGGCAGCCGCGCGTGCAGCCGCGCAGCACCTCGATGTTGATGCGGTCGTGCACGATCTCCATGAACGGCACGATGACGCTTTCCGGGTATTCCGCCTTGTCCAGATCCGCCACCATGTTCTTGACGACGGTGCGCGGCACGCCCTCCTCGATGGGCTCAAAGCTGCGCAGCGTGCCGTCCTCGTTGTAATCCGCGCGGTAGAGGCTGGGCACGTACACGCCGCGAAGCCGCGACAGGCGGCGCAGGCACTCCCGGCGGGAGACGCCTTCGGCCTTGCAGGCCTTGACCACGTCGATCGTCTCCAGCGTGCTGATCTCGCCGTCGCCGATGGAGAACGCGTCGATGAAGTGGTGCAGCGGTTCCGGGTTGAAGGCGCACGGGCCGCCCGCGATGACGATCGGGTCGTCCCACGTGCGATCCTCGCTGTGCAGCGGGATGCCGGACAGGTCGAGGATCTCCAGGATGTTGGTGTAGCTCATCTCATACTGGAGCGTGATGCCCAGCATGTCAAACCCGCGCACGGGCGAGCGCGTCTCCAGAGAGAAGAGCGGCACGCCCTCCTCGCGCATCAGGTCCGCCATGTCCACCCATGGCATGAAGACGCGCTCGCACAGCGCGTCTCCGCGTTTATTGATGATATCGTACAGGATGCGCGAACCGAGATGGGACATGCCCACCTCGTACACATCCGGAAACGCGAACGCATAGCGAATGGCCACACGGTCTGCGTCCTTGAGGACGGCGTTCATCTCGCCGCCCATGTAGCGGGCGGGCTTTTGCACGCGATCGAGCAGGCCGTCGATTTTTTCTTTCAGCAAAGCATTTCCTCCCAAAGATCAATCCGCTCTATTTTATCCTGTTTTTCCGATGCGGTCAAGCCCCGCCGGCGGTTTGCAGCCTGTCGATCGCCCAGCGCGCATGTTCGCGCACGGCCTCAAACGGGGATTGCGCCCACGCGCGCAGCACCGGCAGATACGCGGGATTGCCGCTGTTGCCCGCCAGCAGCGCCGCCTGCGCGCGCACGCGCTGGGGCCGCGCCGCATTGCGCCCGATCTGTTCGCCCAGCCGCGCCACCGCGCTTGAGAAGGCCGCCGGATCGTCCGTGACGAACGCGTCAAGGCGCAGCGCCTCCTGCCGCGCGGGCGCGCAGGCCGGCTGCATCGGGCAGACGCGCTGGCAGATGTCGCAGCCGATCAGCCGCATGCCGATGGCTTCCCGCAGCGCTTCGGGCACGACGAGGCCCTCCATCATGAAGTTGCGCAGGCATCTTTCCGGATGACACATGCCCTGCGCGCTCAGCGCGCCGGAGGGACAGGCCGCAGCACAGCGCCCGCAGCGCAGGCAGTCCGCGCGCACCGGCGCATCGACGCGCGTGACCTCGACATCCGTGGCCATCAGGAGGATCACGACACGCGTGCCGTATTCAGGCGTGATCAGCAGCGAATTCTGCCCCATCACGCCCAGCCCCGCGCGCACCGCCGCCTCCTTCGCCGGATACGGCACGTTCGCCCTGGCGTAGCAGCCCGCCTGCGTGAGCCGGGCTTCCAGCGCACGCGCGGCGTGATAGGCCGCGTTGGACGCGAAGTAATAGCTGTCCACGAAGACGGTTCCGCCCTGCGCGGGCGCGGCGGGCGCATACGGCCGGAGCAGCACGAGCAGGCTTTTCACGCGCGAATCGTCGCCGCAGGGATCAAAGCGAAGCTGCCTGCGCTCGGCGAGCGGCGCCTGCCCGTCCACCACGCGGCGCGCCTGTGCAAATTCCGCCGCGCTGCACAGTGCGGATTGCGCAAACCCGGCCTGCGCCGCCCACGCGCGCAGCGTCGCCTCGTCCATGTCCTTCCCCCATTTCAGCAGTTGAGGGCAGAACGCGCTGCCCTCAGTCGATATGCGTCACGATGCGGAGGACAGCCGCGCGTCCTCCTCCTCGCAGAGCCTTCGGTATTGGTCGCTCACCTGCTGGAGCTGGAACTCAAAGTCGCGCTTGTCCTTCTCCTGAAGCGTGGAAAGGATCAAGCCGGCGATGAACATCAGCAGCGCGGCAAGCATCGTCACGCCGCAGACGATGAGCGTCGGAAAGCGCGGCACCAGCCCGGTCCGCAAATACTCCGCGAACACCGGCGCCATGAACGCCGCGGACAGCAGCGCCAGCACCAGCGAAATCAGCCCGAAGAACGCAAACGGCCTGTAATTCTTGAACAGCCGCGCGATGGTCAGCAGCACCTTCACGCCGTCGGAATACGTGTTGAGCTTGGAGACGCTGCCCTCCGGCCTGTCGCGATAGTCGATGACGACGTTGCGCACGAGCATGTTGCGCGTGATCGCATGGATGCTCATGTCCGTCTCGATCTCAAAGCCCTTGGAGAGCACCGGATACGTCTTGACGAACGCGTAGCTGAACGCGCGGTAGCCGGTCATGATGTCCTTGATCTCGCTTTTAAAGAGCGTGTTGATGCCAAAGCGCACCACGCTGTTGCCCGTGTTGTGGAACGGGCGCTTGTTCTCGGTGAAATACGTGCTGGAGAGGCGGTCGCCCACGACCATGTCCGCCTGCTCTTCGAGCACCAGGCGCACGAGCTCCGGCGCATTCTCTGCCGGATACGTGTCGTCGCCGTCGGTCATCACATAGCAGTCCGCGTCGATCTCCTGGAACATGCGGCGAATCACATTGCCCTTGCCCTGCATGCGCTCCCGGCG
Source organism: uncultured Clostridia bacterium (assembly GCA_944333055.1). Taxonomy (GTDB): domain Bacteria; phylum Bacillota; class Clostridia; order Christensenellales; family Aristaeellaceae; genus Ventricola. The sequence goes on from CALVKT010000057.1 coordinate 11,233, forward strand.
CACGATGGCGCCTGCGCGCGCGGCGATTTCGCCCGTGCCGTCCGACGAGTTGTTGTCGTACACGTAGATGGCGGCGTCCGGCAGCGCGCGGCGGAAGTCGCGCACGACCTTCTCGATGGTCTTGCTCTCGTTGTAGCAGGGAATCAGCACGGCCACTCTGTCTTTCATATGCACTGCACTCCTGTCGGCGATGATGTCCATACGCATCCGATGTTTTTCCCATTATACCATACTCCCGCCGAAATGCCTATCCATTTCTGCCGGCACAGCCACACAAAACGGCCGGCAAACGCAAGATGCGTTCGCCGGCCGTCTGCCTTATGTGATTCGATAAAAGCGCTTGCCGTTTTCCCGGGTCGCGTCGCACAGCGCCTGCGCGTCCATGCCGCGCAGCCCCGCGATGAAGCGGCAGATGTGCGCCACGTTGCACGGATCGTTGCGCCGCCCGCGCACGGGTTCCGGGGCAAGATACGGGCTGTCCGTCTCGATCATCATGCGATCCAGCGGCATGTTGACCGCCACCTCGTGCAGATTCGTCGAGCGCTTGAGCGTCACCGGCCCGGCAAAGGAGATCATGCAGCCCATGTTCATGTAGACCTTGGCGCTCTCCCAGCTCGCCGAACAGCAGTGCACCACGCAGGCGGGCAGGCGGTTTCGCTGCGCTCGCAGGATGTCGATGACATCGCCGTGCGCATCGCGGATGTGCAGGATCACCGGCTTGTCAAGCGTATAGGCCAGATCGAGCTGGCGGGCGAACACGTCGCGCTGCACGTCCCGCGGCGAGAGGTCGTAGTAGTAGTCAAGCCCGATCTCGCCGAGCGCGACGACCTTCTCCTCCTGCGTGAGATAGCGCGTGAGCACGGGCACGTCCGCCTCGGAGAAGTCCTTCGCGTCGTGCGGATGCACGCCCACGGAGGCGTAGATCATCGGCTCGCGCTTTGCCAGCGCGACGGCCTGCGCGCTGGAGGGCATGTCCGCGCCCACGCACACGCAGAGCATGTTTCCCGCGCGCATGCGCGCCAGAACGTCTTCCCGGTCGTCGTCAAACCGCCCGTCCATGGGATGCGCGTGGGTATCGAACAGGCCGGTCAGAGGCCGCTCAGATTGCAAATCCTTCATATCAGCCGATCTCACAGCCGTCTTCCATATCGCCGTCGACCGTCAGCAGGCGCAGCTTGCTCTCGTCCGCGTTGACCGCGCACAGCAGCATGCCGTGGGACTCCACGCCGCGGATCTTGCGCGGGGCGAGGTTCGCCAGCAGCACGACCTTCTTGCCGACCATCTCCTCAGGCGTGTAGTACTTGGCGATGCCGGAGACGACGACGCGCTCGGTATCGCCCACCTTCAGCGTGGACATGAGCAGCTTGTCCGCCTTGGGCACCTTTTCACACTTGAGCACCTTCGCCACGACGAGCTGCACTTTCTCAAAATCTTCGAACTGGCACAGGTCTTTCTGGGTGAAGACGGTCTTCTCCTCATCCTGCGGCGCGGGGAGCTCTTCCTTTTCGGCGGCCTGCTCGGCCTCCAGCAGTGCCAGTTCCCTGGCCACGTCAATGCGCGGGAAGAGCGCCTCGCCCTTCTTGACCATCAAGCCCGGCACGAGGCCGCCGAACGTCTTGACGGACGCCCATGTCTTTTGCGCCTCGTCGGTCACGCCGATCTGCGCAAAGATGCGCTCCGGCGTGCGCGGCATGGTCGGCGCGATGAGCACGGCGACGATGCGCGTGCACTCCAGCAGCACGTAGAGCACCGTACCCAGCCGCGGGCGATCCGCCTCGTTCTTGGCCAGAATCCACGGCGTCGTCAGGTCGATGTACTTGTTGCACTCGCCGATGAGCTTCCAGATCTCCACCAGCGCGCCGGAGAACTGCAGGGCGTTCATGTTCGCCTCGACCTTCTCCCACAGGCCCTCCGCCATGTCGATGAGCTTGCGGTCGAGCTCGGTGTATGCCGCCGGCACGGGAATCACGCCGCCGAAGTACTTCTCGTTCATCGCGACGCTGCGGCTGACGAGGTTGCCCAGGTCGTTGGCCAGGTCGGAATTGATGCGGCGGATGAGCGCCTCGTTGGAGAACTCGCCGTCGGCGCCGAAGGGCATCTCGCGCATGAGGAAGTAGCGCACGGCGTCGGAGGAATAGCGGTTGCACAGCTTCACCGGATCGACGACATTGCCCTTCGATTTGCTCATCTTGCCGCCGCCCATGACCAGCCAGCCGTGGCCGAACACCTGCCTGGGCAGCGGAAGGCCCAGCGCATGGAGCATGATCGGCCAGATGATCGTGTGGAAGCGGACGATCTCCTTGCCGACGAGGTGGATGTCGGCCGGCCAGTACTTGCGGTAGAGCGAGTCATCGTCCGAGCCGTAGCCCAGCGCGTTGATATAGTTGGTCAGCGCGTCGATCCACACGTACACCGTGTGCTTGGGATCAAAATCGACCGGGATGCCCCACTTGAGCGTCGTGCGGGAGACGCACAGGTCCTGCAGGCCCGGCAGCAGGAAGTTGTTGAGCATTTCCGCCGCGCGGGACGGCGGCTGGATGAAGTCCGGATGGGTCTTGATATAGTCGATGAGCCAATCCTGATACTTGGAGACGCGGAAGAAATAGCTCTCCTCGCGGGTCTTTTCCACCGGGCGGCCGCAATCCGGACAGCAGCCGTCCTTGAGCTGCAATTCCGTCCAGAAGGACTCGCACGGCGTGCAGTACAGGCCCTCGTATTCGCTCTTGTAGATGTCGCCCTGATCGTAGAGCTGCCTGAAGATCTTCTGCACGGCCTTGACGTGGCGCTCATCCGTGGTGCGGATGAAATCGTCGTATTCCACGTCCATCAGCTTCCACAGGTCCTTGATGCCCGCGACGATCTGATCGACGTACGCCTTGGGCGTCACGCCGGCCTCGGCGGCCTTGCGCTCGATCTTCTGGCCGTGCTCGTCCGTGCCGGTCAGGAAAAAGACGTCGTAGCCCGTCTGCTTTTTGAAGCGCGCCATCGTGTCGGCGGCGGTGGAGCAGTAGCTGTGGCCGATGTGCAGGTTATCGCTGGGATAATAGATCGGCGTCGTGATGTAAAACTTCGGTTTTTCGCTCATCGTTTCCTCTCCTTAAAAAACGTCCCCCGCACGCCGTGCGAGGGACGAATGTAATCGTGGTACCACCCTGGTTTCGCGGGCAGACGCCCGCCTCTTCGTCCTGTAACGGGCACACCCGCCGCGCTTGATTCATCGCGGACGCTCCAAAGCCATACCGGCTGTCCCGTCGCCGCCGGCTTTCACCTGTCCCGGCTCTCTTTCGGCGCGTTTCCCAGCCGCTCTCTTCTTCTCAGCGGTTCATATTCTCGATCATTATAGGGGGTTGCGCGGGATTTGTCAAGCAAAACGTCGCCGGACGCCCATCGTCAGCCGCCCGTTTCGGTCAGCTCGGAGAGATAGCGCTGCCAGACGATGCGCGCCACCTCGTTGTTCTCATCCAGATAGTACGAGAGCTCCACGAAGATCTCGCGCTTTTCGCCGATGGGATAGTAGTAATGGATGGCGTACAGGCCGTCGTCCTCCTTGCGGTAGGTGCCGAACTGATAGTTGCCCGAGTTGTAGTTGTAGAGCAGGCGGTTGCCGTCCTCGTCCAGCGGCGCCTGCCCCAGATCGCGGAATTTCTCCATCACCTCGTCGCCGGCCATGCCCACGCGCGTGGTGCGCGGCGCGGTCATCTTGCTGTTGGTTGTCTCCAGATAGTAGAGCACCGGACTGCCGCCCGTCGTCTTGATGCAAAAGCGCGCAATGCCCCAGTCGTACACCGCCTCGTAGCTCTCCATCTCCGGGCTGTACCACTGATCCTGGGGCAGCGCATCGTAGCTGTTGGGCGTGCCCCACGCCTTGGTGAACGTCTTATAGCCGGTCTTGTAGAGCTCCATGTTCTTGAACGTGTCCTTGGAGCCGAACATGTTCTTGAGGTTGCCCTCGACCTCGTAGGTGACGTTCATCTCATAGCTGATCTTGCCGTTGCTCGCCACGGCGATGGCGCGCAGGCGCGACTTGCCGATGGGCAGCTGGATGGGCTCGGTGTAGAGCGTGGAGTCCGTCGTCGCCTGCCGCCCGTCGAGCGTATAATAGATGGCGACGATCATCTCGTTCTCCTTTTCGTCCTCGGAGCCGGGGCGCAGCGAAACCTTCGGCGCCTTCTTATACACGCCGGAGGCATAGTTGGCCTTTGGCGCGGCGGGCGTGGGGATGATGACCGTGTAATTGGCCGTAATCTGCTCGCTGGGCGTGCCGTTTTCCGTGAAGCCGATGGCCTTGACGGTCATCTTGCCCTCCGGCACGTGGATCATCGTCCCCGCTGTGTACACGAGGCCCGACTCGGAGGGATCGGTGCCGTCCGTGGTGTAATAGACGGTCTGCCCCTCCGGGATGGTGATCGTCACGTCGATCTCGCTCGTATACCGGCCCTCCTGATGGGAGAGCGTCGGCGTGGTCGGTGTGTATTCGCGCAGCATGACGTCAAACTCCTGCGTGCTGTTCGCGTTCTGCGCGGCCAGCTTCATCAGCTCGATCGCCTCCGCGTTGTAACCCTGCTGCTGATAGATCTTGATGAGGTTGCGATAGGCGCTGGGGTGCGACGGCGCGATGTCGCTGATCAGCGATTCATAGATCGCCACGGCCTCCTCCGTGCGGCCCAGCTCCGTATAGACCTGACCGGTGAGCACCAGCGCATCGACGTTCTCCGGCTCGCGCTCCACGGCGATCTGCAGCTTCTCCAGCGCGCGGGTGAAATAGGCCTGTTCATATAATTCCCTGCCCAGCGTGATGTAGGCGTCCGTGCTGGCGAGCGACCAGCCCCACGTGGCCAACAGGCGCTGTCCGCTCTCCGTGCGCAGCAGGATGTATCCGCCCGCGGAACCGACGAACAGCGTCAGCAGCAGGATGATGAGCAGCACGCGCTTGAGCCGCTTGTGCGATTTGCGGTAGATCGGCGGGTCCAGCAGCGCGGGCTGCGCGTCCACCTTGCGCCGGATGTGATCCGGCGCGCGCCGCACGTGGCGCACCTGCGCCTTTTCGCGCGCAGCCTGCTTGCTCAGGCCCACGGGAATCTGTCCCGCACTGCCCTGCCTGGCGGCGGGCGCCTGCTTCCCTGCGCGATTCGGTGTGGACGCGGTGCCCCGCTTTGCCTCTTCCGCCTGTTCCCTTCTGTGTTTGGCCTCCTCCGTGTCCGGCGTGACGCGCCTGGACACGCGCACGGGTTCCTCCGGACCGGTGACGTCGGCCTGCCTGCGCCGAAATACCCGCTGCACCGCCGAACATCCCGGACACACGCGCGCGGTATCGGGCAGCTCCCGACCGCAGTTTGGGCAAATCACGAAAACGGTTCCTCCTTGTGCTTCGATATGCGCGGTTGAATCTGCCGTGCGTTACAGCCGCTTGAGCGACTCGTAATACGGATCTCCATGGAATTCGCGCTCCGGCGGCCTTTCTCCTCCCAGCTCGTCGATCGCGTTCACGATTTCCACATAATCCAGATAATTCGTGTCCTCGGCCATCGCGGCCTCATTGAGCGCGCCCAGCGCGCGGTCGTCCCCGAATTTCGCCAGGTACGAGGCGAACAGCGCCCGGCGGTCGTCGCAGCGCATGAAGCGCTCCATGAGCAGGTCAAAGATGCGCGCGTCGCCGGGGAAGTTGCTCAGCACGTCCGCAAAGATGTCGCGCGCCGTCTCGCCCGCGCCGGGAAGCGCCGCGAGGATCGGCTCCACCACCGCGCCGCCCATGGTCAGCAGCGATTCCGCACACATGTCGCCCTTCTCGTCCGGCTCCGTGAGCGCGGCGATGAAGTCGATGTACGCCTGCATCGGCGCGGCGCTCTCCAATTCGCGCAGCAGCGAAATGGCCGTGAGCGACGCCTCGTGCGGCGCGCTCGCGTCAAAGGGCAGCGGCAGCAACGCCTGCTCCGCCGGCGCGCCCAGTGCCGTGATGCGCTCCAGCAGCAGATCCGGCACCGGCACGCCCTGCCTGTAGTACTCGCACATCCACGCCACCAGCATGGCGGCGTCGGCGTACTGCTCGAAGTACGCCTCCGGCGTCTTTCCATCCAGCCACTGGGCCGGCCTGCTCAGGAATTCCATGTAGATGTCCGGCATCATGGCCTCGATCTGATCCATGTTGTTCTTGTATTTTCCGGCGTTCTTCTCCATCCAGGCGCGCGTGTAGCGCTCAAACTGCTTGTCAAAGTCAATGCACTTCATGAGAATCTCCTCCGCATGTGTCGTCGTTGTCCGGCTCGGCCGCAGCGCGCGCAAAGCGGCGCAGCATCAGGCGCAGGCGGCGCACGGACACGCCATGCCGCCTGGCGACGGCCGGCATGGCCACCTGCCCGCCAGACTGCCAGTGATAGATGTATACCAGTGCTGCCGCACAGGCCGCCTCCTCCTCTTTCCGGGGGCTGCCGTATGCGCGCAGGTAGGTCAGATAGATGTCAATCAGCGCCTTCGGCGCGTCCGGGAAGCGGCCTGAGAGCGCGTCATACGCGCGCTGCACGACGCGCGAATCCCGCTCGCCGCCCGGATTCTCGCTGATGCCGCCCGCCGCCATGCGCACCAGCATGCCGTCGATGTCCACATGATACGGCGCGAAGCCCTCCTTCGCCGTCAGCGCCTGCAAGATGCTCCTCTTCACGCTGTCCTGCATCTGCGGATCGGTCAGCGCATCGAGCAGCACCTCGCGCGCCTGCGGCGCGTCAAGCGCGCAGAGCACGATGAGCGCGACGGTCCTGATGGGCGAACCGGTCATCGACGAGCGCAGCGCCCAGCCGCACAGGCGGCAGACGGCTTGCAGCCGCGCGCCGTCCTCGCAGATGGCGTCCGGCGACTCGTAGAGCGTGGCGATCAGCGCGGACGCCCGGCTGACGCCCTCTTCGCGCGTCACGTCCACGCCGAGCGTCAGGCGCTCCTGCGGGCGTTTTCCCTCGCGCGCGAGCCTGTAAAAGTACGCGCAGACGGTGTCCTCCGGCAGCAGGCCGCACAGGCGGCCAAACAGCCTGGCGGCGGCTTTCGTGCGCCCCAGATTGAGCAGCGCGCATGCGCGCAGGCGCATGCCATGCGTGTGATACGGCGCAAGGCGCAGCAGTCTGTCCGTCAGGCGCAGCGTCAGGATGTCTTCGCCGTGCTTGGCGCTCTCCAGCGCCGAAGCGAAGAGATCGTCCGGCGTCCTGGCGCGCATGGCGGCCAGATACAGCGCATTTCTGGCGCGCCCGGCGTCGCCCATGGCCGCATACGCGTCCGAGAGCACGCACAGCGTCTGCACGCGGCCCGGCGAAAGGCGCCGCGCCCGCTGCGCGGCATCGACCGCCTCCGCAAAGCGCAGGCGAAGCAGACGGCAGCAGGCGAGCATCGTGTATCCGCGCGCCGTCTCGTGCAGGGAAAGCGCGCGCGTCATCAGCCGCTCCGCCGCGACGGCCTTGCCCTCCTGCAGGCGCATGACCGCCCGGTGCTCAAGCGCGCGTGCGCGCTGCCTGCGGCTTCGGGGCACGGCGCGGCGCATCGCCTCGTGCAGCTGCGCGCTCAGCGCCGCGGCCAGCTCGCCGTCGACGCCCGCGCGATCGTCGCAGGAGGCAAGCGCCGCCTGATATGAGGCGGCCCGCCGGATGTCGCCGCGCTGCGCGCTGGAGAGCGCCAGATTGAGCAGCGCATACCCGCGTCCCTTTCCGCCCAGACGCACGACGCGCAGATAGGCGCGCGCCGCCTCTTCCTCGCAGCCCATGTCCGCGTACACCCGCGCCGCCTCCAGCTCGACGTCGCCCTTCGGGCCAAATGCATTCTTCGCTTTCCAAAGGAGCGCCATCGCCTCGTCATACCGGCCGGCCCGGCGGTGCCTGGCCGCGCGGCCGACCAGATATTCGCACGTGCAGCGGAGCGTGATCACGTTGTTCACGGCAGGCCTCCTTCGTCTTGACGCTTATGATTCCGCAGAAGCCTGCTCAAGCAGGCGCTCCAGTTCCTCGCCGGTGAAGGCGTAGTGATTCCGGCAGAAATGGCAGGACACCTCGCAGCCGTTCTGCGTGCGAATCAGGTCGCGAATCTCCTTTTCGCCCATGGACAGCAGCACGCGCTCGATGTATGCGCGCGAACAGTCGCAGCGCAGCGAGAGCGGAATCTCCTCAAGCACCTCCGGCTCCAGATCGCGGAAGCACGCATAGGCCAGCTCTTCAAGCGCCATCTCCTGCAGGAGCTGGGAGATGGAACCAAAGAGCTCCGCGCGCACCTCCAGCGCGTCGAGCAGCGCGTCGGAGCAGCCGGGCATGGCCTGAATCAGGATGCCCCCTGCGGAGAGCACCGTTTCGCCTACCAGCGTGCCCAGCGCGCAGAGCGACGGCGTCTGCTCGGACTCCAGATAGTACATCGCAAAGTCCTCGGCGACCTCGCCGGAGACCAGATTGACCCGTCCGACGTATGGCTCGCCGTAGCCGAAGGAGCGCATGACCGTCAGCTGGCCGTCCTTGCCCAGCGCGCCGCCCACGTCCAGCTTGCCATTCGGCTTGAGCGGCAGTTCGACCTGCGGATGCTCGATCGTCACCTTGACCGTGCCGTCCGGCCCGGCCACGGCGCACAGCGGACCCGCCGGGCCGCCGCCGTTGATCGTCGCCGTGATGCGGTCGCCCTCGCTCTTGAGGCCCACGCCCATGATGGCCGCCGCCGCCAGCATGCGGCCCATCGCCGCCGTGCAGGTGTTGCTCGCGTGATGGATGTCGCGCGCCTGCTGCGCCATCTTCGTCGTATCGCACAGGAACACGCGCGCCTCGCCGCCCTTGAGCGTCATGCGCAGGAGCCTGGATTCCTTCATCTCGTTCGTCCTCCCAAGTCGCCGCCGGTCACAGCGCAAACGCCTGCTGCGGCCTGCGGGCCGTGTAGTGTATTCTCATGTCCGTCGCCCGCGGGGCGTCGCAGCGCATCTCGCCGTACGCGCGGATGTCCTCAAAACCCGCCTCGGCCAGCCACGTCTCGATCTCCGCCTGGCTGTGCGCCCGCTGACGGTGCGTCTCGCGAAAACGCCGGTAGCGGCCGTCCGCCTCGCGCACGAAGAACGTCACGTCCATCGTCAGCACGTGCGTCTCCCGGCTCAGCGCGTTCTGCCAGAGCATCGCCAGCCCGTCGCGCTCCTCGCCGAAGAACGCGTCGCCCATGGCGTCTTCCAGCTTATGCCGGCTGGAGCAGTCAAAGCACAGCACGCCGCCGGGCAGAAGCTGCGCACGAGCCGCGGCAAAAAACGCCTTGACATCCTGCGGCGCGGTCAGGTAATTGACGCCGTCGCACGTGGCGAGCACCGCGCCCACGCGCCGGGGCAGCGAGAGCTTCCTCATGTCCTGGCGGACAAACGCCACATCGACGCCCCAGGCGCGCGCCTTCTCCTCGGCGCGCCGGAGCATGGCGGCGGAGAGATCGACGCCCGTCACGTTCAGCCCGCCCCTGGCCAGGCGCACCGTCAGGCTGCCCGTGCCGCAGGCGCATTCCGCCGCGCGCGCGGGCAGCGCGCCCAGCGCCGCCTGCACGAGCGACAGGTAGTGCGCGCTCCACGCGTCGTAGTCGTAATCGTCCATCAGCGTATCGTATACGCCTGCAAAATCGTCGTACATCGTCAGTCCTTTTTCTCCATGTGCGCCAGAATGCCGCCGATGCGTCCGCTCTCCTTGGCGGAGAGCCCGGCCCAGCCGACCTCCAGCACGCGCTCCAGCAGCCCGGCCGCTTCCGCAGCGCGATACTTGTTGCGCTCGCGCATCGTCGGCTTTTTAAACTTCATGGCCTTCACCTCCCGGATCATTCTCTCCGGGGGCGCACGCTTTCATGCCGCGCGTCAGGCTTCCTCGCCGGGCAAATCGTCCTCTTCGTCCTCGTCGTCGTCGTCGAGCAGGTCGTCCTCCTCCATGTGCGGGCGAAGGCCCATGCCCACCTGCGCGCCTTTGATGTGCGGGTTGATGTACTGATCAAAGACGCCGTTGGCAAAGGACGCGTAGACCAGCTTGGAGAAGGCAAAGCCGAAGAATATGTAATACAGCGAGATCACCAGAATCACGACGCCGTTGCCTACGAACAGGCTCGCCAGCAGGATGGCAACCGGGATAAACGTGATCAGCCGTGCCAGCAGCATGCGCGGCAGGCTCGCCGCGGCCATCAGGAAGGCGTTCTTGATCAGCGCGGAGAGCTTCAGCTCATAGCCGATCATCAGCGGATAGAGCAGCGGGAGCATCAGCGCCCACATGAGCGTCATGGAAAAGACGAGGATCATCGGCAGGAACATGACGATGTTGCTGGACGCCATGCTGCCATAGAACGAGACGGCCGTGTAAAAGAGCACCGGCACCACGGAGGTCAGCGCCGAGGTGGCGACGGCCTGCTTCCAGTTGCTCTTGAAGGCGTCCTTGAAGTCCGAGAACAGAAAGGCGTGCTGATCGCGCGCCCAGTTGCGCATCACATACGCCGCGCCCGCCGAGGACGGGCCGGTGATCGCCACGCACGGGATGAGGCCGATCAGCCACATGAACAGATAGCTGTTCATCGTGCTGAGCATCTGCTGCGCGCTGCCGTCCGTCTCATAGGCCTGCGAACCGACGGTCATCAGCGCGGCCACGTTGATGTACGTCCAAATCAAAAACGGCAGCCAGAACACGAGCTGAAGCAGGTTAACCTTGATCAGGTCGAAGAAGTGATCCTTGAGCACGAGAAAGAACAGCGACACGCGGTTGCGGGGCATGTCCTGCTCGCTGTAATCGCGCTTGCCCGCCTTGCCGTAGTAGTACCAGTCAAAAAAGCCCATTTGTATGCCTCCTGTTGTCAAGCGTTTGCCGTGTGCACAAGGCCCATGAACAGCGCAAGGCCGTGGATCAACGCTTCTTCGTCAAAATCAAACGTGGGCGCGTGCAGCGGCGCGCAGTGCGCCTCGTCCCCGCAGCCGCAGAAGACGAACACGCCCGGCACGCTCAGCTGATAGTAGGAAAAGTCCTCCGCCGTCATGCGCGGCTGCGCCGGCACGAACCGGTCGCCGAGCAGCGCCCGGACGCGCGCAAACTCGGCTTCGTCGTTCTCCACGCACGGATAGTACACGCGCTTGATGAACTCCGTCTGCACGCCAAACGCCGCCTCGACGGCGCGCAAGTCGTCGCGGATGCGCGCCTCCAACCCTTCGTATACGGCGTTTGAGAACGTGCGCACGATGCCCTGCAGCTCCGCGCGGTCGGCGAGGATGTTGCGCTGCTCGCCCGCGCGCACCTTGCCGATGGTGATCAGCGCCTGCTTGCAGGGATCGACGCTGCGCGCGACGGTCGTCTGAAGGAGCGTGAGCAGGTGGGCCATCGCCGTCACGGCATCCCTGCCCAGGTGCGGCGTCGCGCCGTGCGCGCCCTGCCCGTGGATGATAAAGTCCATCTCGCAGGTCTGCGCCATGATCGGCCCGGCGCAGCAGGCGATCTTGCCCCTGGGCACGTCCGGCATCATGTGCATGCCGTAGATGGCGTCCACATGCGGGTCTTCCAGCGCGCCCTCCTCAATCATCCGCTTCGCCCCGCCGACGGTCTCCTCCGCCGGCTGAAAGAGCAGTACCACGTCGTCCACCAGCGCCTCGCGGTGGTCGCGCAGCCAGTGCGCGAAGGTCAGCAGGTTCGCCATGTGCCCGTCGTGCCCGCAGGCGTGCATGAAGCCCGCGCGCTTTGACGCGTAGGCGCAGCCCGTCTGCTCCTGCACGGGCAGCGCGTCGATGTCCGCGCGGAAGGCGACCACGCGTCCCCGCCCATTGCCCCGGAAGACGGCGCGCACGCCCGTATCGGCGAACACGCGCAGGTCGTCCGGCGAGAGCGCGCGCAGGGCATCGAGCAGATACGCCTGCGTCTCATGCTCCTGCCCGCCCACCTCCGGCATCCGGTGCAGCGCCCGGCGATGCGCGCGCAGTCGATCCAGATACGGCGCGGCCTGCGCTTCAAGTTGATCCATGTTCATGCGTGATGTCCCCCAGACGCTGCGCGCAAGCGCATGCCGCGGCAGCTTAATTGGCATCTATTTTACCACACATGGGCCGAAATGAAAAGCCGGGGTGCACATTTCCGCCGGCGGCGGCGTATTTTTTATCAGGCGGGTCAACGCGCTTGACAATTCATACGGCAGATGCTATCATGGTCGCATATCGCTCGCTTTGCCGCGATAAAGCGGGCCTGTGGAAAGGATGGATGGACATGGAGCGCAAATGGCGCGTCGCGATCGTTGGCGCGACCGGCATGGTCGGTCAGCGTTTCGTTTCCCTGCTGGCCGATCATCCCTGGTTTGAGGTCGGCGTGCTCGCCGCTTCCGCGCGCAGCGCGGGCAAGACCTACGAGGAAGCCGTCGCCGGGCGCTGGGCCTTCCCCTGGCCGATTCCCATGCCCATCGCGGGCATGGTCGTGCGCGACGCGGCAAATGTTGCGGAGGTCACCGAGTCTGTCGACTTCGTCTTCTGCGCCGTGGACATGAAGAAGGAAGAGATCCGCGCGCTGGAAGACGCCTACGCGAAGACCGAAACGCCGGTCGTCTCCAACAATTCCGCGCACCGCGCCACGCCGGACGTGCCGATGATCATCCCGGAGCTCAACCCCGAACACGCCGGGGTCATCGAGTACCAGCGCAAGCGCCTGGGCACGAAGACGGGCTTTGTAACCGTGAAGCCGAACTGCTCGATCCAGTCCTACGTGCCTCCACTCACCGCGCTGCGCGACCTGAAGCCCACGCGCGTGGTCGTCTCCACCTATCAGGCGATCTCCGGCGCGGGCAAGACGTTCGCGCGCTGGCCGGAGATGGTCGACAACGTCATTCCCTACATCGGCGGCGAGGAGGAGAAGAGCGAGCAGGAGCCGCTCAAGATCTGGGGCCGCATCGAGAATGGCGTGATCGTGCCGGCCAGGGCGCCCATCATCAGCGCGCACTGCATCCGCGTGGCGGTCTCCGACGGCCACATGGCCGCCTGCTGGGCGAGCTTTGAAAAGCCCGCGACCCGCGAGGAGATCATCGCGCGCTGGCGCGCCTGCGAGGGCCTGCCGCAAAGGCTGAACCTGCCCAGCGCCCCGCATCCCTTCATCCAGTACTGCGAGGAAGACAGCCGGCCGCAGACGAAGCTCGACCGCGACTTTGAGCGCGGCATGGGCATCTCCATGGGCCGCCTGCGCGGCGATTCGCTCTTTGACTGGCGGTTCGTCGGCCTCTCCCACAACACGCTGCGCGGCGCAGCCGGCGGCGCGGTGCTCATCGCCGAGCTGCTCTGCGCACAGGGCTATATCCCGCAGAAGTAAGTCACATCCATGTATATCGCCCGCCGCACGACGGAAACACTGAAATCGGCTGTTTCCGCGTGCGGCGGGTTTTTGTCCCTTCCCCGCGTCCCATTCAGGAGGAATGTCATGTGCTCAACGCCCCACTCTTTTCAGGCTGCGCCACGGCGCTGGTCACCCCGTTTCTGCCCGGCGGCGCGCTCGATGAAGCGGCGCTTCGCCGCCTGATCGACCGGCAAATGGAGGCCGGCGTCGATGCGCTCGTGCTGCTGGGCACGACCGGCGAGCCCTGCACGCTGACCATGGAAGAGCGCGAACGCGTCATCGCCACCGGCATGGAGGCCGTAAGCGGGCGCGTGCCCGTGATCGTGGGCACCGGCTCCAACGACACGCGCCGCGCCATGCAGTACGCCCTGCAGGCCAGACGACTGGGCGCGCAGGGTCAGCTCTGCGTCACGCCCTATTACAACAAGGCGACGCAGGCCGGGCTCCTGCGCCATTACAGCGCCATCCTCGACGCCTGCGATCTGCCGATGATCCTCTACAACGTGCCCGGGCGCACGGGCATGGGCATCCAGCCCGACACGCTGGCCGCCCTCGCCGCCCATCCCAACGCCGCGGGCATCAAGGAGGCGAGCGGCGATCCGGCGGTGGCTGCCGCGTTCCTCGCGCAGGCCGGCGGCGATTTCCCGCTCTACTGCGGCAACGACGACATGATCGTCCCGCTGATGGCCCTGGGCGCCACCGGCGTCATCAGCGTGTGCAGCAACGTCGTTCCCGTACAGACGCGCCTGCTCATCCGCGCCTGCCAAAACGACTGCTTTGAGGACGCGCGAAGCATCCAGCAGGCGCTGCTGCCGCTGATGCGCGCCCTGTTCTCACAGGTCAACCCCATCCCCACGAAGGCCGCGCTTTCCATGATGGCCCTCGTTCACGACGAGCTGCGCCTGCCGCTGACGCCCATGGACGAACCGCACCGCAGCCGCTTGCAGCGGGTGCTGGGCGATTTCGGCCTGCTCGCGCCGGGCGAAAGGGCATGAAAAAGCCGCCGGGGTTTCCGGCGGCCAAAGGGCATCCGTACGGGTGCCTTTTTATGATGTCCTTTCCTGCGCTGCGCTCCGCATGCGGCCCAGCCAATTCACGGCGTACCACGCCAGCGAGACGAGCGAGAGCGCCACGCTGATCCCAAGCAGCACGTCCGCCATCCTGCGCCGCCCGGCAAAGCGCAGCGCCATGGAGAGGACGAACGCGGCGGTCGTCGCCTTGCCGATGGGCAGCGCGCTAACGACGACGCCCCGGCGCAGCGCAACGGCGCTGCCCGCGATCAACACGGCCTCCTTGAGCAGGATGAGGCGCGTCAGCCAGACGGGAATCTGCCCGTCCGCGGTGAACAGGCCCAGCAGCGCGAGCAGCGAGAGCTTATCCGCGATGGGATCAAGCAGCTTGCCCAGCGCCGTCACCTGATGAAACGCCCGCGCGATGAGGCCGTCTGCGACGTCGGTGAGCATCGCGACGAGGTACAGCATCAGCGCCGCGTCCGTCTGTCCGCGCCGGTACTGCCAGAGGATGGCGGGCAGCAGCGCGATGCGCGCGACGGTCAGCAGATTGGGCACGTTGAGCGCCCGTTCCCTTTGAATCTGTTCCACGGTTCCCCTCCCCTTTCACTTTGGATCGGCGGTACCGTGCGCCCCGCGCGGGAGCGTGTATCGGATGCGTTACGCGTTCATCAGCGCCGCACGCTGCTGCGCGGCGACCTCGCTGTCCAGGTAATCGTCGTAGCTCTCGCGGCGATCGACCAGACCGCCCGGCAGCAGCTCGATGATGCGGTTGGCGACCGTCTGGATGCACTCGTGATCCTGCGTGGCAAAGAGCATGGAACCGGTGAACTCGATCATGCCCTTGTTGAGCGCGGTGATGGACTCCAGATCGAGGTGGTTGGTCGGCTCGTCGAGAATCAGCACGTTCGCGCCGGAGAGCATCATGCGCGCGAGCATGCAGCGCACCTTCTCGCCGCCGGAGAGCACCTTCGCCTGCTTGAGCGCGTCCTCGCCGGAGAAGAGCATGCGGCCCAGCCAGCCACGGATGTCGCTCTCGTACTGGCTGGCGGAGAACTGGCGCAGCCAGTCGATCAGATTGTATTCGCAGTTGTCGAAGTACGCGCCGTTGTCCTTGGGAAAATAGCTCCGGGACGTGGTGATGCCCCACTTGAAGCTGCCCTCGTCCGGCTCCATCTCGCCCATGAGGATCTGGAAGAGCGTGGTGCGGGCCAGCTCGTCCGTGCCGACGAAGGCGACCTTGTCGCCCGGTGTGAGCACGAAGGAGATGTTGTTGAGCACCTTGCGGCCGTTGACGGTCTTGGAGAGGTTGCTGACGGTCAGCAGGTCGTTGCCGATCTCGCGATCCGGCTTCCAGGAGACGTACGGATAGCGGCGGGAGGACGGCATGAAGTTCTCCATCTGCAGATTGTCCAGCAGCTTCTTGCGGCTGGTCGCCTGCTTGCTCTTGCTGGCGTTGGCCGAGAAGCGCTGAATGAACGCTTGCAGTTCCTTGATCTTCTGCTCGTTCTTCTTGTTGAGATCCTTCTGCTGGCGCGCGGCCATCTGCGTGTACTCGTACCAGAAGTCGTAGTTGCCCACGTACATCTGGATCTTGCCAAAGTCGATGTCGCAGATGTGCGTGCAGACCTTGTTGAGGAAGTGACGGTCATGGCTGACGACGATCACGGTGTTGGGGAAGTCGAGCAGGAAGTTTTCCAACCAGCGGACGGACTGGATGTCCAGATAGTTGGTCGGCTCGTCCAGCAACAGGATGTCCGGGCTGCCAAAGAGCGCCTGCGCCAGCAGCACCTTGACCTTCTGGCTGCCGTCCAGCTCCTTCATCAGGCAGTGCTCCATATCCAGGCTGATGCCCAAGCCCGTGAGGATCATCTCCGCGTTGCTCTCGGCGTTCCAGCCGTCCAGCTCCGCGAACTCACCCTCCAGCACGCTGGCGCGCTCGCCGTCCTCGTCGGTGAAATCCGCCTTGGCGTAGAGCTCGTCCTTCTCCTTCATGATCTCGTACAGGCGCTTATGACCCATGATAACCGTGGTCAGGACTTCGTATTCGTCAAACTCGAAATGGTTCTGCTTGAGGACGGCCATGCGCTCGCCGGGCGTGATGACCACGTCGCCCGTGGTCGGCTCCAGCTCGCCGGAGAGCACCTTGAGGAAGGTCGATTTGCCGGTGCCGTTGGCGCCGATGATGCCGTAGCAGTTGCCGGCGGTGAACTTGATATTGACGTTCTTGAAGAGCGGCTTGCCGCTGTAAGAGAGCGATACGTTCTGCGCTGCGATCATGTCGTCCTGTTTCTCCTTTTCGCGTCTGTCTTCTTTCTGATTCTATACATACCATTCTGTATTATCCCACAAAAACACGGTTCCTTCAAGCCCCTTTTGGGGAAAACCTGAGCATTCGCGCATCCGGACGCCCCATTTCTTTTTGCCGGAAGCTTGAACCCGCGAAGCGCGCATGGTATACTGGGCGAAGAGAAACGAACGACAGGAGCCTTTTCATGAAAAAGAGCAAGATCATCTTCACATTCAACGCGCCCGCCGTGCTGTGCTTCGCCCTCGTCTCGCTCGCGGCGCTGGGCCTGTCCATCCTGACAAATGGCGTATCGAATCGGCTGGTGTTCAGCGTATATCGCTCCAGTTTCCTGCACCCGATGACCTACGTGCGCCTGCTGTGCCACGCGCTCGGGCACACGTCCTTCACCCATTATGTGAGCAACATGGCGCTGATCCTCGCGCTGGGCCCCATCGTCGAAGAGCGCTACGGGAGCTTCCGCCTGCTGCTCATGTTCGCCCTGACGGCCATCGTGTCGGGCCTGTTTCACATCGCGCTGGGCAGCGGCGCGCTCATGGGCGCCAGCGGCATCGTCTACATGCTGATCTTTCTGGCCTCCACCTCCGGCAGCCGCAGCGGCGAGATCCCTCTGACGCTCGTGGCCGTCGCCGCGCTGTATCTGACGCAGGAGATCTTGAGCGGCCTGTTCTCCGCCGGGGACATCTCCCACCTCTCCCACATCGTGGGCGGCGTCTGCGGCGCGGTGATCGGTCTGTTCTGGCACAAGTGACATATTGAAAACCGGACGATGCAAGGGATTCCTTCGCGTCGTCCGGCTTTTTATCCTGTTTTCCAATTAAAATGCTTCACGCCGGAAAGATACGTCAGGGGTCTCACCCCTAAAACCCTGAGCAGGGACCAGTCCCTGCACCCTTCTTCGCTTCGCGCCGTTTTCAACCTTTTCATCAAGAATCCGTATGATGTGTGTGTTGAATCCGGGGAATCGCCATGGCCGCCAGATGGATGCAGCCTTCCTCGCATCTCGGCGGTTTGAAGCGTCATTGCCCGCGGATCGCCTCCATCACGCGGCAGACGAGCGCCACGCGCTGAAACGGCGTCATGATGTAGAATCCGTCGACGAACGGCGCGATGCGCGCAGCCGCCCGCGCGCACAGGCGCACGGCCATCTCCTCGCCCTGCGCGCGGTCAAGCCCCGCATAGGCTTCGATCACCCGCTCATCCACCGAGATGCCGGCCACCTCGCTGTGCAGAAAGCGCGCGTTGCGCTCGCTGATCACGGGGAACAATCCGCCGATGATCCGGCCAGAGAGCGCTTCCCGCGCGCGCTCGATGTTCCTGGCCGCGCGCTCGCTGAGCACGGGCTGCGTGAGGAACGCCTCCATGCCGCACGCCTCCTTGTCCCTGGCGCGCGAGAGCTCGCTTTCAAAGTTCTCGGCGTTCACGTTGAGCGCGCCGCACAGGAAGAAAGGCTCCGTCTCCCCCGCCTGCGACAGCCCGCGCACAAAGCGCGCGAGCACGCGCGAATTGAACTAGAACACGCTCTTGACGCTGTCGCGGTCGTCCGCCGGAATCGGATCGCCGGTGACGGCGAGCACGTTGTGCACGCCCTCCATGGACAGCCCCAGCAGCAGCGCCTTCGTCGCGTTCACGTTGCGGTCGCGGCAGGTCATGTGCGGCAGCGCCTCGATGCCCAGCTCGCGGCTGAGCTTGCAGGCCAGCAGGCTCGCATCCATGCGCGCGCGCCCGATGGGACAGTCCGCAATCGTCACGGCGTCCGCGCCTGCTTGCGCGAGCGCCTTCGCCCCCTCAAGGAACGATGCGATGCCGG
>CALVKT010000058.1 GCA_944333055.1 uncultured Clostridia bacterium
CGAGCAGCTTCTGGGCGTAGGCGGTGATCTTGAGCATCCACTGGCTCTTGACGCGGCGGATGACCTCCGCGCCGCAGCGCTCGCACTTGCCCGCCACGACCTCTTCATTCGCCAGGCCGCACTTGCAGCTCGGACACCAGTTGACCGGCATCTCGCTCTTGTAGGCCAGTCCGTGCTTGTAGAGCTGCAGGAAGATCCACTGCGTCCACTTGAAGTAATTCGGATCGGTGGTATCCACCTCGCGGCTCCAGTCAAAGGAGAAGCCGATGCGCTTGAGCTGCTCGCGGAAGTGCTCGATGTTCTTGTGCGTCACGCCCGCGGGATGGACGTGGTTCTTGATGGCGTAGTTCTCGGTGGGCAGGCCGAAGGCGTCCCAGCCGATGGGATAGAGCACGTTGTAACCCTCCATGCGGCGCTTGCGCGCGATGATGTCCATCGCGGTGTTGGAGCGCGGATGGCCGACGTGCAATCCCGCGCCGGAGGGATACGGGAACTCGATGAGGCCGTAGAACTTGGGCTTGCTCTTGTCGGCCCTGGCCTCAAAGCAATGCGCGTCGTCCCACTTCTTTTGCCACTTGCGTTCGATGACTTCTGGATTGTAAACCTGGCTCACGGGGATGAAACCTCCTTTTTCCTCTTGCAAGGCACGCAAAAGCGCCCCTGCACAAACGTCATGCACAGGGGCGCCCAAATGCTTCAAGCGCGGTACCACCCTGATTCGGCTGCGATGCAGCCCTCAGCGGCTCATGCCGGGCCTTTCACGGGGCCAAACCGCCGCGGACTACTGCTGTTTCGCCCGCGAAGCTCCGGGAGGAGCGTCTTTGCATCGGCGCGCCGGCTCGCACCCACCGCCGGCTCTCTTGGGCCACCTTTGCAGGACTGTTCCCTTCATCGCCTTTCAAACCTGCTCTATTGTATCCAATGCGCGCAAAAAAGTCAACCCGATTTCTCGATTTCACGCCCCGGCGCGCCCTGAAAACACGGTCTTCTTCCAGAAGTCCATCATGGGCCCAAAGATCAGCGCGGCGATGACCGTGCCCTCGCGCAGCGTCCATTCCACGCCGAAGAGCAGCGTGATGGCCACGCTGACGGCCACCAACGCGACGTCGATCTTCTGGCGCAGCTTGCCCATGCTCGTGCCCATGCGCTCGGCGAGCAGCTGGATGCAGCCCTCCATGGGCGTGCGCATGAGGCGGGTCTCCAGCACGAGCGTGCACCCGAACGCGCTGACGGCAAACGCCGCGACGGCCACGATCAGGCGCAGCGGATAGGCGGCAAACGTCACGTCCCTGAGGACAACGTAGAGAAAGAAATTGAGCACGGAGCCGCCCAGCGTGATATACAGCAGCTGGAGCAGTTCGGTCTTGCGGAAGTTCCTGCGCTCGATGGCGATCTGCCCAAGGAAGAAGCAGCCGTGAAAGAGCATGGAGAACGTGCCGACCTTCATGCCGATGAGCAGCGCGATGGAGGTGATGGCGGCGTCCACGGGCAGCACGCCGATGCCCGCCTTGATGGCGAAGGCCACGGAGGCATAGACCAGCAGGATGCCCAGCACAGTGCGCGCGATTTTCCTGACCATAACGGATTCCTCCTTGCCCGGATGTGGCTGTGTTCATGATACCACAACCGCCGCCAAAGCGCCACCGCCCCGCCGCAGCAAAAATAATTTTTCTCCTTTTTCGCAAAAGCCCTTGCCAAGCCGCCTGTTTTCTGCTAAAATACTATCTGTTGCCAATGCTGATATAGCTCAGCAGGTAGAGCGCATCCTTGGTAAGGATGAGGTCACCAGTTCGAATCTGGTTATCAGCTCCAGATTTTCTCCTCTGTGGGTCAACTCGCAGGGGAGATTTTCTTTATATTCTTAGGATTTTGAAATTAGGATTTTGAAATGTCGAGACTTTTCCTCCCCTCCCGAACCGGACGAAGATGGCTGCTTTCGCCAGCTAATTTTCGCCCGGTTTTTTTGATTTCCAGCTAATTTTTCGCGCCGACTGTCGGAGCATGTTTATTCATCGGCTGTATATACAGTTTTTTCGGCTAATGATTCCAGCTAATTTGGGAAAATCTTTGTCTCAGATGCTGCGTTATGCACCGACCGCATCGAGCAGCAATTTTTGAAGAAGCTGGCGTTGCAGCTCCGGGTTGCCCTGGACTTTTGCCAGCAGGTCGGAAAGTTCACTATGCTCACTTTCCGTTTCAGGGTCCTGCTTGGGATAGAAGCTGCCCTCGACCATGCGGGAAAGCGCGCGCTTCTCAGAATCCAGCGCCTCGTTGTAGTTGCTCATCAGTACCTCCGGCGATTGACCCGCGCTTTCCGCGACAAGCTGATAGTCATTCTTGGAAAGGCGAACCTTGTGCATCTGTCCTGACTTGCGCAACCCCTGAATGTCTACCCGTTCTCCTGCGGGAATCCCGATACGCACCAGATGATCTCTGAATGCGCCTTCCAGATTCTTTCGATCTTCTTTGACGCTTTCCAGAACTTCGTATACCCGCCCAGCCTCCCACGCCTTGCGCTTAACCGTTTTTTCGGCAGGCGGCGTCGTATGGGGGATTTCGGCGATGTAGTGCCATTTCTTTGCCGTTTCAAGGCCGGAAACAAGCACTGTGTAGCATTTCTTGATGGAGCTTGAAGATAGTGTCGGAATCTCATCAGGGTGCTTATTCCAGTCAGTTATCAGAGAAAAAAAGAGAATGGGCTGCCGAAGAAAACCTGCTATGGGGGCTTGCAACAGAAGACGACATGCCCAGAAGCGAAGCGATGATGATCGGATATGCCTTTTTGGATCAAGTGGAGCATGTGGATCGCGAGGAAATGAAGAAGTACTATGCGGATGCGTGGTATAACATCTCCGATCCGCAAAGAAGCGTGTGGCGCGTGGCGCTGGCATGGGCGACAGACTATCCAGGAAATCGGGAGACAACGTCGTATTTTGTGTATGTTGATGCCGTTTCCGGACAGGTGCTCAGGGTTGAAGCGTATTGATATATGAAAGGACCTCCGGACTTTTTCTGGAGGTGCTGAGAAGCTGTATTCACAGGATGAAAAAGCAGTGATAAAATAGAAGCATGGAAAAAGAAACGAAAGTCGCATCCCAACGGCTTGACAGATGAACAGCGGGAAGAGATTGCCCCGCTGTATGCGGGGATGCGCAGCTGCACGCGGCACAAACGAGAATTGACGGATGCCGTGCTGTATGGGGTGGACACAGTCAAGCCATTTCCGTTTCACCCGCTGAGGCTATGGGCAAAATTTCTCATTTCCACACCTTGCTCAAACGCTCATGCAAACAGGTCCTTATAATCGGAGTATGACGCCTTCCCCTCATCGACACATACGACAAGGAGGCCCCTATGAACCGATACCTCGCCCACATCAGCGAAGACGGGACGCGCGAGCAGTCCGTGCTCGATCACTTGCAGGGCACGGCCCGGCTCGCGGCGCAGTTCGCTTCGGCCTTCGACGCGGAGCAGTTGGGCCGGCTCTCCGGCATGGCGCACGACATCGGCAAGTACAGCGACGCCTTTCAGCGCAGGCTGCACGGCGGCGCCGCGCGCGTCGATCACGCGACGGCAGGCGCATTTGAATGTGAAAAGCTGGGGCAGCGCCTCGCCGGATACGCCGTCGCCGGGCATCACGGCGGCCTGCCCGACTTCGGGGGGCAGACCGATCCCGCCGATGCGCCCACGTACGCCGGGCGCGTCAAGCGCGCGGCGCAGGGCAGCTTGCCCGACTATGCCGCCTTCGCCCGGGAGGTGCGCCTGCCCGCCGCCTCCCTGCCCGCTTCCCTGCGCACGCAGCCGCTGGATCTCGCGTTCTTCATCCGGATGCTCTACGCCTGCCTGGTGGACGCCGACTTTCTCGATACGGAAGCCTTCATGAAGAACCGCGAGCGGGAGACGTGCAGCGTCTCGATGGACGCGCTCGTCGCGCGGCTGGACGCCCACTGTGCCGGCTGGTTCCCGCCCCGCACGCCGCTCAATGAAAAGCGCTGCGCGATCCTGCGCCGGTGCGAGGCGGCCGGCCCCGCGCAGCAGCCGGACCTCTTCACGCTGACCGTCCCCACCGGCGGCGGCAAGACGATCGCCTCGCTGGCCTTCGCGCTGCGCCACGCGCGCGCCCACGGCATGCGGCGCGTCATCTACGTCATCCCTTACACGTCCATCATCGAGCAGAACGCCGACGTCTTCCGCAGGATTCTGGGCGAAGACTGCGTGCTCGAACACCACGCCAACGTGCTCTACGACGCGCAGGACGAATCGACGCCCGACACCGTGCGCAAGGCGCAGGCCGTGGAGAACTGGGACAGCCCCGTCGTCGTCACCACGGCCGTGCAGTTCTTTGAATCGCTGTTCGCCTGCCGCCCGTCGAAGTGCCGCAAGCTGCACAACATCGCCAACAGCGTCGTCATCTTCGACGAGGCGCAGATGCTCCCGCTGCCCCTGCTGCGCCCCTGCGTGTACGCCATCGCGCAGCTCGTGCGCACCTATCGCGTCTCCGCCGTGCTCTGCACGGCCACGCAGCCCGCACTCGGTCCGCTCTTTCGCGAATTCCTGCCCGACATGTCCGCCCGTGAGCTCTGCCCTGACGCGGATTTTGCCGCCTTCCGGCGCGCGACGTACCGCCACGCCGGAAGGCTCTCCCTTGACGCGCTCGCCGAACGGCTCTGCGCGCATCCGCAGGCGCTGTGCATCGTCAACTCGCGACAGGCCGCGAAGGATCTCTTCGACCGGCTGCCCCCGCAGAGCGCCTATCACCTCTCGACGCTGATGATGCCCGCGCACCGGCAGGCCGTGCTGGAGACGATTCGCGCGCGCCTGCGGGAAGGGCTGCCCTGCCGGGTCGTCTCCACCTCGCTGATCGAGGCGGGCGTCGACGTCGATTTCCCCGTCGTCTACCGCGAAGAGGCCGGGCTCGATTCGATCCTGCAAGCCGGCGGGCGCTGCAACCGCGAGGGCAAACGCCCCGCCGAGGAGGCAATCGTCACCGTCTTCCGCTCGGACACGCCCGCACCCAAGCTCTTTGGCAAGGCCATCGAGGCCGGGCGCAGGGTGCTCAACCGCTACGCCGCGCCGGATGACCCGCAGGCCGTCGCCTGTTACTTCCACGAGCTGCTCGATCTCAACGGCGCGCAGGCGCAGGACGCCAAGCGCATCCTCGACAAGGTGCGCACGCTCTCCTTCCGCGCCGTGGCAGAGGACTTTCGGATGATCGAGGAGAACACCCGAACCGTCTACATCCCCACGCCCGATAGCGAGCCCTTGCTCGCGCAGCTGCGCGCGGGCGAGCGAAGCCGCCGCCTCTTCCGGCAGTTGGGCCGCTACGGCGTCTCCATCTACGAGCGGCACTTTCAGGCGCTGTGCGACGCCCACGACATCGAGCTGCTCGACGAGGGCTGCGCCGTCCTGATCAACCCCGCGCTCTACACCATGCAGACCGGCCTCTCCCTTGAGGCGGACAGCGGCAAGGCCGAGTTCATCTGATCACCGCTCGCGTACCAAAAGCGCGGGGCAGGCCGTTGGGCCTGCCCCGCTTCGCTTTGACCATTTATTCTCTTTTATATTTCAATCCACGCCTTCCGGCGACTTTCATATTATACTCGATTCTTCTTTTCCTTGCAACTCAATATGCTCTGCCAAATTAATTTTCATAAAAGAGAAAAAATGTATTGACTAAGTATCGAATAGATGGTATGATGAAATCACTTCATGAAGGCCACAAGGAAAGCGGGATGTGCCATGATCAGACACTGGCGGTTCAGGTTCGCGCGATGCCGTCTGTCCGGACGCGGCATATTCTCTTTGCACAAATCATTTCGCTTTACATTGTGCAAAATCGATGTTATCATGGAGTCGAGCACAAAGGATTGATCCAATGCCTGTACGAAAGGAGTGAAACATCTTGTCCATTCGACTCAGGGTCTGGGGCGATTACGCACTCTTCACACGGCCTGAGATGAAGGTGGAACGGGTGAGCTATGATGTCATGACCCCGTCGGCGGCGCGCGGGCTGCTGGAAGCGATCTACTGGCATCCCGGCATGAAGTGGGTCGTCGACCGCATCCACGTCTGCAAGCCGATCCGCTTCATGAACCTGCGCCGCAACGAGGTCAAGGCGACCGTCAGCGCCCGCGCCGCCAACACCGTCATGCAGCGCGGCACGGGCCAGCTCTACCTGATCGCGCCGGATGAGATTCAGCAGCGCGCCTCGCTGCTGCTGCGCGACGTGGAATACGTCATCCAGGCCCATTTCGACATGACGGATCGCGCCGCGCCCGGCGACAACCCCGGCAAATTTCAGGACATCATCAAGCGGCGCATCCGGCGCGGGGAGTGCTATCACCAGCCGTATCTGGGCTGCCGCGAGTTCCCCGCGCAGTTTGCCCCCTGCGAGGCCATCCCGCCCTGCCACGAGGAGCTGCGCGGCAGACGCGACCTGGGCTTCATGCTCTGGGATCTGGATTACGCCGATCCGGAGAATCTCCAGCCGCTCTTCTTCCGGGCCGCATTGCAGGACGGCGTGCTGCACGTGCCCACGCGAGACAGCGGGGAGGTGTACGGATGATCCTGCAAGCCCTGACCGCGCACTATGAGACGCTCGTCCGGCTGGGCCGGTTGGAGCCGCCGGGCTGGGGCCCCGTCAAGGTCAGCGTCGCGCTCTCCCTTGGCGACGGCGGCGAGGTCGAATCGGCCGTCTGCGAAAAGGTCGAGCCGCCGCGCGGCAAGAAGACGGCGCTCGTCCCGCAGGTCATGCAGCTGCCCGCGCCCGTCAAGCGCGCCTCGAATGTCAGCCCCAACTTCCTGTGCGACAACGCCACGTACGTCCTCGGCTTTGACGACAAGGGCAAGCCCGATCGCACCCGGCAGTGCTTTGACGCGTGCAAGGCGCTGCACCTGTCGCTGCTGGCAGGCGTCGATTCGCCCGCGGCGCGCGCGCTGTGCGCCTTCTTTGAGAACTGGTCGCCCGGGGAAGCGCGTGCGCATCCGGCGCTGGCGCCGTGCATGGACGATCTGCTCGCGGGCGGCAACATCGTCTTCCGATATGACGGCCGCTACCTGCACGAGGACCCCGCCGTCCGCGACGCGTGGCAGCGCCACTACGACAGGGCGGAGGACGGGCCGCAGACCGTCTGCCTGGTCACGGGCGCGCGCTGCACGCCGCAGGCCGTCCATCCCGCCGTCAAGGGTGTGCAGGGCGCGCAGTCCAGCGGCGCGGCGCTCGTGTCCTTCAATGCGCCCGCGTTCTGCTCCTACGGCAAGGAGCAGAGCCTCAACGCGCCGATGAGCCAATACGCCGCCTTCGCCTACACGGCCGCGCTCAACCACCTGATCGCCGATTTCGAGCACACCTGCCGCATCGGCGACGCCACGGTGCTCTTCTGGTCGGCGGACGGCAATTCGGCCGCGCAGGATTTCCTGGGCCTCTCGCTCCTCGGCGCGCCGTCCACGTATGCCGCCGACGACATCGCCCGTGCGCTCCGACGCCTGTGCGCCGGGGAATCCGTCGACTGGTCGGACAGCCGCCTCGACCCGAACGTGGACTTCTACGTCCTGGGCATCTCGCCCAACGCGGCGCGGCTGAGCGTGCGGTTTTTCCTGCGCAACACGCTGGGCGACATCCTGCGCCACGTGATGGCGCATCACGAGCGCATGCGCATCGTTCGCCCGGCGTTCGACACGCGCCAGACGCTCTCGCTCTGGGAGACGCTCAACGAGACCGTCAACCAGAACGCACGCGACAAGGCGGCCTCGCCTGAGCTCGCCGGCGAACTGCTGCGCGCCGTCCTCAACGACACGCGCTATCCCGCCACGCTGCTCCATGGCGTCACCCTGCGCATCCGCGCCGAGCGCGAGATCACGCGCGGGCGCGCGGCCATCCTCAAGGCCTATTACACTCAAAATCCCCATCCCGACATGCCCAAGGAGGTCTTGCACGTGTCCCTCAATCCCGACAGCACGAACGTCCCCTACACGCTCGGCCGCCTCTTCTCCACGCTGGAGGCCATCCAAACCGCCGCCAATCCCGGCCTGAACGCCACCATCAAGGACAAGTACTTCAGTTCCGCCTCCGCCACGCCGGGCGTGGTCTTCCCCACGCTGGTCAATCTGGCGCAGAAGCACCTCCGGAAGCTGGACGGCGGCCTGCGCGTCTACTACGACAGGGAGCTGACGGCGCTCTTTGACAAATTGCAGGAGGCGTATCCCAAACAGTTGAACCTCGCCCAGCAGGGCGCATTCCAGCTCGGCTACTACCATCAGACGCAGACCCGCTACGCCAAGAAGGAGGAAAACGCACATGTCTGACGCCATCCGCAACCGCTATGAATTCGTCGTGCTCTTCGACGTGGAAAACGGCAACCCCAACGGTGACCCGGACGCCGGCAACATGCCGCGCGTCGACCCGGAGACCGGCTACGGCATCGTGACCGACGTGTGCCTCAAGCGCAAGATCCGCAATTACGTGGAGACCGTGCGCGAGGATACGCCTGGCTACCGCATCTACGTCAAGGACAACGTGCCGCTCAACCGCAGCGACAACGAGGGCTTTCTGGCGGTGGGCATCGAGAACGCCGCCGATCAGAAGCCGGATGCGCTCAAGAAGTCCATCAAGGCGAAGAAGGAGCAGGGCGTCGATGTGGACGCCGCGGTGCGCGACTGGATGTGCGCGAACTTCTACGACATCCGCACGTTCGGCGCCGTGATGACCACGATGGTTAAGGGCGCGCTCAACTGCGGTCAGGTGCGCGGCCCCGTGCAGCTCGGCTTCGCCCGAAGCGTCGAGCCCGTCGTGCCCCAGGAGATCACCATCACGCGCGTGGCCATCACCACCGAGACGGACGCCGAGCGCAAGGGCACGGAGATGGGCCGCAAGTACGTCATCCCCTACGGCCTGTATCGCTGCGAGGGCTACATCTCGGCGAACCTCGCGCGCAAGGTGACCGGCTTTTCCGAGGACGATCTCGCGCTCTTCTTTGAGGCGGTGCTCAACATGTTCGAGCACGACCACTCCGCCGCGCGCGGCAAGATGGCCGTTCGCGAGCTGATCGTCTTCCGGCACGACAGCGAGCTGGGCTGCGCACCCGCCTGGAAGCTGTTTGACGCCGTCAAGGTGGAGCGCAAAACGCCCTCCGCCGCGCCCGCGCGCAGCTATGCCGACTACGCCGTCACCGTGGATGAGCATGCGCTGCCCGAAGGCGTCGCCTGCAGGCGGATGGGATGATGTACGCCGAGGAGGACTTCCTCCAGCTCTCCGGCCTGCAGCACTTCGCCTTTTGCCGGAGGCAATGGGCGCTGATTCACATCGAGACGCAGTGGCGCGAAAACCTGCGCACCGTCGAGGGCACGCTGTTTCACCGCCGGGCGCACGACGAAGCGCAGCGCGAGCGGCGCGGCGACACGCTGATCCTGCGCGGCCTGCCCGTGCGTTCCCGGCGCTTGGGCGTCAGCGGGCAGTGCGACGTCGTGGAGTTTCACGCCGATGAACGCGGCGTCGCGTTACAGGGCGAAACGGGGCGCTGGTGCCCCTTCCCCATCGAATACAAGCGCGGCGCGCCCAAGCCGCACGACGCGGACGCGCTTCAGCTCTGCGCGCAGGCCATGTGCCTGGAGGAGATGCTCTGCTGCGACATCGAGGAGGGCGCGCTCTTCTACGGCGAGACGCGCAGGCGCACGGGCGTCGTCTTCACCCCCGAACTGCGCGACCGGGTGGAAGCGCTGCTGCTGGAGATGCATCAGCTCTTTGCGCGCGGGCACACGCCGTCCGTCAAGCCGGGCAAGGCGTGCCGCGCCTGTTCGCTCCGGGAGACCTGTCTGCCCACGCTGATGGGCAAGCGCTCCGCCGCGCAATACCTGCGCAGCGCGCTGGAGGACTCGCCATGAGACATCTGCTCAACACGCTCTT
Source organism: uncultured Clostridia bacterium (assembly GCA_944333055.1). GTDB lineage: Bacteria > Bacillota > Clostridia > Christensenellales > Aristaeellaceae > Ventricola. The sequence continues at coordinate 9,902 of CALVKT010000058.1, forward strand.
TGTCACCTCCGAGGACATCTATCTGTCGCTCGACGGGGAAAACGTCGTCGCCAACCGGGACAAACAGGCGCTTGCCCGCTATCCGCTGCACACGCTTTCCGGCATCCTCTCCTTCGCTTATCCGGGCGCTTCGCCCGCGCTGATGGGCGCCTGCGCCGAGCGCGGCATCTCTCTGGCGTTCTGCACGCCGCGCGGGCGGTTTCTGGCGCGCGTGAGCGGCGAGAACAACGGCAATGTGCTGCTGCGGCGCACGCAGTACCGGCTGGCGGACGATCCCCACGCGAGCTGCCGGATTGCGCGCTGCATGCTCTTTGGCAAGCTCTACAACGCCCGATGGAGCATCGAGCGCACGCGCCGCGATCACGGCATGCGCCTTGACGCGCAGAAGCTCTCCGACGCCGCGCAGACGATTCAAAAGCTCCTGCCCGCCGTGCTGGAGGAGACGTCGCCGGATCGCCTGCGCGGTCTGGAAGGCGTCGGCGCCTCCGCCTATTTCGGCGTCATCGACGACATGATTCTCGCCAACAAGGACGCCTTCTTCTTTCGCGGGCGAAGCCGCCGTCCGCCGATGGACGCCTTCAACGCGCTGCTGTCCTTCGCCTACAGCCTGCTCGCGCACGACTGTGCCGCCGCGCTGGAGAGCGTCGGACTGGATGCCTACGTGGGCTTTCTGCACCGCGACCGGCCCGGCAGACCGTCCCTGGCGCTGGATCTGATGGAGGAATTGCGCGCCTGTTATGCGGATCGGTTCGTGCTGACGCTGATCAACAACCGCATCATCCGGCCTGCGGACTTCACGCGCCGCGCCGGCGGCGGGGTGCTGCTCTCCGACGCCGGACGAAAGACATTTCTCACGCACTGGCAGGAGCGCAAGAAGGACGTCATCACCCATCCGTATCTGGACGAAAAGCTCCCCTGGGGCCTGGTGCCCTACGCGCAGGCGCTCCTGCTGGTCCGGCATCTGCGCGGCGATCTGGACGATTACCCATGCTTTTTATGGAAGTGATGCACATGCTGGTCTTGATCACCTACGACGTGAACACGGAGGATGCCGCCGGCCGGACGCGGCTTCGCAAAATCGCCAAAGAGTGTGTCAACTACGGGCAGCGCGTGCAATGCTCCGTCTTTGAATGCCTGCTGGACGCGGCGCAATGCCGTCTGCTGCAAGCCAGGCTCTGTGCGATCATGGATCCGAAGAAGGACAGCCTCCGCTTTTACTACCTCGGCAACCACTACGAGCGGAAGATCGAGCACTTTGGCTGCAGCGCCGCCTATCGTCCCGAAGATCCGCTGATCATCTAGCCGTGCGAACCGGAAGCACGCATCGCCATCCGGCCCGGTTCGCACCGGATTTCCATCCCCAAATCGCGCTTTGGTGCGCAATGGCACGCAAGAAGTTTCGTCTTTTCCCATCGTTTTGTCTATTCCGTCAAAAGTGTGCATCTGTGTTTGCCGCACTTTTGCTGTCACGCCCCTCGCGGGGCGTGTGGGTTGAAATATGTGTGGGTATGTGATTGGTAGGGCCGAAACGATGGTCACGCCCCTCGCGGGGCGTGTGGGTTGAAATGTTGCGCCAGCCACCTTCCCCAAGATCTAGGAAAGTCACGCCCCTCGCGGGGCGTGTGGGTTGAAATTTATATCTAATATAATTACAATCATATAGATCCTCGTCACGCCCCTCGCGGGGCGTGTGGGTTGAAATATTAGACTTTCGCTCTGGAAATTCCCAAGCATGCCGTCACGCCCCTCGCGGGGCGTGTGGGTTGAAATAATGCCTGACGAAAAAGTATCAATGTTTTGCTGGTCACGCCCCTCGCGGGGCGTGTGGGTTGAAATAATTAACAACACTTAACGTTGTCGCAACAGGGCTACAGTCACGCCCCTCGCGGGGCGTGTGGGTTGAAATACGTACGTGTAAGTAGTCATAAGCAAAGGGAGGGAAGTCACGCCCCTCGCGGGGCGTGTGGGTTGAAATCTTCGGGGTAAAGTTTGTGACGCCATAATGATTATAGTCACGCCCCTCGCGGGGCGTGTGGGTTGAAATACATCGGGAATGACGCGCTTGTAAACCTCATTTTGTCACGCCCCTCGCGGGGCGTGTGGGTTGAAATAATAATTGGAAAAAATTGTTAGGACGGTAACAGATGTCACGCCCCTCGCGGGGCGTGTGGGTTGAAATTGGCAGAGCATCGATACGCCTGATACCGTTAACAGTCACGCCCCTCGCGGGGCGTGTGGGTTGAAATTTCCCCGTCCCGTGGGCAACCACGCTGGCCATTATGTCACGCCCCTCGCGGGGCGTGTGGGTTGAAATAATGTTACTCTGTACACATTCAGCAAGTGCAATAAGTCACGCCCCTCGCGGGGCGTGTGGGTTGAAATTTATCAGGTCAATGTTCCTGCCGTTTCCGCCGAGTCACGCCCCTCGCGGGGCGTGTGGGTTGAAATATTTAGACGCGCCGTCTGGGTTCATAACCGCATTTGTCACGCCCCTCGCGGGGCGTGTGGGTTGAAATGCCTAACTTGTTGCCGATTGGTAGACCGAAAAAATGTCACGCCCCTCGCGGGGCGTGTGGGTTGAAATTACAATGCTATACCTTCCTCCGAAGAAAATCTCAGAGGGCACGCCCCTCGCGGGGCGGGTGGGAAGAAATACACAATCAAAGGTAACGTTGCATACATTGAACGTG
>CALVKT010000059.1 GCA_944333055.1 uncultured Clostridia bacterium
GAGCGCATCATATTTGAATTCTGTCGATGGATGCCTTGGATGATCCTGGGTATTACACATATGATCGTTTTTTCAGAATGTCTATGGTTATCCATACTTGGCCTTCGGTCGGGCTTTCCTGCGTTCATACTAAGGGTAAAGAATGGACTTGCATGGATACCCCAACTGCCGGATTGCCTTATGCATAACTTCAACCGTTCATACTCCTTCAAAACCCATACTTCTTGCTCTTGTGCATGCATAAGACTACCTCTTTCTGGAGTACAGCTTTTTGAAAAATGTATTCACTCTCATATAAGGATACTATCCTTACGCAGGCACCAAATATCAATCTTCTGGTAAAATCGCATTTTCTTCCCGAATAAACCGCTGTATCTTCATCAATGCGTTCTTTTGATAACGCATGAGAGTACGGCGGTTTTTCCCATACTCTTTCCATTTCTCCATATGCTCGGCCTCAAGCCTAGGCCATGAAACCTCATCTATCAGATGACGACGGATCACAAATTCCTCATCCTCGTTTAGTACTAACATCCAACTTCTGACTCGTTGTGTTCTAACCTTTAATTCTAAAAGGCGCTGCGTCAGAGCTGTTCTTTCAAGCGAACTATCTTGACACAATTGCATTTCAAGCTGCCTCTGCGCAACACAATTCTTTTTATACTGTTGAATTTCTTGTTGAATAAATGTGGTACTATCGTTACACACTCTGACGGCCTCCTTCCCTAAATAACTAAACTCATTTTAGCGCCAGCTCTGTATGTAGGGAAGTGACAAAACAGAGACAAACCAACGACAAAACAATGACATTTTATGCTATGGCACAAAACCCCTTTCCTTTTCTTTTTTCTCTATATATAGTGCGTAACATTTCCAAATTACACTATTACGTACATCTTTTTTTATGGTTGACTGTAAAACCAAACTGGACACTCAAAATGACCATAGAGAGCGGGTGTCTGTTAACATAAAATTCCTGCGCCAACTCAGACAGAAACGCCTAAACGCTATGGATCAAACCCATACTACTACAGCTCTCAAAGAGCGCAAGAGGAGGTGGCATCTGCGAGCAGTAGATCGAGGCGCTATTCAAGTGCTTAAGCAATAGAGGGGCAGAAACCGTGCTATTCCCTGCCTCATCTATTCCAACCTTTCTACGGTCTGCTATAAGTTACAAAACAAAGCGGTTTTATTCAAAATATATAACGATCCATTATCTTAACCTTATCACTTATGAGAAATCCCTATTTGATAATTGATTATGGAGCGGCATCCAATCACCGAATGTAATTCCAATCTGTTATAAAAGCCCTAACATCTATCATCTTGTAAATCGATAATTTGTCGCTGTTTTGTCTGTATTCTGTCACTTTCATCTTGTCCTATATTGCTTTACAATATAAGTGTCACTGGAAATAGACTGGATAGGAGGTATACATCGCCTAAAAGCATCAAGCAAAGCATAACATTCACACAGAAACTTGTATTTCCTAGCACCATCTGTCAATACGATGGAAAAGTGAAAATACTCACCTTATTAGCAATATAACCTATGGTTATTGCGTTCTGGCTGCGCCTCTATACTTTACAATTTACCTCTTATAAAGTCTATAGTGACAGAAAACGGTATTTCTGCGGCTCCGTTTTATCAAAACTGGTTCCGGTTGCCGTACCGGTAAAGGATTCTTATGAAAGGCACAATTATTAAAACAGTTACTGCTATTGTTGTTGGAGCTCTCTCGACGTTAATTGGCGGCTGGGATATGATACTGGAAATCTTGCTAATTGTTATGACCCTTGATTACATCACTGGTGTAGTTAGCGCGTTCAAGCAAAAAACTGTAAGCTCAAATAAAGGCTACATGGGGCTAGTAAAAAAAGGCGGTATCTTTGTTATCATCATTCTTGCAGCTCAAATGGATAGAATGACAGGAAATGACAATCATATTTTTCGTAACTGCACAGCACTTTTCTTTGTTGCAAATGATGCATTATCCGTTCTGGAAAATGTTGGTGAACTAGGTATTGAGCTACCAGCCTTTCTCCGTTCAGCCTTAATCAAACTGCGTGAAGCTCATGAAAATCCCTCTGAATTAAGTGGGCACAATATAACGTCTCAGCGTAGTTCCGAAGATACCAAAGATAATACAGATAGTATCCCAGATGATAAACGTTGATAGGACCATTCTGATAAGTGCAATACACAGATGGCAATATATCCAACTGGGAATTTATTGTATTAGAAAATCTAACATCCAACTAAATCTTTCTAACATAAAGCAAAAAAAATATCTTCAACATTGTAGGCAGCAGCAAACTTAAAAGCTACAAGCAGATGCCGCTTGAGTTTCAAAAAAATAAAATTATCGTTGAAAAAACACATTCCATACGCTCGTTTGTTCGCCATTGTTAGAATCATCGCTCACCAATGTTTGAAGAAATTTGTCGATTCGAAAAATGCCGCGTTAGAAAAGCGCCCTAAATGTTTGAATTTTTCAAACAGAACATTTTTCTGCTAGACAGTTCTGCATGGAGAATACACCATCAAATAGAAAAATCCCCCGATCTTTGGGCGGTGCGCTGTTAGACGCGTTTCGCTTCAAAATCAGGGGATTTTTCTTCTAAATTGGTGCACCCGGCGCGATTTGAACGCGCGGCCCCGGGCTTAGGAGGCTCGTGCTCTATCCAACTGAGCTACGGGTGCATGTGGCGAAAACCTAGTGTTTTCAATGGTTTCCGGAAATTTATTCGTTATGATTTTATGAGTTTTTTCTTCTGGTCAGTCAGCCGATTTTTTCGGTCACCATCCTTCCTGTGATCGTGTCGCTGGAGCCTCAAAAGACCAGCGCTCACTTTTGATTAGATAAAATGTGGCAGGCACAAGGGGATGCGCCGAACACATTTCGGACGATGCGCTCACTTTCGATTCCTCGAAAATGTGATAGGCGGCATCTTTCTTAGGAGGCGAACGCTCTATCCTGCTGAGCTACAGAGACTTATATGAAATTGAATTGGTAACGATCACTTTTGGCTTCGAGTTGATTGGTTGAGCACAACCTTAGGAGGCGTGTGCTCTATCCAACTGAGCTACTGAGACATTTGAATAAATATGAACTTGTATTCCTAATTTAGACTCGAACTGTCTACCGCTTAGGAGGCGGACGCTCTATCCTGCTGAGCTATGGGTGCAGCACATCGGTGGGGAAGGCCACCGATAGCATATTATAGGCGAAACCGGTCAAAAAGTCAACCGTACAAATCGGGCGCGGGGCCGCCGCAAGGCGGCCCCGGCGGCCCTCACTTGCGCTTGTCGCCCAGGGAGATGCCCATCGCGCGGGCTGCGCGGATCTCGTGGCCGTCGTGCGGGACGAATTTGGTGCGGCCCGCGACGGTGCTCAGCGGGTTGTGGCTGACGGCGTTGTTGACCATCGCCACCGCCTGACCGTACTGCTCGCCGGCGATGAGCTGCGCCGCGTGCACGCCGAAGTTGGTGGAGAGCATCCGGTCGTAGGCGCTGGGGGTGCCGCCGCGCTGCATGTGCCCAGGGATGACGGCGCGCGCCTCAATGCCCGGCATCTTCTCCTGCAATTCCCGCGCCAGCCGGTTGGCGATGCCGGCAAAGCCCGTCTCGGCGCGGAAGGCGGCGCGCTCCTTCTTCTTCATCTTGGCCTCTTCCACGGTCATCGCGCCCTCGGCCACGGCGATGATGGAGAACGTCTTGCCCATCTCCTCGCGCTCGCGCAGCGCGTCGCAGATCGCGTCCAGCTCGTAGGGGATCTCCGGCAGCAGGATGATGTCCGCGCCGCCCGCAATGCCTGAGTAGAGCGTCAGCCAGCCCGCCTTGTTGCCCATGATCTCGATGACCATCACGCGGCCGTGGCTGGCGGCGGTGGTGTGCACGCGGTCGATGACCTCGGTGGCGATGTCCACGGCGGAGTGGAAGCCGAACGTGACGTCCGTGCCCCAGATGTCGTTGTCGATCGTCTTGGGCAGGCCGATGACGTTGAGCCCCTCCTCGGAGAGCAGGTTCGCCGTCTTGTGCGTGCCGTTGCCGCCCAGGCACACGAGGCAGTCGAGCTTCATCTTCTTGTAGTTCTGCTTCATCGCCTTGACCTTGTCCACCTGGTCGTCCTCGATGACGCGCATCATGCTGAACGGCGTGCGGCGCGTGCCCAGAATCGTGCCGCCCAGCGTCAGGATGCCGGAGAAGTCGCTCTGCTTCATCTCGTGGTAGTTGCCTTCGATCAGGCCGGCGTACCCGTCCTGAATGCCGACGATCTCCGTCTCAAAGAGGGAGTAGCTGGCGCGCGCCACGCCGCGGATACACGCGTTCAGACCGGGGCAGTCGCCGCCGGCGGTGAGGATGCCGATGCGTCTTTTCATGGTGGGTCAACCTCCTGACGATTGATCTCCCCGCTTGCGGGGGCGGTTTTACATGATTGCTGTCATCATTGTACCAAAAACGCGCAGCCGTTACAAGGTTTGCGGCCGATTTTCGCGCTACAGCGGCCGATTTTCGCGCTGCCGCTTCGCGTGGTCGGTGATCGGATGACTTGTTCACCCCATACAAAATCATGCAGCTTCTTTTGCCCGAATCTTGACGCAAAACAGAGGCGGTGTTATACTGATGGTGACTTGACAGGGGAAAGCTGGAAGCGCCGGCACGATTGCACCGTGGGCCCGATTTTCCCTGCCGTTTGCATCCAAATGAGACGACTTGGGAGGTCATTCACATGGTTCAGCTCAATGCTCAGACACTCACTTCCCTGGATATGGCCCGCGGCGTCGCGCCCAAGACCGAGCGCGTGATCCAGTTCGGCGAGGGCGGCTTCCTGCGCGCCTTCTGCGACTGGATGATCGACAAGGCCAACGAGGCGGCCGGCATGGACGCGGGCGTGGTCATCGTGCAGCCCATCGAGCGCGGCATGATCGGCATGCTCAACGAGCAGGACGGCCTGTACACCCAGATCCTGCGCGGCCAGGTGGACGGCAAGCCCATGAAGGACACCCGCATCATCCAGTGCGTGAAGCGCGGCCTCTCCCCGTACGCGGACTTTGAGGGCTACCTCGCGCTGGCGCACAACCGCGACATGCGCATCATCATCTCCAACACGACCGAGGCCGGCATCGTCTACACCGGCAAGGACAGCTTCGACGACAAGCCGCAGGCGTCCTTTCCGGGCAAGCTGACCCGCCTGCTCTACGAGCGCTACACCGCCTTCGGCGGCGAGAAGGGCACGGGCTTCATCCTGCTGCCCTGCGAGCTGATCGACTACAACGGCCGCAACCTCAAGGCGTGCTGCCTGAAGACCGCGGAGCAGTGGAACCTGCCGGCAGGCTTCAAGACGTGGATTGAGGAGGAGAACGTGTTCTGCTCCACGCTGGTGGACCGCATCGTCACCGGCTATCCGCGCGGCGAGGCCGAGCAGATCTGGGAGGAGATCGGCTACAGGGACAACATGCTCAACACCGCCGAGCCGTTCGGCCTGTGGGTCATCGAGGGTCCGGCGTGGATCGAGGACGAGCTCCCCTTCAAGAAGGCCGGCTGCAACGTCGTCTTCACCGACGATGTGACCCCCTACAAGCTGCGCAAGGTGCGCATGCTCAACGGCGCGCACACCTCCATGGTGCTGGGCGCGTACCTGGCCGGACACGAGATCGTGGGCGACTGCATGGCCGACGAGGTGACCCGTTCCTACATGAGCCAGGCGCTCTTCAATGAGATCATGCCCACGCTCGACCTGCCCAGGGACGACCTGGAGGCCTTCGCTTCCGCGATCTTCGAGCGCTTCTCCAACCCCTTCAACCGGCATATGCTGCTCTCCATCGCGCTCAACAGCCAGAGCAAGTTCCGCGCCCGCGTGCTGCCCACCATCAGGGAATACGTGAAGCGCAAGGGCGAGCTGCCCAAGATCCTCACCTTCTCCATGGCCGCGTTCATCGCGTTCTACTGCGGCAGGAAGAAGGAGGACGGTTCCTTTGTGGGCGTGCGCGTGCTGGGCAACGAGTATCCCATCGTGGACGATCAGTTCGTCATCGACTTCTTCGCCGGCCTGACGGGCAAGCCCGCCGCCGAGATCGCCCATGCCGTGCTGACCAACGAGGCCTTCTGGGGCAGCGACCTGACGGCGGAGCTGCCGGGCTTTGAGGCGTCCGTGGCGGCGTCTCTGGCCGACATCCTCGCCGATGCCAAAGGCGCGATCGCGAAAGTTGTGGGCTGAGCCATGAGCAGATTCATCAAGATCGCCGAGCGCGACAACGTCGCCGTCGCGCTGGAACCCCTCAAGGCGGGCGAAAGCGTGCTGGGCGTCACGCTGACGCAGGACGTGCCCGCGGGCCACAAGTTTGCGCTGCGGGATATTGCCGAGGACGAGAACGTGATCAAGTACGCGTTCCCCATCGGCCACGCGACGCAGCCCATCGCCGCGGGCGACTGGGTGCACACGCACAACGTGAAGACCAACCTCTCCGGCCTGCTGGAATACACCTACAACCCGCACCCCTGCGCGCTGCCCGTTGACCGCGAGGCGACGTTTGAGGGCTACGTGCGCGAGGACGGCCGCGTGGGCATCCGCAACGAGGTGTGGATCATCAACACCGTCGGCTGCGTCAACGGCACGAGCAGGACGCTCGAACGCCTCGCGCAGGAGGCCTACGGCGACCGCGTGGACGGCGTGCACGGCTTCGTGCATCCCTACGGCTGCTCGCAGCTGGGCGAGGACCACAGGAACACGCAGAAGCTGCTGGCCGCCATGGTGCGTCATCCCAATGCGGGCGCGGTGCTGGTGCTCAGCCTGGGCTGCGAGAACAACAATGTGAACGAGTTCAAGAAGGTGCTGGGCGGCTACAACCCCGACCGCGTCAAGTTCCTGATCACCCAGGAGCACGAGGACGAGATTGAGGAAGGCATGAAGCTCCTTGACGAGCTGACGGCCTATGCCGCGCGCGCCAGACGACGGACGGTCTCCGCCGGCGAGCTGGTTGTCGGCCTCAAATGCGGCGGCAGCGACGGCCTGTCGGGCATCACGGCCAATCCGCTGCTAGGCGCGACGAGCGACCTGATCGCGCGCCACGGCGGCACGACGCTGCTCACAGAGGTGCCGGAGATGTTCGGCGCGGAGACGATCCTCATGGACCGCTGCAAGGACGAAGAGACGTTCCGCAAGGCCGTGGCGCTGATCAACGACTTCAAGGCGTACTTCATGCGCTACAATCAGGCGGTCTACGAGAACCCGTCTCCGGGCAACAAGGCCGGCGGCATCACCACGCTGGAGGACAAGTCGCTGGGCTGCACGCAGAAGGGCGGCACCGCGCAGGTGCGCGGCGTGCTCAAGTATTGCGAGCCGGTCACGGAGAAGGGCCTCAACCTCGTGCAGGGGCCGGGCAACGACATCTGCGCGATCACCGCGCTGATGGCCGCCGGCGCGCAGATGGTGCTCTTCACCACGGGCCGCGGCACGCCGGTGGGCGCGCCCATTCCCACGGTGAAGGTGGCGACCAACACGGCGCTGGCGCAGAAGAAGCACAACTGGATCGACTTCAATGCGGGCGTGCTCGTGCAGGGCGCGGACATGGAGGAGACGACCGAGGTCTTCTTCAAGAAGCTGCTCTCCATCGCCTCCGGCGAGCAGACGCAGAGCGAGAAGCACGGCTACCGCGAAATCGCCATCTTCAAGGACGGCGTCACCCTGTAACGATCTGCATGCGCAGAGAAAATAAAGGAGGAGGATTCCCATGAAAGCGTTTATGGACGCCGATTTCCTGCTCGACAATGATGTGGCCAAGAAGCTGTATCACGAGTATGCGGAACACATGCCCATCTACGACTACCACTGCCACATCCCGCCGGCACAGATCGCCGAGAACCACAAGTTCGCCAACATCGGCGAGCTGATGCTCGGCGGCGACCACTACAAGTGGCGCGTGATGCTCTCCAACGGGGTGGACGACAAGTACATCCGCGGCGATGCGAGCTGGCTGGAGAAGTGGAAGGCGTTCGCCGCCTCGCTCAAGTACTGCATCGGCAACCCGATGTACCACTGGACGCATCTGGAGCTGCGGCGCGTGTTCGGCATCGACGACATCCTCAACGAGGACACCGCCGAGGACATCTGGAACCGCGCCAACGCGCTGCTGGAGAAGGAAGAATACCGCTGCCACGGCCTGATCGAGAAGTTCGGCGTGAAGCTGGTGTGCACCACCGACGACCCGGTGGACGACCTGCAGTATCACAAGGAGATCGCCGCGCAGAAGACCTCCTTCAAGGTGTACCCGGCCTGGCGCCCGGACAAGCTGCTCAACATCGACCGCGAGGGCTTTGTGGAATACATGAACACGCTCTCCCGCGTCTCCGGTGTGCGCTGCCTGAACATCGAGAGCGTGCTCAAGGCGCTGGAGATTCGCCTGGATTACTTCCACGCCTGCGGCGCGCGCGTCTCCGACCACGCGCTGGACACCGTGCCCTACGCCAAGGCCGACGCCGCCGCGGCTGACGCCGCGCTCAAGAAGGGCCTGGCCGGCGAGACGCTCACGTGCGAGGAGGTCGAGGCCTACAAGACCTTCCTGCTCGTCAAGCTGGGCGGCATGTACAAGGCGCGCGGCTGGGTGCAGCAGTACCACATCGGCGCGATGCGCAACAACAACCCGCGCATGTTCGCCAAGTACGGCGCGGACGTGGGCTTTGACTCCATCGACGACACCTGCATCGCGCAGAACCTGACCCGCCTGCTGGCCGATCAGGAGAAGGACGACAACCTGCCCAAGACCATCCTCTACTGCCTGAACCCGAAGGACAACTACGTCATCGGCACCATGCTGGGCAATTTCCAGGGCGACGGCATCCCCGGCAAGATCCAGTTCGGCTCCGGCTGGTGGTTCTGCGATCAGCAGTTCGGCATGGTCGAGCAGATGAAGGCGCTGGCCTCGCTGGGCCTGCTGGGCCGCTTCGTGGGCATGCTCACCGACTCCCGCTCCTTCATCTCCTACACCCGCCACGAGTACTTCCGCCGCATCCTGTGCAACCTGATCGGCAAGTGGGTGGAAAACGGCGAGTATCCGGAGGATTACAAGGTGCTCGGCGAGCTCGTGCAGGGCATCTGCTACAACAACGCCGTGGCCTACTTCGGCATGGACGTGGACTGACGCGGGAGGCCGTACATGCAGACTTTCGTCAAAAAGGACGAGCCGCAGACGATCGAGCTGGGCGGCGGCACCTGCCGCCGCATCCGCGCCTACAATCAGGAGATGATGCTCGTGGAGGTCATCTTTGAGGACGGCGCGGTCGGCAGCAACCACACCCACCCGCACACGCAGATCTCCTACGTGCTCTCCGGCGAGTTCACCTATCACATCGAGGGCGAGGCGCGCACCATGCGGCCCGGCGATTCCATCGTCGTGGACGGCGGCAAGGTGCACGGCTGCACCTGCGTGAAGGCCGGCACGCTGCTGGACATCTTCGCGCCCATGCGCGAGGACTTCGTCAAGTGACGCGATAACCGGGGCACATCGAGCTGCATGCGCGAAGCGAGGAAGGGAACCGGTCCCCGGCGTCCTCCTCGCCAAGCGCCAACTGCCATTGCGATGGGTTCATCCGGCTGGGCCGGACGGGCGCATCGGACACCATCAACCGCAACACATGGAGGAGGTTTTTCCCATGGACGTCATGAAGGAGCTTTCCCGGATCGGCATCGTGCCGGTCATCGCCATCAACGACGCGGCGGACGCCGTGCCGCTGGCCAAAGCGCTGATCGAGGGCGGCCTGCCCGCCGCCGAGGTCACGTTCCGCACGCCCTGCGCCGCCGAGGCGATCAAGGCGATGGCGGAGGCGTACCCGGAGATGATCGTCGGCGCGGGCACCGTGCTCACCTGCGAGCAGGTCGATCGCGCGGTCGCCGCGGGCGCGAAGTTCATCGTCTCACCGGGTCTCAACCCGACCACCGTCAAGCACTGCCAGGAGATCGGCGTGCCGGTCTGCCCGGGCACCGCGAATCCCTCCGACATCGAGCTGGCGCTCTCGCTGGGCCTGAAGACCGTCAAGTTCTTCCCGGCTGAGGCGGCGGGCGGCATCAAGTACATCAAGTCCATCGCCGCGCCCTACGGCGACGTGCGGTTCATGCCCACCGGCGGCGTCAACGAGAAGAACCTGCTCGATTACCTCGGCTTTGGCAAGATCGTCTGCTGCGGCGGCACGTGGATGGTGCCGGGCGATGCGATGAAGGCCAAGGATTGGGATCGCATCAAGGCGCTGACCGCCTCCGCCGTGCAGCTCATGCTCGGCCTGGAGATCGCGCACGTGGGCATCAACTCCGCCGACGAGGCCGAGGCCATGGACACCGCCACCAAGCTGTGCAAGCTGCTGGGCTGGACCATGAAGGTGGGCAACAGCTCCATCTTCGCGGGCACGGGCATCGAGGTCATGAAGACGCCGTTCCGCGGCGCGAAGGGCCACATCGGCATCAAGACCAACTTCATCGAGCGCGCCAAGGCGTACATGGAGCGCCAAGGCTTCGAATTCGACGAGTCCTCTGCCAACGTCAAGGACGGCCAGCTCAAGTCCATCTACTTCAAGGACGAGATCGCCGGCTTCGCCATCCATCTGGTGCAGAAGTAAGCGGGGGACGATGGGGCTGCCGCCCCAGATCCCACTTCGCTTCGCGGCGCATATGCGCCGCCCGGCGAAAACGATGCCCGGCGCATGCGCCGGGCGGGGAAAGATACAAAACGAGCGAGCAGGCTTTCCTGCTCGCTCGTTTTTGTATGGATTCATGCGATGCCATCATCTGCCCCGGCGATTACTTGTCGGAGAAGGACGGCAGATGCCAGATCCGTTCGTTGTACTCCTTGATGGTGCGGTCGGAGGAGAAGACGCCGGACTTGGCGACGTTAATGATCTCCTTGCGCGTCCAGGTCTTCTGATCCTCGTAGTCGTGGCCGAGGCGGCTCTGCGCGGCCTGGTAGGAGCCGAAGTCCTTGAGCACCAGGTACGGATCGGCGATGCCGCCGTTGTCCGAGAAGACGAGCGCGCGGAAGAGGCCCTCGAACATCTTCGGGTTCTCCGGCGTCAGGCTGCCGTCAAAGAGCATGTTGAGCGCGCGGCGCAGCTCTGCGTTCGTCTCGTAGATATCCAGACTGCGATAGGTGCCGGCGGCGTAGATGGCCTCGACCTCCTTGGAGCGCATGCCGAAGATATAGCAGTTTTCCTCGCCGACCAGATCGGCGATCTCCACGTTCGCGCCGTCGAGCGTGCCGATGGTCACGGCGCCGTTCATCATGAACTTCATGTTGCCGGTGCCGGAGGCCTCCTTGGAGGCGGTGGAGAGCTGCTCGCTGACCTCGGAGGCCGGCATGAGCATCTCCGCGGTGGAGACGTTGTAGTTCTGCAGGAAGACGATCTTGATCATCTTGCTCGCGCGCGGATGCTGATCGATCTTGGCGGCCAGCACGTTGATGAAGTGGATGATCTCCTTGGCGCGGCGATAGCCCGGCGCGGCCTTCGCGCCGAAGATGAACGTGCGCGGCGCCATCGTGTAATTCGGATCGTCGCAGATGCGGTTGTAGAGCACGAGGATGTGCAGCGCGTTGAGCAGCTGGCGCTTGTACTCGTGCAGGCGCTTGACCTGCACGTCGAACATCGTGTCCGGGTTGAGCGTGAGGCCCTGATGGCGCGCGATCCAGCGGGAGAAGCGCGCCTTGTTCTCGTACTTGATCTTGGCGAAGCGCTCGGCGAACGCGGCGTCGTCGGCCAGCGGGAGCAGCTTTTCCAGCTCCATGGTGTCCCTGCGCCAGCCCTGGCCGATGCTCTCATCGAGCAGCTCGGAGAGGGCCGGGTTGGCCAGCATCAGCCAGCGGCGCGGGGTGATGCCGTTGGTGATGGCCAGGAACTTCTCCGGCATGATCTTGTAGTAATCCGCAAACGTGGTGCGCTTGAGGATGTCGCCGTGGAGCTGGGAGACGCCGTTGACGGCATGGCTGTAGGCGATGCACATATTGGCCATGTGCGCCTGATCGTAGGCGAGGATGGCCATGCGGCCGATGCGCTCCCACTCGCCGGGGAAGCGATCGAAGAGCTTCTGGCACAGGCGGCGGTTGAGCTCCTGCATGATCGAGTAGATGCGCGGGAGCGTCTCGCGCATCATGGACTCCGGCCACTTCTCCAGCGCCTCGGCCATGATGGTGTGGTTGGTGTAGGCGACGGTGTTGACGGTGATGCGCTCGGCGACCTCCCAGGGCAGGTGCTCCTCGTCCACGAGGATGCGCATGAGCTCCGGGATGACCATGGCCGGGTGCGTGTCGTTGATGTGGAAGGCGACCTTCTCCGGTAGCTGATCCATGCCCACGCCGTAGACGCGCTTGAAGTCCTTGATGGCGTATTGCAGCGTCGCGCTGACCAGGAAGTACTCCTGCATCAGGCGCAGCTTCTTGCCGTTGTAGGTGTTGTCCTCCGGATAGAGCACCTTGGAGATCTGCGCGGCGATGGAGTCGCTCTCCTCGGTGGAGCCGTTGTAATCGCCGGCGGAGAACTTTTCGAGGTTGAAGTTGCGCGGGAGCACGGCGCTCCACATGCGCAGGCGGTCGACGACCTTGTTGTTGTAGCCGACGATCGGCAGATCATACGGTACGGCGATGACGTCCTCGGTGTCCTGCAGGGACGCATAGTGCTTGCCGCCCATCCAGTTCTCCTGCACCTGGCCGCCGAAGCGGACGGTGACGGCGTCGCGCTGGGTCGGAATCTCCCACGCGTTGCCGTAGGTGAGCCACTCGTCGGGCACTTCCACCTGCTGGCCGTCCACGATGCGCTGGCGGAAGAGGCCGTACTCGTAGCGGATGGTGCAGCCCATGGCCGGCAGATCGAGCGTGGCCAGGGAATCCAGGAAGCACGCGGCCAGGCGGCCCAGGCCGCCGTTGCCCAGCGCCGGTTCCGGCTCCTCGTGGAGCACGTCGCGCAGCGTCAGGCCCAGCTCGTTGAACGCCTCTTCATACGCCTTGGTGGAGCAGAGGTTGAGCAGGTTGTTGTGCAGCCAGCGGCCGGTCAGAAACTCGATGGACAGGTAGTACAGGCGCTTGGCCTTCTCCGCGCGCCGTGTCTCCTTCTCAAAGCGCCACTTGAGCATGATCTGGTCGCGCACGGTGGAGGCCACCGCCGTGTAGATCTGCCTGGGCGTCGCTTCCTCAATGGTGGTGCCGTAATAGCGCAGCAGCTTGTTGAGGATGGACTCCTTGATGGTGTCCTTGGTGTATTCGGTCATCAGAGGCATGTGTGAAAACCCTCCCAGGATCGGCGCGGCCGGTTGCCGCGCGCTTGATCGTCATATCCAGTCTATGCGCGCTCCCGCGCAGGGAGCAGCCGGAATCCATTATAACATAGAAAAAAATGGGTGACAAGGAAAACACAGGCAATTCGGGCGCTTTCTCCAATTCGTTCAATACGCGGCGTTTTTTGAGCGGGAAAACGCACGGATTTATAGTAGAATTGCCCACGGGCGCAAAAAGTATGCGGCGGGCGGGGGTCCCCTTTTGCGCCGCGCATCAAAAAAGACGGCCCTGACGAGCCGTCTTCCATGCGCTCAGTACGTCACGCGGGAGATCTGCGCGCCGAGGCTGGCGAGCTTGGCCTCCAGGTGTTCGTAGCCGCGGTCGATGTAGTGCGTGTTGCTGATCTCGGTGGTGCCCTGGGCCATCAGGCCGGCGATGACGAGCGCCGCGCCCGCGCGCAGGTCGCTGGCCTCCACGGCCGCGCCGTGGAGCTGGGGCACGCCCTCGATGACGGCGGTCTGCTCGAACAGGCGCACGCGCGCGCCCATGCGCTCCATCTCCATCAGGTGGCGGAAGCGCGACTCGAAGATGTTCTCCACGACCGTGGAGGTGCCCGTGGCGGTGCACAGCAGCGCGCTCATGGGCTGCTGCAAGTCCGTCGGGAAGCCGGGGTAAACCTGCGTCTTGAACGTGACGCCGCGGTGCGCGCCGATGGAGCGCACGCGAATGGCGTCGTCGCGCTCGTCCACGCGCGCGCCCATCTCCAGCAGCTTGGCGGTGAGCGCCTCCATGTGCGTGGGGATGCAGCCGGTGATGGTCACGTCGCCGTGGGTGGCGGCGGCGGCGATCATCAGCGTGCCGGTCTCGATCTGATCGGGGATGACGGCGTAGGGCCTTCGCGCGTGCAGCTCCTGCACGCCGCGGATGCGGATGACGTCCGTGCCCGCGCCCTTGACCTTGCAGCCCATGGAGTTGAGGAAGTTCGCCGTGTCCACGATGTGTGGCTCCTTGGCGGCGTTGTAGATGGTGGTCTGGCCCTGCGCGCAGGCGGCGGCGAGCATCACGTTGATCGTGCCGCCGACGGTCACCATGTCCATGAACACGTCGCCGCCGATAAGGCCGTGCGGCGCGCGTGCACAGACGGTGCCCCCGACGATCTCCACCTCCGCGCCGAGCATGCGCATGCCCTTGATGTGCTGATCGATCGGGCGGCGGCCGATGTTGCAGCCGCCGGGCATGGGCACGGCGGCCTCGCCAAAGCGCGAGAGCAGCGCGCCGATATAGTAGGAGGAGGCGCGCATGCGGCGGCACAGCTCAAACGGCACGTCCGTGCGGCGGATGGTGCTCGCGTCCACCTCCATGGTGCCGGCCGCGGCGTCCCAGACGACACTGGCGCCCAGGTGGCGCAGCGTCTCCACGGAGACGTTCACGTCCTCGATGGCGGGCAGGTTCTCAATCACGCAGGGCGTCCGGCTCAATATGGCGGCGGGGATGATCGCCACGGCGGTGTTCTTGCCGCCGCTGACGCGGACGCTGCCCTCCAGCCGCCGGCCGCCGGTGATGAGCATTCTTTCTTCTGCCATGCGTGCCCTCCTCAGATTGCGGGTCAATTCCGATATGCCAACTCATATATTATACACAATGATGGAGAATTTGGCAAGACGCGCGGGGATCTGGAAAAAAGCGGTTGTGGGGATTTGGAAAAAAGCGGATGAAGCGGGATAAAATGAACCGTTTCGCTCGTCTGTATGGTATAATATGTGGATACTGGGGCAGCAGACGGGTCGGACTGGTATCCTCACATCCGTTGTGCACAGAACGACGGGAGGTGCGGACGATGACACAGGCATGGTATCAGGTGCTGTCCATGCTCTTTGGCTATGCGGGCGCGGCGGCGGCGCTGATCATCGTGCTCTCGGCGCTGCGCAAATACGTCTCGGACAGGGCGCTGTGGCGGCGCATCCGCCGCGAGGTGCCCGGCGCGGGCGCGGCGGGGTATTTCAAGGTGCTCTCCGGCGGACGGCGGCTGGCCGCGGGCGAGGAGATTCGCGTGCCCTACGAGGGGACGATGGGCGCGGGCCACAGCTGCGATGTGTGCATCCCCGCGCGCAAGGTGCACATGCGCTCGGCCTTCTTCTGGATGGAGGAGGACGGGCTGCACATGGTGCCCCTGCACAAGGATGGCTTTCAGGCGGACGGCGTGCCGGTGGAGCCGGGCGACGAGGCGGTGCTCGAAAGCGGCGCGGTGCTGTGCGTGGGCGATGCGAAGCTCACATTCACGCTCTACGAGAAGCGCCTGCGGCACATGACGCAGGACGGGCCCTACGTGACGCGTGCGCGGCGCGGCAGCGCGAAGCAGGGGCGCGGCGACGGCGTGGGCGCGCCGGGCAGGGGCGAGGCGCGGCGCGAGCGCAGGCTGCGCGAGAAGCAGGAACGGGCGCAATCGGCCGTCCGGCAGAAGGAAGAGAAGCGGACGCGGAGGTGAGCAGATGGGCCTGATGGAAGGCAAACAGACGGGCAGGCGATCTTCCGACGGCGCGGTGCGCGCGCGCTACAAAAAGGCGGAAAAACCGGCGGACAAGCCGGCGCAGGAGACGCAGGGCAAACCGGCGCAAAGGCGCGCACGGGCTGCGGAGACGAATGCCGCCGCGCCGCGCACGCAGGCGAAAAGGGGCGTGCAGAAGGCCGAACAGGATGAGCAGGCGAGGAGCGGGAAGAGCCGGGCGGCGGTGGGCCGGGCGACGGAGAGCCGGGCGAAGCGCAAGGCGCGGGAGAAGGAAAAGCGCATGATGCGCACGCGCAGGCGCGCGGTGAGCCGCGGCGTGGACAGGCACACGACCGTCATCGCGCTGCTCACGGCGGCGTTTGAGGCGGGCGGACTGCTGCTTTCCGCCGTGCGCACGCAGGGGACGACCGACACGAACGCGCTCGCGCTGATCGCGCTGATGGTGCCGCTGGGGCTGCTGACCACGCTGGCGCTGCCGCGCGTGCTGCCGGTCGATCCGCTGATCATGGCGCTGTCCAACTTCCTGTGCGGCGTGGGCGTGGTGGTGCTCTACACGGTTTCGCCCAACTACGGGATGAAGCAGGCGTCCTACTACGTGCTGGGGCTGGCGGCGATGCTGGTGGCCAGCGTCCTCGTCTCCCGAAAGCGGCGGTTTCGCGGGCTGGCCGCGCTCTCGATGGTGCTGGGCATCGTGGCGCTGATCCTGCCGCTGGCCTTTGGCGAGTGGAACAGCGGCGCGAAGAACTGGGTGTCGCTGCCGTATGTCGGCTCCTTCCAGCCCAGCGAGCTGGTCAAGCTCTCGCTCGTGCTCGCGCTGGCGTATTATTTCAGCGCGCACCGCACGGTGCTGCAAATGATGCCCGCGATCCTCTTTGCGGGCGCATGCCTGCTGCTGCTCATGCTCCAGCGCGATCTGGGCACGGCGCTCATCTACTACGCGACGACGCTGGTCATGTTCTACGTCGCCTGCGGCAACGTGCCGCTGACGGGGCTGGGCCTGTGCGGCGGCGTGGGCGCGGCGGTGCTGGGCTACAGGATGTTCGCGCACGTCAAGGTGCGCGTGGCGATGTGGAGAAACCCGTGGAGCGATCCCTACGACAAGGGCTATCAGATCATTCAGGCGCTGCTGGCCATCGGATCGGGCGGGCTGTTCGGCGTGGGGCTGGGGCAGGGCACGCCCCAGAAGATCCCCGCCTATTTCAACGACTTCATCTTCGCCGTCATCTGCGAGCAGCTGGGCATGGTGTTCGGCGTGCTGGTGCTGGCGGTGTACGTGCTGCTCATCCTGCGCGGGGTGACGGTGATCAACCGCTCCCGGCGCTCGTTTGACCTGCTGCTGGGCTGCGGCGTGCTGGCCATGCTCGCCATCCAGACGTTCATGATCGTGGCGGGCGTCATCAAGATGCTGCCGCTGACCGGCGTGACGATGCCGTTCCTCAGCTACGGCGGCTCGTCGCTGCTCTCATGCCTGGCGATGATCGGCATCCTGCACGGCATCGCCGCGCGCGCCCAGGAGGAGCTGGAAGAGGACGTGCTCTCGTGATCATTTTCGTAAGGACGTGGTATTATCAAGGTCATCAAACGCCGCATCCACCTGCTGGTGATGCTCATGCTGGCGCTCTACGCGGTGCTGATCGCCTATTTCTGCTACTCGGTCTACTTCTACGGCGGGCGCTGGGTCGGCAATCCGCACAACCCGCGCATCTCCGACCAGAAGCAGCGGGTGGTCATGGGCACGGTCACAGACAGGGACGGCACCGTGCTGGCCTATACGGATGAAAGCGGCGAGCGGCGCTATCACGGCTCGCGCGACACGCGCATGGCCGTCTCTCATGTGGTGGGCGACAGCGGCGGCATGGCCTCCACGGGCGTGGATACGTTCCACGCGCAGTACCTGCTGGGCTTCAAGTCGAGCGTGTTCGAGCGCGTATCCGACGCGCTGACCGGCACGACCCAGCGCGGCGACGACCTGACGCTCACCATCTCCGAGCGGCTCTCGCGCTACATCACCGAGCAGTTCCCGGAAGGCAAGCGCGGCGCGGTCGTGGTGATGAACTACAAGACCGGCGAGGTGCTGTCGATGGTCTCGCTGCCGCAGTTTGACCCGCTGGAGGTGAGCGAGGCGCTCGCCGGCGAGGACGAGGGCGCGCTGATGAACCGCGCCACGCAGGGCCTGTATCCGCCGGGATCGACGTTCAAGATCGTGACCATGGCCTCGGCGCTGGAGAACCTGCCGGACATGGAGGACTTCGCCTTTGACTGCACGGGCTACTACCCCGTGGGCAATTACTCCGTGACGGAGACGAGCGCGCACGGCGTGCAGACGCTGTCCGACGCCTTCAAGAACTCGTGCAACACGGCGTTTGCCGCGCTCTCCCAGGAGCTGGGCTACGCGCTGCTGGGCGAGACGGCGCAGAAGCTGGGCTTCAATGAGAACTTCATGTTCGGCGACATGATCGTCTACAATTCCAGCTATCCCATGGACGACCTGAGCGCGGAGGACCTGGCGTGGTCCTCCATCGGCCAGGGCCGCGTGCTGGCCACGCCCATGCACATGGCGCTCATCGCCTGCACCATCGCCAACGACGGCGTCATGTATGAACCGCATCTGCTCAAGGAGATTCAGACGGCGCAGGGCGGCACGCGCGAGCTGCCGGGCAGCTTCACGGGCAAGCGCGTGCTGGAGGCCGAGACAGCCCGGCGCATCGAGCAGGAGATGGTGAGGGTGGTCAAATCCGGCACGGGCACGCGCGCGGCGCTGGGCAACGGCTACGTCGTGGCGGGCAAGACCGGCTCCGCCGAGGCGAGCGACGACAAGAGCGTGCAGACGCACGCCTGGTTCGTGGGCTACATCACCAATGACAACGCGCCGTACGCGATCAGCGTGCTGGTGGAAAACGGCGGCTCCGGCGGCGGCGTGGCGGCCCCGCTGGCCAGAAGAACGCTGCAAAAGGCCATCAATCTGGGTTTGTGAGAAAACGAAGGAGGTTGTTTTCGATGCGTAAATGGTTGATCACGTTGGTTTCCCTCTGTCTGATCGTGGGCGTTGCCTGCGGCGCGCAGGCTGCAGGCGTGACGCTGCGGACGTTCACCCCGTTTGCGGACACGGACTTCGCCGCGCAGGACTACATGGACATGATCACCGCCTGGGAGACGGAGACCGGCAACATCGTGGAGGATTACTCCGGCGCGATGGACGACGCGTGGATGCAGATGCTGCGCGAGATGCTCGCCGACGGGCAGGCCGACGTCGTGGTGCTGCCGGTCGGCTCCGGCCTGACGGTGCAGGAGCTGGTGACGGCGGGCGAGCTGGGCGAGGCCGCGCCGGAAAGCGGCGTGAAGAAGTTCGATGCGATGAAGGAGGCGGACGGCAGCCTGCTGCTCTCGCCCGTGCGGCTGTACTGGGAGGCGCTCTACGTGAACACGGACGTGCTCGCGCGCTACGGGCTGGCCGTGCCGGATACGTTTGAATCGCTGCTGGCCGCCTGCGTGACGCTCTCGCAGAACGGCGTGCTGCCCATCGCCAACGCGCTGTGCGAGTGGAACGAGATCGTGCTGGACTGCGCGGCGCTCAGCGGCGCGCCGGCCGACGTCTACGGCCAGCAGGCGTCGCTTTCGGGCGCGAAGGACGTGCTCGCGACGCTTGCGCAGGTGGGCGCGTTTGGCAGCGACCCGTGGAACATGACGGACGCGGATGCGGAGAGCCGGTTCCTCGCCGGCGAGGCGGCCATGCGCTTTGACGCGGACGTGCTCGCCCAGCGGGTGGACGCCTCGCGCCTTGACAGCGTGGTCGTGATCAACCTGCCGCCCAAGGATGGGCAGGCGCGCGGCGAGGTGGTGGGCACGCCGGCGTTTGGCGTGGCGATCAGCCGCGCCTGCTGGCAGGACGACGCGCGCTGTGAGGCGGCGGTCTCCTTCGTCACGCGGCTGCTCGACGAGACGGCGCTGGTGACGCCGGTGGGCGGCAAGCTGGGCGAGAGCATCGCGGCGCTGACCGCGAACGCGACGGACATGACAGGCATCCTCTATGACCTGAACGCGGAGACGTTCGACGCGTGGGCGGAGGGCGTCATCGCCGAGCTGATGGCGATGTAACGGCGGGCCGCTTCAAACCGGCGCGAAGCGAAGTGTGGGGGTCTGGGGGGAGATCATCTCCCCCAGCGGGGTTTGGGGCAAATGATGGCGATGTAAGCCAACGCTGCTTCAAACCGGCGCCAAGTGAAGTGTGGGGGTCTGGGGGAGATCATCTCCCTCCAAGCGGGGTTTGGGGCAAATGATGGCGATGTAAGCCAACGCTGCTTCAAACCGGCGCGAAGCGAAGTGTGGGGGTCTGGGGGAGATCATCTCCCCCAGTGGGGTTTGGGGCAAAGCCCCAACGTTCCCCCACGCCCATGGCACAAGGCAGCGCCTCTGCGCAGGAGTCCCTGCGGCGCTTCGCGCAACGACACAAAAGACACGACGGGAGGACGGCACATGATGGACGGTTGGGGGCGCGTGCGGCGGCTGTGTGCGCGCGCGATTCTGCTGGCGGCGCTGGCGCTGTTTGCCGCGCTGACGCTGGCAGGGCTTTTCGTCACGGCGCATCTGGGCAAGCATGGCGGTTCGCACGAGGCCATCACGTTCACCCGCGACGGCGTGGCCGGGAACGTGATGTGGGTGGCCGTGATCCTGCTCGCGCTGCGCACACTCTGCCGGTCGCTCTCGCGCGTCTCCGGCGTCCGGCTGGGCGGCGCGCTGCTGGGCGCGTGGACGGCGGGCACGCTCGTGCTCGTGCTGGGCGCGGGCGTGCGCCAGATGTACGACTTCGCCTACGTGCTGGAGGGCGCGGAGCTCTTCGCGCAGGGCAATTACAAGCCGATGACGATCGACTACTTCCACGTCTACTCCTATCAGCTGGGCATCTGCCTGCCCATGGAGATCGTCAAGCGCCTGCTGCCCGGCGTCAATCTCTCGCTGCTGATGCAGGGACTCAACGTGCTCCTCTCTGCGGGCACGGCGGGCGCGATGGCCGCGCTGTGCGGCGTGCTCTTTTCGCCCCGGGAGGCGAAGGCCGCGCTGCTGCTGTACGTGGGGATGCTTCCCATGGCGCTCTACTGCATCTTCGTCTATGGCACGCTGCCCATGCTCTTTTGCTGCGCGCTGGCGATGCTCTGCTTCGCGCTGTACATCCGGCGGCGGCAGGCGCGCTTTGGCGTCGGCTATGCGCTGTGCATCGCTGCGGCCTATGTGCTCAAGCCCAACGCGGCGGTGCCGGTGATCGCGGTGATCCTCTGCGCGCTGCTGGACACGATGACCAGCCGGGACGCGCGGGCGCTCGCGTATGCCGCGCTGGGCGCCGTGCTGGGCGTCGCGCTGCTCAAGCTGGTGCAGCTGCAATACGAGCTGCGCTCGGGTGTGACGCTCACGGGCGATGTGAGCATGCTGGCGCGCATGGCGATGGGCATGCAGGAGGGCGGCGCGGCGGCGGGCTGGTTCAACCGATACACGGAGCAGTTTTTCCCCTTTGAGGTGACGGCGGAACAGGAGCGCGCGACCGCCTCGGCGGACATCCGGGCGCGGCTTTCTGAGTTCGCCGCGGATCCCGCGATGGCGCTCGCCTTCCTGCGCGAGAAGCTGCTCAGCCAGTGGCTGGAGCCGTCGTACACGGCGCTTTGGTACGGCGATCTCTGCGAGCACACGGGGGCACTGGCCGGCGTCACAAAGGCGATCTTTGAGGATGGCGGCGCGATTCGCGCGGCGCTCACACGGTACATGGCGCTCTATCAGAAGGCGCTCTACGCGCTCTCCTGCGCCGGGCTGTTTGCGCTGCTGCGCCGTCGCGGCGTGCCTGCGGCGGCGCTCGTGCTGCCGCTGTGCGCGCTGGGCGGCATGGCCTATCACATGCTCTTTGAGGCGAAGTCGCAGTACATCTACATGTACGCCATGCTGATGATGCCCGTCGCGGCGCTGGGCCTGACCGAGCTGAGCGCGTGGACGCGGCGGGGCGCCCCGCACGGGGAGCGATCCGCGGGCAGGGCGTCTGATGCGGATTTCCGATCAAAAGGTCAAATACGGCGCGAAGCGAAGGAGGGCGTCTGAATCCCTCAGGCAGGTTTCAGGGCGGCAGCCCGCACGTCTTCCATGATCACGGCGTAAGCGGCGGGAACCGAAGCGGAGCGCAGCGACCATTGCGGTTCTGATTGGCCGTTTTCAGTGGGTATGCACCCGAATCCATCGCATCAAAAAGGCGCTTCCGCATGGGAAGCGCCTCAGACCGTCGACAAATCCCAGGTTTTGCAAGAACAAAACCCCAGACCGTCGACAAATCCCAGGTTTTGCAAGAACAAAACCTGGGATTTCCATATTCGCAGAGAGATAAAGCGAAGGGAAAAGGCCTTGGCCAGCCTTTTCATGTTCTGAACCGCGGCAGTCAGGAAGCACTGCTCGCGCATGTTCTGAATGCCGAGCATGCGAGCAAAACGCAGGCCATGGTTCTCTTTAGCCTCCGCAAAAGATCGTTCAATGGTCTCCTTGCGCCATGCGTAGAGCCGTTTTCCCTTTGGCGTATTCGTAAAGGCCATGACGCAATCCAGAGCATCCTGCCATACATGTCGTGTCACCATCCTGCGTTTCGTGGATTGACCAAAGCATGCTTCTCTTCTGCTGCAAGCAGCGCACGTCTTGCTGTCGCAGAAGTATTGCCTGTATCCCTCGCGCGTTGTGGTTTTCCAATACAGCCGATGTTTCTCCGGGCAGATGTACACGTCGTGTTCCCCGTCGAACTTGAATCGGTATTTTCCGTAGCTCTTTGTCTTGTGCGTATGCCTCCTGTATCCAATGACGCCCTGTATCCCGTTTTTCTCCAGCAGATGCGCAGTCTGTGCGTTGTGATATCCGGCGTCCAGTCCCATGTACATGGGCAGATGCCCAAGCCGCTTTTCAATTTCCCGGAGGATCTCCGGCAAAGGCGTGGTATCGTTGATATTGGCCGGCTCAACATGCACGTTGACGATGACGTTATGTTTGCTGTCCACGGTACGGTGCTCACTGTAATAAAATCCATCCGGCTTCCCATCTCTGTTCTGCTGTCCGCTCTCCGGGTCCGTCAGGCTCGCCATCCGCGTCTTCCCGCCGCCCTTGGGCGTTGAATCATCGTCGTCATGATCAAAAGGCTTTTTCTTCAGAGTTTTCCTGTCCAGATCGAGCTGCGCATTGAGTTCATCCATGTATTCCTTCGGCGTTTCTTCAACGATGATCAGGGCTTTGCGATGCTTGTTGGCTTTCGCTTTTATATGCGTGGAATCCGTATAGAGAACGTTCCCGCCGACCAACTTCTTCTCGATGCACTGCTGCAAGATGTTGTCAAAGATTCTCTCTGCGATGTTGTTGTCCCGAAAGCGCCTGACTCGATTTGCGCTGATTGTCGCGTGGTCCGGCCCTTTCTCGGTCAATTTCAATCCCAGAAACCACTTGAATGCGATATTCTCGTTCACCTGCTGCGCCAGTTTCGTCTCCGACTTGATGCCATACAGATAGCCCAGAAACAGCATGCGGAACAGCAGCTCCGGCTCGACGGCCGGTCTGCCCGTGTCCGGCGAGTACAGTTCTTTGCACAAGTCATGAATAAAGCTGAAATCCACAGCTGCATCGATCTTTCGCAGAATATGATCCTGGGCCACCAGTTCATCCAGTAGCACGATTTCATACTCACTCTGTCTTCTGGTTTCCTTCTCTCGCAGCATGGCCCTCAGCTCCTTTTCTCTTTCCCGATATATTCGACACCCTCTCTCCTTTTTCCTTTTGGTTTTGCAACATTAAAACAAACTCCCGCTGTTTGCGAGAGTTTGTTGATGGTCTGAGGCGCTTCCGCATGGGAAGCGCCTTTTGCTGTGCGAGATGCCGTCATGGGGCGGCGGCCGGTTCGACGGGCTGCGCGCGCAGCGCGCCGTCGTCCACGCGGTAGCCGTCGCCATCGACGCTCAGCGTGAGCGTCGCGCCCGGCAGCGGCGTCTGCGTCTGGGTATCGGTGATGGCGATGGTGAGCACCGGGTTCTTCGCGCCGTCGATGGGCGTCTGGTCGCTCCAGACGATCGTCTCGCCGTCGCTCTGCGCCGTCGCGCCGACGCTGACGTAGGCGCTTTCAAGCGCGTCCCACTTGAGGAACACGCCGCTGGTGCCGCCCAGCGTGAAGGCCGCGTTCATCGGCATGCCCTGCGCGTCGATCAGGCTCAGCGTGAGCATCAGGCCGGAGAGCGAGCTGTCGCGCGGCGTGTAGCGGCGCATGGTGTCCAGGTACAGCGTGGCCCCGCCCTCCAGCTCGATGGACAGCTGCACGAGCGTATCCTCCTCGCGGACGTAGTTCAGCGCGCCGGGCATGTAGTTGATGAGCATGGAGCCGTAGCCGCCGTTTTGAAAGAAGTCGCCCATCTGCGCGTCGCGCCAGGCTTCGCGCTCCTCCGGGGAGAGCAGGCCGCGCTCGACGATCAGCGATTCCAGCGCGTCGAGAAACGCGTCGTAGCTGTCCTGCAGGGAGAGCAGGTCGTCCACGCTCAGCAGCGGATCGCCCTCCGCCGCAAGCGCGCACAGCGGCACGCACAGCAGCAGCGCCGCAAGCAGCATCGTCATCGTCCGCATCGGCAGGCCCCCTGTCCGCATGGTCGTCTGTTATCGGGTGAAATAGATGATGTCGCTGACGTTGCGCTCGCGCGAGCCGCTGGTCTTGTTGACGCGCTCGCCGTTCAGGATCATGGTCGCGCTGCCGCCGCCGTCCAGGTTATAGGCGATGCGGCAGCCCTGTTCCACGAAGACCTGCTGGAGCTCCTGCAGCGTCATGCCCAGGTCGCTCCAGCCTTCGCGGCGGCCGTCGGCGACGATGAGCACGTAGTGGTTCGCGTCCACCTGGCCGATGGCCGTGCGCGGCTCGCGGATGGTGTCCTTGGTGGAGATGATGTACTTTTCCGGCAGCTCGACGATCTCGTAGTTGTCCACGAGCAGCGGGCCGAACGTGAAGCACTGCACCACGCCGTCGGCGAGAAGCTGCTCACCGGCGCCCGTCTCATAGGTGTTGCGCGGGATGGCGGCAAACGTGCCGTCCGCGTAGACGAGCAGCTGGTCGCGCGTGGTCGCCATGTCGCGGTAGAGCACGCCGTTGCGGATGACCAGACCGACCTTGTCCTTGTAGTTGTAGTAGTCGCCGTTGATGGCGAGCACGGCGTCGTGGCGCGCGGCGATGTCGCTGGTGGCTTCCGCCTCGCTCTTGGAGTACTCCTCGCCCGCAAACGCGGTCTGCATCTGCGCGGGATCGTCCACGTGGACGTTGGCCACGAAGAAGCGCAGCTCCGTGTTGTTAAACGCGTAGCACCAGCGGTCAACGGTGATCTTCAGCGTGCCGTAGTCGTAGGTGTTGGTTTCCTCGATGGTCTTGCTGTTGGGTTCGGTGGCGGCCTGCGCAAAGGCGCTCAGCGCGCACAGCAGCGCGGCGAGCAGGAGCAGGAAATGCTTCTTCATGGGATACTTCCTTTCAAAAAACGGATCGGACGGTCTTTCGACATGGGATCAGGAGGGGTTGGGCATGAACATGATCACGTCGCTGACGGAGCGCTCCTTGCCGCCGGAGGGCATGTTGATGACTTCGCCCAGGAAGTAGAGCGTCGTGGAGCCGCCGCCGTCCAGGTTGAAGGCGAACTGCGCGCCCTCGTCGAGGAAGAGCTGCTGGAGCTGCGGCATGCTCGCGCCGGTGGAGTAGCCTTCGCGGCGGCCGTCGACGACGATGACGATGTAGTGCAGGGGGCCGAGCTGGCCGATGGCCGTGCGCGGTTCGTAGTAGCCGTCGTGGCAGTTGACGTAGAAGGATTCGGGCAGATCGGCCGCCTCGCCGTTTTCCACGAGCACGGGGCCGAACTCAAAGGTCTGCCACGTGTTGTCCTGCTCCAGTTGGTTGGCCACCAGGCCCTGCTTGCCGGAGCGGTCCGTCAGCGCGGAGAAGTCGCCGTTTTCATCGACCACCAGCAGGTGATGCCTGCGGATGTTCTGCTTGCGCAGCAGCTCGCCGTTGCGGATGATGACGCCGTCGCGGTGGTAGCGGCAGAAGTCCGCGTTGATCGCCAGCACCGGGCTGTAGCGCCCGGCGATGTCGCTGACGGCCTCGTAGATGCCGCTGCGGAAGTCGTCGCCGGCGAAGGCCGTGCGAAGCTGGCTCACGTCGCTGAGCTGGATGTCGCACACGAAGTACGTCATGCCGTCCTTCTTCTTCTGCTCGATGGCGACGCTCAGCTTCTCCGTCTCATAGCGCAGCTCGCCCGGCGCATATTCCTTGAAGGCGCTCGTGGGTTCGGGCGTGACGCTGGGGTCGGGCGTGGCCAAGGCCTGCTCGATGATTGCCTGCTGATTCTGCGCGTCGATGGCGAGCGCCTGGCCCAGCTCGCTGTCGGGCGCGGGCGTGGAGCCGGGCAGCGTCTTGACGGTCTTCTCGTTCTGCACCGCCGCCCACTGCGCAAAGCGCGTCTGCACGTCCGGCACGTCGCTCAACGGCGCGCTGGCGTTGCACAGCGTCAGCAGCATGCAGGCGCCAAGCAGCGTCATCAGCATGCGGTCGGTGTTCGGGTGAATCGGAGGAAGATCGAAATGGCGTCTGCGAAACCGGGTCGCGTGCTCCACGCGCGTCTCTTCCTGCGGCGGTCGGTCGTAGCGGCGCATCGGGGTGCGCGTGAAGGTATCCAGATGCCGTGCGTTCTTCCTGCGTCCGGCCATCGGCGCGCCCCCTCTCCTCATAAAAAGTCAGCATATATTATACTTCCTTCTTCCTGCCGTGTCAAACGATTGAAAAAATTATCAATATTCTTTCACAATTTGCGCCCGCGTGGGGACGCATACGGCGCGCGTTTGGCGCATAGATTTACAAAAATGAATTGACCCTGCAATTTTAGTTCTTATAATGAGGCGAAAATGATGTATGAAATTAGAAAATGAATTTATGTAAAACAGTTCTTGCATTTAACGGCGCAATATGGTATAATGCACTTACGCTGTTTCATCGGACTAACGTGCGAAAGCGCCGGCGTCCGTGGGGACGCGCATTACGTTGATCGGGATGCCGGATCGATGGCGGGAGGCGTTCGTTTGATTGAGCTGAAAAACGTACACAAGAAGTTCGGCCATCTGGAGGTGCTCAAGGGCATCGACCTGACGGTGACAAAGGGCGAAAAGCTGGTCATCATCGGCCCAAGCGGATCGGGCAAGAGCACGCTGATCCGCTGCATGAACGGCCTGGAGGAAGTGACCAGCGGCGAGGTGTACATCGACGGCAAGAAGATGACCCACAAGACGCGGGCCGCGCTCAACCGGCAGTATTCCTCGATGGTCTTCCAGCAGTTCAACCTCTACCCGCACCTGACGGTGCTGGAGAACCTGACGCTGGCGCCCATCAAGCTCAAGAAGGTGAAGAAGGAGGAGGCCGATGCGCTGGCCATGGAGAACCTTCAGCGCGTGGGGCTGGTGCAAAAGGCGCACGTCTATCCCACGACGCTCTCCGGCGGCCAGCAGCAGCGCATCGCCATCGCGCGTTCGCTGACGATGAAAAACCCCGTGATCTACTTTGACGAGCCGACGTCGGCGCTCGACCCGGAGATGGTGCAGGAAGTGCTGGACATCATGATCGGGCTGAGCCACGACGATGTGACGATGGTCGTCGTCACCCACGAGATGGGCTTCGCCCGCGAGGTGGCCGACCGCGTGGTCTTCTGCGACGAGGGCCGCATTCTGGAAGAAGGCACGCCGGAGCACTTCTTCGTCAACCCGGAGAACGAGCGCACGCGCGCCTTCCTCTCCAAGATTCTCAGATGATGACCGTCCTGCGGTTGTCCATAAATTCGCCGTCGCCGCGCGCGGCCGCCTGACGCCGCCGCGTGGACGAGGCCAGCATGAAGGAGGAAAACCTATGAAAAAGATGATGATGCTCGTGCTTGCCGTCGTGATGCTGCTGTCCATGACCGTCGCGGCGAACGCAGAAACCTTCCGGGTCGGCGTCAAACAGGACGTGTACGGCTTCGGCTATCTGGACGAGACGACGGGCGAATACTCCGGCATGGAGATCGATCTGGGCGCCAAGCTCGCGGAAGCGCTGGGCTATGACGACGTGGAATACACGACCGTCACCGCGGCCACGCGCGGCCAGATGCTGGACAACGGCGAGCTGGACTGCGTCATCGCCACGTTCACCATCAAGCCCGAACGCAAGGAAAGCTGGGACTTCTCCACGCCGTACTACGTGGACGCCGTGACCGTGCTGGTGGAGACCAGCAGCGGCATCACCGATCTGGCGGGCCTCAAGGACAAGACGGTGGGCGTCTCCACCGGCTCCACCTCCGCCAAGGCGCTGGCCACGGCCATGGCCGAGGCGGGCCTGATCGAGGGCTTCGACGCCGATGCGTTTGAGATTGCGACGTTTGACAATGGCGTCAAGTTCAAGGAGTTTGACGACTATCCGGCCATTTCCCTGGCGCTGGACGCCGGCGACGTGGACGCCTTCTGCGTGGACAAGTCCATCCTGGCCAACTACAAGACCGACGACCGCAGCTTCATCGACGCGTCCTTCTCCCCGCAGGAGTACGGCGTGGCGACCAAGAAGGGCTCCGAGCTCTCCGCCAAGATCGAAGCGCTGATCACGACCTGGCTGGAAGACGGCACCATCGACGCCATGATCGCGGAGTGGGGTCTGTAACGCCGCTGCAAACGTGCGCACGGCCGGGCGGCCGTGCGCCCTTTCTACTTATTAGATGCGCCGTCGGAAAGCGGCGCGCAGGAGACCCGCACAGCAGCGGGACGCATCTGGGAGGTGACGCGCAATGGAGACCGTATGGAGCGCCAAGGCATGGGCGACCGTGTGGCAATATCGAGCGACGTTTTTAAACGGCCTGCTCAACACGCTGCAAAGCGCCGTCGTGGGCCTGCTCATCGCCATGGCGATCGGCTTCGCGCTGGGCCTGATGGCCACCGGCAGCGTGAAGGGGCTGCGGATGTTTGCGCGCGCCTACGTGGAATTCTTCCAGAACACGCCGCTGATTTTGCAGGTCTGCTTCCTGTACTACGCGCTGGCGTATTCGGGCGTCAAGATCACGGTCGTGACGGTGGGCTTCATCTCGCTGGGGCTCTACCACGGGGCGTACGTCGCGGAGGTCGTGCGCGCAGGCATCCAGTCGATTCCGCTCGGACAATTCGACGCGGCGCGCGCGCAGGGCTTTGAATACACGGACACCATGCGCTACATCATCCTGCCCCAGACGGCCAAGATCATCCTGCCGCCGATGATCAATCAGGTCGTCGCGCTGATCAAGAACACGAGCTGCCTGTACATCATCGGCGGCGCGGACCTGATCGCCACGACGTACAACTTCGTCACCGGCGAGTCGACGGGCGGCGCATACGGCCCCGCGTATCTGGTGGGCGGCGTGCTGTTCTTCTGCGTGTGCTATCCGCTCTCGATGATCGCCGGCCGTTGGGAGCGCCGGCTCAAGGAGCGCGACGCGGTGAAGCCCGACAAGGCGGATGCAAAGGAGGCGACGGCCTGATGGAACAGTTCATGCAGGACCTGCGGGGCAGCTTTGGCATCCTCAAGAACCCGGACGTCATCGGCTACCTGCTCAAGGGCCTCGCCTTCACGCTGGGCATCTCCTTTTGCACGATCGTGCTGAGCGTCACCGTGGGCGCGGTGCTCGCGCTCGTGCGCAATTACTGCACGAAGGGCCCGGCGCGCGTGCTGCGGCGGATCGCCTCGGCCTACATCGAGCTCTTTCGCAACACGCCGCTGATGCTCTGGATGTTCATCTGCTTTGTGATGTGCCCCGCGCCGTCGTTCAGCAAGGCGTTCGCCGAGATGCTGGGCTTCACCTCGACCGTCGCGGTCAAGACGCTGTTCAAGGCGATTGTCGCCTTCACGCTCTTCACCTCGGCGATCATGGCGGAGATCATCCGCGGCGGCCTCAATTCCGTGGCCAAGGGCCAGTTTGAGGCGGCGTATGCGCAGGGCTTTGGCACCTTGCAGACGATGACGCTCATCGTGCTGCCGCAGGCATTTCGCAACATCATCCCCACGCTGCTCTCCCAGATGATCACCACGATCAAGGACTCCAGCTACATGGCGAGCCTGGTGACGGTGGAGCTGATGGGCTGCACAAAGCTGATCATCTCCAAGGCCAACAGCTACAACGGCACGTGGGTTGACCGCTTCAACCGCGGCACCATCCACGTCACCGATGTGTTCGTGCTCTTTGGCTTTGCATTCCTCGTCTATTTTGCCATCAACTTCACGCTCTCGTGCTTCGTGCGCCGCATGCGCGCGCGCAGGCGCGCATGAGCGCAGGACGCAAGGCGGCTTCCGCGCGGAGCCGCCTGTTTTTTGCGCATGCGGGAAAATGCGGGCGGAGGGGGCGGGGCGCCGATGCGCTTTAAAGCGATAAAGCACCGGCCTTGCATGCTTGTATACCAGACAACCGGCATAGAATCGCGCGCGTCGAATTGGTCAAACTGATGAAAAATGGGCGCCTGACCGGCCCGAAATTGGTGAAAATTTGTCTTGCGGGCAAAAAGAAACGCCAGGAGGCGTGTGCATGAATGGCCGAAATGAAACGCCCGGAGATGTGGACATCCAGCCGCCGGAAGGGCGGCTGGAGCCGGGCGCAAAAAACGCTTGAAAAGGCTGGATTTTTGCGCGGAGAAAAAACGGAGGCCGCGGCAGGCGGCGTTCAAAAAAGTCAAAAAAAATTTCAAAAAAGGTCTTGCGTTGCAGCATGTTTTCGAATATAATGTGGAAGATGTCTGCAAAGGGGATGAAGTGGCAGATTGCTCACTGGCCGGTGGGGGAACTGTCACGGACCATGTCCGCGAATCGGACGACGGCTCAAGAACCGTCATGCAGGGCAAAAAAGCCAAGCAGTCGTACTTGAGTACGAACAAGGAGGAAAAGAAATGGCCAGCAAGAAAATCCGCATCAAGCTCTGGGCTTACGAGCACAGCCTCGTCGACCAGGCTGCCGAGCGCATCGTCGAGACCGCTCGCCGCACCGGTTCCAAGGTGTCCGGCCCGATCCCGCTTCCCACCGAGAAGGAAGTCGTGACGATTCTGCGCGCGACCCACAAGTACAAGGATTCCCGCGAACAGTTCGAGCAGCGCACCCACAAGCGCCTCATCGACGTTCAGAACCCCACCCGCGCCACGTTCGACGCGATGGAGAAGCTCGATCTGCCGGCCGGCGTTGAGATCGAGATCAAACTGTGATCAGGAGGTAAGTGAAGATGAAGAAAGGTATCGTCGGCAAGAAGATCGGCATGACGCAGATCTTTACCGAGGACGGCCGCCTGATCCCGGTCACCGTCATCGAGGCAGGCCCCTGCCCGGTCGTCCAGAAGAAGACCCTGGAGAAGGATGGCTACGAGGCCATTCAGGTGGGCTTTGACGCCTACGCCCCCAACCGCGCCGAGAAGCTGGTGAACAAGCCGGTCAAGGGCCACTTCGCCAAGGCGGGCGTGGCGCCCTGCCGCAAGCTGCGCGAGCTGCGTCTGGAGGACTGCACCGCCTACAACGTGGGCGACGAGGTGAAGGTGGACGTGTTCGCCGCGGGCGACAAGGTCGACATCACCGGCACGTCCAAGGGCCACGGCTTTGCGGGCGTCATCCAGCGCTGGAATCAGCACACCGGCCCGATGGCCCACGGCTCCAAGTATCACCGTGGCGTCGGCTCCATGGGCGCCAACTCCACGCCGTCCCGCGTGTTCAAGAACAAGCACATGCCCGGCCACTACGGCGTCGACCGCGTCACCGTTCAGAACCTGAGCGTCGTGCGCGTGGATGCCGAGCGCAATCTCCTGCTGGTCAGGGGTAACGTGCCGGGCCCGAATGGCGGCACGCTCGTGATCCGCGATTCCGTCAAGGCCTGATAAGGAGGACCGTCACCATGCCTAAGATTGCAATGCTGAATCAGGAAGGCGCCAAGGTCGGTGAGATCGAGCTGAGCGAAGGCATCTTCGCTTCCGAGATCAACGAGGGCGTCATCCACCTGGTTGTCCGCAGCCAGCTGGCCGCCAAGCGCCAGGGCACCCAGTCCGCCAAGACCCGCGGCGAGGTCCGCGGCGGCGGCCGTAAGATCTACCGCCAGAAGGGCACCGGCAACGCGCGCCACCATGGCAACCGCGCGCCGCAGTTCACGCACGGCGGCGTCGTCTTCGCGCCGAAGCCCCGCGATTACGTGATCAACGTGCCCAAGAAGGTGCGCCGCCTGGCGCTCAAGGGCGCGCTCACCAGCAAGGTGAACGACGGCGAGATGATCGTGCTCGACAAGATCGCCCTCTCCGCCCCGAAGACCCGCGAGGTCGCCGCGATCCTCAAGAATCTCGGCGCCACCAAGTCCGCGCTGCTGGTTCTGGCCGGCCCGGACGAGACCGTCACCCGCGCGTCCGCGAACATCGCGGGCCTGAAGACCGCCTACGTCAACACCCTGAACGTGCTGGACATCCTCGGCAACGAGAAGTTCATCATCACCCAGGATGCGGTCAAGCTCGTTGAGGAGGTTTACGCGTAATGAAGAATCCTCATGATATCATCCTCCGTCCGGTGCTGACGGAGAAGGCCTACGACGGCCTGGCGGACAAGCGCTACGTGTTTGAAGTGGCGATTGGCGCCAACAAGATCGAGATCAAGCAGGCTGTGGAGGCTGCCTTCGGCGTGAAGGTGCAGAGCGTCAACACCCTGCGC
The DNA here is from genome assembly GCA_944333055.1 of uncultured Clostridia bacterium. Lineage (GTDB taxonomy): Bacteria > Bacillota > Clostridia > Christensenellales > Aristaeellaceae > Ventricola. The sequence continues at coordinate 32,480 of CALVKT010000059.1, forward strand.
ACCCTCGGCAAGATCAAGCGTCAGGGCCGCTACGCCGGCCGCACCCCGGAAATCAAGAAGGCTTACGTCACGCTGAAGGAAGACTCCAAGACCATCGAGTTCTTCGACGGCATGGCGCAGTAATCAGGGAGGTTTGACAAATGGCTATTCGAGTTTATAAGCCGACTTCCCCGGCCAGGCGTTTCATGTCGGTGCTGACCTTCGAGGAAGTCACCAAGAGCACGCCGGAAAAGTCTCTCGTTGAGATCAAGAAGAGCAAGGCCGGCCGCAACAAGCAGGGCAAGATCACCGTGCGCCACCAGGGCGGCGGCAACAAGCAGAAGTACCGCATCATCGACTTCCGCCGCAACAAGGACGGCATCCCGGCGAAGGTTGCCGCCATCGAGTACGATCCCAACCGCACCGCCTTCATCGCCCTGCTGCACTACGTCGACGGCGAGAAGCGCTACATCCTGGCCCCGATCGACCTGAAGGTCGGCGACACCGTCGTCTCCGGTCCGGACGCCGACATCAAGCCGGGCAACGCCCTGCCGATCCGCAACATCCCCCTGGGCACGCTGATCCACAACATCGAGATCGTGCCGGGCCGCGGCGGCCAGCTCGTCCGCTCCGCTGGCAACGCCGCGCAGCTGATGGCCAAGGAAGGCAAGAACGCGCAGGTTCGTCTCCCCTCCGGCGAGGTTCGCATGATCTCCATGGACGCCAAGGCGACCGTGGGCACCGTGGGCAACGCCGATCACAGCAACGTGCGCATCGGCAAGGCCGGCCGCACCCGTCACATGGGCATCCGCCCGACCGTCCGCGGCGTCGTCATGAACCCGTGCGATCACCCGCACGGCGGCGGCGAGGGCAAGAGCCCGGTTGGCCTGCCGGCGCCTGTCACCCCGTGGGGCAAGCCGGCGCTCGGCCTGAAGACCCGCAAGCCGAAGAAGTACTCTGACAAGAAGATTGTCAAGCGTGCGGGCAACAAGTAATAGGAGGACTCATCAATGAGCAGATCGGTCAAGAAGGGCCCCTATGTAGCTGCGAAGCTGCTCAAGAGGGTCGAGGAAATGAACGAATCCGGCAAGAAGAGCGTGCTGAAGACCTGGTCTCGCGCCTCTACCATCTTCCCCCAGATGGTGGGCCACACGATCGCGGTGCACGACGGCCGCAAGCATGTGCCGGTTTACATCGTGGAAGAAATGGTTGGTCACAAGCTGGGCGAGTTCGCCCCGACGCGCACCTTCAAGGGTCACGCCGGTGAGAGCGCCAGCGGCCGCAAGTAAAGGAGTGAAATCGCATGGCTACCAGAATTCGTG